>NZ_JQMO01000002.1:1842159-2149185 GCF_000744785.1 Kitasatospora azatica KCTC 9699 | reverse complement strand
AGGTCACGTTGGGCAGCCGCAACGTGGTGGTCGGGGTGCTCGACTCCGGCATCGACGCCACGCACGAGGACCTGGCCGCCAACGTGGACCCCTCGCTCTCCGCCTCCTGCATCAAGGGCGGTGTGACGGACACCAGTTGGCAGTCCTGGCAGCCCACCGCCAGTGACCACGGCACGCACGTCGCAGGCACCATAGCCGCGGCCAAGAACGGCAAGGGCGTCGTGGGCATCGCGCCGAACGTGCGACTGGCCGCGGTGAAGGTGGTGGACGACGGCGGGTTCATCTACCCGGAGTACGCGGTCTGCGGCTTCGTCTGGGCGGCCGAGCACCACTTCAAGGTGACCAACAACAGCTACTACATCGACCCCTGGCTCTACAACTGCCAGTCCGACCCGGACCAGGCGGCGATCGTCACCGCGGTCCGCCGCGCCGTGGCGTACTCGCAGGACAACGGCGTGCTGAACGTCGCGGCGGCCGGCAACTTCAACACCGACCTGGCGCACAAGACCACCGACCCGACCAGCCCCGACGACACCACGCCGGGCACCCGGCCGGTCGACAACACCTGCCTCTCGCTGCCGGCCGAGCTGCCCGGCGTGATCGCGGTCTCCGCGGTGGGCAGCAAGGGCGACAAGTCCTTCTACTCCAGCTACGGCGCGGGCGTGATCACCGTGGCCGCCCCCGGCGGCGACTCGCGGTTCCAGCTGCCCGACACCCCCGACCACAACGGCCGGGTGCTCTCCACCGTCCCCGGCAACAAGTACGGCTACAAGCAGGGCACCTCGATGGCCACCCCGCACGTGACCGGCGTCGTCGCGCTGCTGGCGAGCGCCCACCCGTGGGCAGGCCCCGAGGCGCTGACCGCCCTGCTCACCGCCGAGGCCCACCCCATCGCCTGCCCGGCCTCGTTCAACCCCGGCGGCGACGGCGCCTGGCAGGCCACCTGCGAGGGCTCGCTCTTCGACAACGGCTTCTACGGCCACGGCCTGATCGACGCGAACGCGGCGGTCCGGTTCTGAGCTGAGTCGCCTGTTGGTGTGCGCGGGAAGTCGACCCGGTCGACTTCCCGCGCACACTGCATCCCCGGCGCCCGTGTCCTCGGGGCGGGCTCCCTCGTTGCCCCAGGCATGAAGAAGCGCAGCATGCTCGCCGTCGCCTCCCTCGCCGTCGGCGTGGTGGCCTCCCTCGCCGCCCCCAGCGCCAACGCGGGCACCGACGAACACCGTACGAGCGCGGCCCCCGTCACCGGCGGAGTCGACACGACGGCCAACGGCAACGAGATCGGCCCGCTCAACGAGGTCAAGAGCACCCTCGGCCTGCTCGGCGGACTCCCGCACGTGTAGATTCCGGGCCATGGACGTCCGCTGGATCCACGGTTCCCCCTCGGCCAAGCACGACGCCGACCCCGAGATCCAGGTGTACCGCTACGACGAGCGCACCGTGATCCTGCGGCAGAACAAGTCCGTCAACTACGAGGCGCCCTTCCTCTACCTCCTCCTGGGCGAGCAGCGCGCGGTGCTGATCGACACCGGTGCCACTGCGTCGGCGGACTTCTTCCCGCTGCGCCGGGTGGTGGACGAGCTGCTCGGTGGCCTGCCGCTGCTCGTCCTGCACACCCACGCCCACGGTGACCACGTGGCGGCCGACGGTCAGTTCGTCGACCGCCCCGACACCGAACTCGTGCCCGCGGACCGGGAGTCCGCCTGGCGCTGGTTCGGCTTCGGCTCCGACCCGGACCGCGTCGCCACCGTCGACCTCGGTGGCCGGGTCCTGGAGTGCCTGGCCACCCCCGGCCACCACGAGGCCGCCGTCACCTTCTACGACCCGGCCACCGGCTTCCTGCTCACCGGCGACACCGTCTATCGCGGCCGCCTCTACGTCGACGACTGGCCGGCCTTCACCCGCACCGTCGACCGCCTGATCGCCTTCACCGACACCCGCCCGGTCACCCACGTCCTCGGCTGTCACATCGAGATGACCACCACCCCGGGTGTCGACTACCCCATCCGCACGACGTACCAGCCCGACGAGCCGCCGCTGCAGATGACGGTGGATCACCTCCACCGGATCCGCGCCGCCATCAGCGAGATCGGCGACCGTCCGGGGCGGCACGCGTACCCGGATTTCGTGATCTGCCGCTGATCAGCAGGGCTTCTGGTAGGCGGTTCCGGGAGCGTAGCGCTGCCACTGCGCGCTGGTCACGGAGCTGCCGACGTAGGAGCACAGCCGGTCGGCGAGCTTGGCGGGGTCCGTGTCGTAGATGTGTACCTCTGCACTGTCGGCGACGAGCAGTTGGGTGCGCGTCGGAGAGAACATGACCGCCTCGACGTAGCCGGACGCGACCTCGATGGTGTTCCTCAGCGCCGGGGTGGTCAGGTCGTGGATGTCCCACAGCTGTATCGGTTTCCCGCTGCCCCAGACGGCCATGAGGTTGTCCGGGCCGAAGTCGATCTCGCTCACCTTCCCGACGGTGGAGATGGTGGTCAGGAACCGGGGCTCCGCCCGGTGGGTGATGTCCCACAGGCTGACGGAATTGTCGGCGGGTCCGGTTGTGGCAAGCAGGTTGCGATCGGTGTTCAGGCCCAGGATTCCACCGGTCGCACCCGGGACCACCGCCGCCGACTTCTGCCGACCGCCCGAGAATTGGAGCAGGTGGACCACCTGGCCCGAGCCGGCGGCGTTCGTGCCGGTCACCACGGCGGTGGTGTCGTCGTTCTCGACGAGGTAGTTCAACGACGGATCGTCGAGCGACAGCATTTGGTCGGGGACGGGGTGCGCGGGGTCGTTGAGGTTCCACCACTGAATCCCGCCCTTCTTGACCAGGAAGGCCGCACTGCCGTCGGCCAGCAGTCCCGCCGGGCCGGTGGGGGCGTCGGCGGCGGGTATCGACGCGGTCTCCACGGCGTTGGTCGCGCCGAGGATGTGCCACAGGTGCAGCTTCTGATCCGGGCCCAGCACGGTGACCCGGTCTCCGGAACTGTCCGGCACGACCATGGCCGGCGCATTGCGGAACACGCCTTCGCCCTCCGCGATGCTGCCCAGGGATGCGCCGCGGGCCGGGTGCGTTGGGTCGTGCAGGTCCCAGAGTTGGACCGTGTTGTCGTTCGCGACGGTCAGCACGGTGGTCGCCGCGAGGTAGTCGATCAGTTGGTCGTTGACCGGGATGGTCCCGACCCGTACCGGTGAGGCGGACCGGGAGAGGTCCCAGACGCCCACCGAGCTCTGATCCGGGGATGAGCTGGGCCCCGCCACGTTCGCCAGCAGCAGGTGTGCGTCCGGGCTGACGGCCCACCAGGCGGCACTGGGAATCGTGACCCCGCTGACCGTCGGCAGTGCCGATCGCCACTGCCGTACCGATCCGTCGTCGTCGCCGGTCAGCAGGGCGCCGGCGGGTGTGTAGGCCAGCGAGAGGGTGCCGAAACCGTCCGTGCCGGTGCAGACCGGTTCGAGTGT
The DNA here is from genome assembly GCF_000744785.1 of Kitasatospora azatica KCTC 9699. NCBI lineage: Bacteria > Bacillati > Actinomycetota > Actinomycetes > Kitasatosporales > Streptomycetaceae > Kitasatospora > Kitasatospora azatica. The sequence continues at coordinate 2,145,732 of NZ_JQMO01000002.1, read as the reverse complement.
GGTGCTGCGCTGGTCCGGCGAGACGTCGACGTAACACTGGCTGCCCGTTGCGTGGTTGGTGTCCTCGCCGCCGAACTCCAACCGATGGCCGTCCGGGCTGAACGCCGCCGCTTGCAGGTCGAGCAGGAAGTCGTCCTGCAGGTCGACACTGACCTGGGCCGGGGAGCTCGGGTTGGCGAGGTTGAACAGGCCGAACGCGTTGTCCCCCACCGCAGCCAGCAGTCCGCCGTCCGGGCTGAAGGTGACGCTGCGGTAGCCGGTCTGGATGGTCGCCACGCGGGGCGGGGCGGTCGGTTTGCTGACGTCCCACAGCTGGGTGGCGCCGCCCAGGATCGTCGCGGCCAGCAGGTTGCCGTGCGGGGAGAACGCCACACCGGCCAGCGCGGAACCCGACCGCGTGGTCGGGGTGGGCAGTTCGGCCAGCAGGCTGGGACTCGCGGGCTGCGTGATCGACCACAGCAGGGTGACGCCCGTCCGCGAAGCGGCGGCCGCCATCGTGCCGTCCGCGCTGATGGCCATCGACGTAATGGCGACGGTGCCGCCCGGGGCGTCGGCGGGCAGCGGGAGTTGCGCCGTGACCGCCGGGTGCCGCGGGTCGGCCAGGCTCCACAGGCACATGCCCGCAGGGCACGGACCGGCCAGGACCTTCCCCCCGGGGGCAATCGCCACGCCTTCCAACTGCGCCTGGACGGTCGCGTCCAGAATCGGGGCGGCGGGATCGGACAGGTCGAGAATCCGCACGTTCCCGTCCGTGGTGACGGCGGCGGCCAGTGGACCGTCCGGCTGGGTCGCAAGGATCATGATCCCCTTGCCGGGGCTGTCGACCACCCGGTCGAGCGTCGTGTTCAACGTCGAGTACAGGCCGGCGACGGCGTCCGGGGTGGCCGAGGACCGGAAACCGGCGATCGCGAACTGCCCGGCCAGTCCAGGGTCGGCATCTCGAAGCGCGCTCGCGTCGGCGGTCAGGGTGTTGGCGCGGATGAACGCCGCCTTCTGCGCGGCGGTGGTCCGCTGATGCACTGCGTCGTCGTGCTGGAGGAACCCGATCACCAGGGCCGAGGCGGCGGTCAGCACCAAGGCGGTGAACAGAGCGGTCCACCTGAGTCGACGGCGGCCCTTGGCCCGTTGGTGGGCGGCGCCGCGCGCCAGATAGTCGCGTTCGGCATCGCTCAGGGAGTCGGCGCGGTCGCTCTGCCAGGCCTTCGCGCCTTCCAGGGCGGCGGCTGCCGGCAGCAGATCGTCGGTGTGCTCGCCCTGCTGCCAGCGGGCCAGGTCGTATCGCAGCGACTCACGCCAAGCCAGGAAGGAGCGGTCCGTGGCGACCCATCCGGCCAGCTTGGTCCAGCCGGTGATCAGCGCGTCGTGGGCGATCTCGACGGTCTCCCGGTCCTCGACGCGCCCGACGACCAGCAGCCGGGTCGCGGCCAACCGTTGAGCGATGTGCCACTCGTCCTCGCCGAGCTCTGATCGCAGCGCGACCCTGCGGGTGGCGGTCGCCGCGCCGATCGGGAGCCGGAGCAGCCTGGTGAACAGGCGCTGCGCCGCCTGCTCGTCCTCGCGCGGGACGTTCTCGGTCCAGACCCGCTCGGCGTAGGCGCCGAGTGCTCCGGTGACGCCGCCGAGCTCGTGGTAGGCCCTGAGGGTGAGCCGGCCGCCGGTCTGCCGGTGCCACAGCAGGTCCAGGGTGAAGCCCAGCAGTGGCAGGGCGCCCGGCTCGGCACCGGTGTCGGCAAGGATGCTTTCCACCAGGCCCGGCTCGTAGTGCACGCTGGGGATGGCCTCGATCGGCGCGACGATGCTCTCGCGCAGCTGGGCGGGCCCCATCGCCCCGAGTGCGTAGACCTGGCGGCGCAAGGTCGCCGGTAGGGCGGGGTGTGCGAGGGCCGCGTCCAGGAAGTCGGCCCGCAGCGTGGCCAACACCCGGACTGTCTCGGGCAGCTCCTGGTCGAACAGAACCGCGGCGAACTTCTCGATGTCGTCCGTGCTCCAGGTGAGCAGCTCTTCCAGCTGGTCGATGACGACGAGCAGCCGCGGCCGGCCCTGCCGGCCTGCCAGCAGTTGGGCGGCCACGTCGGCCAGTCCGTGCCGCCGGGCCAGCTGTGCGGTCAACTCCGGGATCCGCGCGAGATGTTCCAGCGTGGACCGGCCCGGTTCCAGCAACGGCAGCAGCGCGGCGGCCAGCGCCGCCAGCGGGCTGCTGCCCAGGGAAGGTCGCACACTGACCGCGACGGCGCCGGTGGCCCGCACCAGCGGTATCACCCCGGCCATGGCCAGCGAGGACTTGCCGGAACCCGACGGCCCGACGACCAGGGTCCAACGGTCGCGTGCGACCAGGGCCGCGACCTCGTTGCTCTCGGCCGTTCTCCCGTGGAACAACGCCGTGTCCTGCTCCTCGAACGCCGCCAGGCTGCGGAACGGGGTCGGCGGCATGGCCAGCTCGCGCAACTCGGGCCAGGCCTGCGTCAGCCCGTCCGAGGGGATCAGATAGCTCACCGGAGGTTCGCCGGACTCGGCGACGACCACCATGCCGACCACGCCGCCGAGCAGGTCGTCCCAGACCGGGCCGCCGCTGAACCCACCGGAGACCCGGTACCCGCTGCTCGCTGCGAGATCGGTCTGGATCCAGCCGTTCGCCTGCCGAGCGCGCAGCAGACCCGAGTGCCAGACCCCGCCAGGGCGGCCCACCGGGAACCCGTACGCCCGTGCCGAATGCCCCCAGACCTCCTTCGTCTCGACCAGCCGGACCGGTCGGGTGCCCGGCACGGCTTCGGTGAGCCGAAGCACCGCCACGTCCCCGCCATGAGACGGCTCCGAAGGTACGAACTGCTCGATGCTCGCCGCGACCGCGCCACTACCCGGGAGCAGCGGGAAGTCGACCTGCAGCCGCGCGGAGGGCTCAGGGCGCTGGGTCTCCGCCGTGCCGAGCGCGGCGGAGACCACATGGGCACACGTGACAGCCAGGTCGGGACCGACCAGGAATCCCAGACCCACCGGCTCCCCGTCCCGGTCGAAGACCCGGACCACAGCCGCCCCCAACACCTCCGTGCCCAAAGCATCGTGCGGCTGCGGCGTCCCCTCGGACGAGGTCACGGCGTCAGCCCTCCGAGCTCTCGGAGCCTTCGGAACCTTCCGGGCTCTCGGGGTTCTCGGGGCTCCCTGGACGGGGTCGATGCCAGGTCAGCGAGACCTGGAAGTGGGCGTTCGCGGCGGTACTCGAGATCACCACATCCGCCGCGGCGGACAGCGAGAGCCCGAACTCGACGGATATCTCGTCCGGAGCGACAGCCATCCCTCGGAACCCGTTGACGAATTGCTCGGCGACCGGCCGCACCCCGGCCACCATCTCGCCCAGCGACCGAGTCGCCCGCGCGACCACCTGCCCGGGCCGAGCCACCTTGACCAGGCCGTCCGGCATGGTCTCGATGCTGGCCTTCACGATTTCCAATGCACCGTCAGCACCGGTGACCGGTACCTCCACGAAGTAGGTCACAGTCCGCCACGCCCCGTCATCAAGATGCCTGCACTGCCAGTGTCCGAGCCAGGCTTTCCGATTGCTGATGCACTGTCAACCAACTTGGGCGATCCCAGAGGCGACTCAACTGACATATGGTGCAACAGTTTTGCATCGCATCGAGGAGTGTCTGATAGCCGGGTGCTGGGGATCGCCGGGCTCGGGGTGTACGGGCTGGTGGCGCCGCACCACCCGGCCGCTGCGAAGAGCACGGTGGCGCTGAGTCCGTCGACCGTCTACCCGCAACAGGTCAGCTGCTACACCCTGGTCGCCGAGAAGGCCAACCCCGACTGCACCGGGCCGGACACCGTGGCCCCCACGCTGGCGGGCCTGATCACGCACAGCCATGGCTGCGCGGGGGTCGACCTGGCGCTGTACCGTGACGCCGACGGGAACGAGTACAACCTCGTGTTGTTCACCAGGTCGCAGGTGGTGCCCACAAGCGGGTCGCCGGGCTTGAGCGTTGGGGACATCGCCATGCTGGCGGTGTGGGTTATGCGGTAGGGGGCGAGGGCGTAGACGCCGCCGGCCACCGTGGTGGCGACACCCAGGCCGTCGGTGGTGCGCTCGATCCGGTTGATCCGAGTGCGGTGGGTATGGGTCAGCGTGCCAAGCCGTGCCTGTATCAGGCCTTTGCGCTTCCGAGCACGTCGGACGCGGTCGGCAAAGAACTCCGCGATCGACTCCGTCGGGTCAATTCCCTCGCTCATGCGTTCACTTCCTTCCTTGCATCACAGGAATAAGCTCCCGCCCTCTTTAAATCGTAGTCGCACACTGCAACGCTTGGGGCACAGTCGGTGACATTGCCCAGTTACAGAAAGCGAGCCCCGCCATGCCCTCCATCTACCAAGCCGCCACCGCCCCCCAGCGCGCCGCTGCCGCTGACGCCCAGCGTGAGCTGATTCTCGCCCTCGCCTCGGACGGCATCATCACGCCCTCCATCTGCCTCGACCAGCCCTCCTCCCTCACCGGCAATATGTTGGTCCAACTCGGTTGTGTCCAGCCGGAGGTGGCGCTGCGGATCGCGGCGCTGATCCGGCGCGGAGTCGCGTGTGCGCACCACTGATCCCTGGCAGTTGCTCCTCCGGGAGTGGCCGAGCCGATCCCGTCGAAGAAGCATCCCTTGCCCCCTGCTCTGGCCCAACTTCCCCCTCTATGAGAGAGGGTGAGTCGCCCGTGAAATCAACCCGCACCGCACCTCCGCGATGGCCGTGTGCACCTCATACCTCCACCCGGTCACCGACTAGTGGCCGGCCTGCCGGTGCCCGCTCTGCGCGCCGCCCCCGTTGTTCGATGGCTCGGGTACGAGCTGAGCGTCACGCTTCTGTGCCAATCGCCGGACTGCCTTTCGACACCCGTTAACCGGGGCAAGACTCGATCTGTCGGGGGCCGACAGGATCGGGGTCGAACATGCCAATTCACTTGGTGCGAACGAGAGTTCGAACGAGACGGGGAGGTGCGCTGCTCGCCGTCGGGCTGCTGGTGGTGGGGACGGCGGTCTGGTTGCTGGCCGGCGGGTGGGCGGCCGACCCGGCGGCGGCGGAGCCGCTGCTGACCGACGCTTCGCTCGGCGGGTTGTTCCGGGTCAGCGCGCCGGGTACGGGGGACGTGACCGATGGTGGTCTGGTGATCAGGGTGGCCACCGGCAAGTCGCTCACGCTGCTCGGGCTGACGCTCGCCGACGGCGACGCGCCGGTCCGACTGACTTCTGCCGAGCCGCAGTTGCTGCCGGTCGACGCGGACGCGAAGCAGGCGGTGGGCGTGCGGCAGGGGCAGCCGAGCATGCTGGACGCAGGCACTGGGGCACAGCTGCGACCGCTGGCGGGCGCGACGGTGTCCGGTAAGGGCTCTGGGGCGTACGAGATCCTGCTCGCCCTGCACACGCCCGCCGCCAACGGTGCTCCGTGGCACGTCAGTAGCGTCACCGCGACCTTCCGGGTCGGCTCCACCGTCCGGTCGCAGACCTTCCGGCACGATCTGACGGTCTGCGCGGTCGGCAACCGGAACCCGTGCGGCGACACGGCCGGAAGTTCGACGACAACGGTCCAGGGCCACGGGGTGGTCTGCGACACGGGCATGTCCAGCCAGGTGAGCGGCAAGCCGGTGGACGCCTGGCTGGCGACCGATCAGCACAGTCCGCTCTGGCAGGGCAGCGGCGGTCAGATCAACTGGTCCACCACGCACTCGGCGAGCTTCACCGTCACGGCCTCGGCCAGCGCGGACTTCCACGAGGAGGTGGGCTTCCCGTTCAAGCTCCTCGACGTGCAGGTCTCCGCCGACCAGCACTTCGGGATCAGCATCACCTCGAAGACCACGACCACCACCACCTGGGCGCAGCAGGTGACGGTTCCGCCGAGCGCCCAGGCGCGCCGGGTCACCGTCTTCGTCAAGGGCTGGGCGCTGCCGACCACGACCACCACGGTCAACCGCGACTGCAGCAGCACGTCCTACTACGGCACCGTCTACGCGCCGGCCAACGGCGTCAGCACGACGGACGGGAGCACGGACTACTGCCTCGCCCTCGACACCTACCCGGGCCTGCTCGACCTCGGGCCCACCTGCCACGCGGAGTAGGGCACCGAGAGAAGCAGCTCAGTGCCCGTGCAGGTCCGGTACCTGCTGCAGCCAGGCCGGCCGACCGGCCTGGCTGCGCGCCCGGGCGGCCGCCTCCGCCGAGCGCAGCTGCTCCTCCGTCGCGAACTCCCGCGGCAGCCACCGCTCGGAGACCGCGGCACGGGCTGCCAGGTGCTGCACATAGGCCTCGCGCAGCTCGTCGACGGTGGCGAAGCCGTCCTCGGCCGGGGTGAGCCACTCCTCGGGTACCAGCGCCACCACCTCGCGCAGCAGCGCCTCGGTCACCTTCGGCGCCAACTCGGCGTCCGCGTGCGCGACATCGGGTGCGTACGGGCCGAGCGCGTGGTTCTCCATCGGATAGCCGCGGTCGATCGAGGTGAGGTGGGTCGACCAGCGGTGGTGGAAGACCAGCCCGGCGCCGTTGTCGATCAGCCAGAGCCGCCGGTGCCAGACCATCAGGTTCGGGTTGCTGCGGGTGCGGTCGACGTTGGCGGTCAGCGCGTCCAGCCAGACCACCCGTCCGGCTTCGACCCGGTCGACCGCCAGGGCCTCGCCGGGCCTGAAGTCGCGTGAGCCGGGCAGGTAGTCCATCCCCAGGTTGAGGCCGGCGCTGGCCTTCAGCAGGTCCTGGATCTCGGGGTCGGGCTCGTGCGCGGCCACCGCCGGGTCGAAGTCGACCAGCACCAGCTCGGGGATCCGCAGGCCCAACCGGCGGCCCAGCTCGCCGACGATCACCTCGGCCACCAGCGCCTTGTGGCCCTGCGCGGCGCCGGTGAACTTGACCACGTAGGTGCCCAGGTCGTCGGTCTCCACGATGCCGGGGACCGAACCGCCGGCCCGCAGCGGGTCGAGATAGCGAAGAGCCTTCACCGAAGTCAGCACAGCAGTCAGCCTAAGCTGGGCGGGCCCAACGCATCGACTGTTATAGGAGCAGCCCCATGGCCCAGGTCCACGCCCGCACCGAGCGGACCTACACCGCCACCCCGGAGCAGGTGTACGAGGCGGTCGCCGACTACAGCACGGTCCGGCCGAAGCTGCTGCCCGCGCAGTACAGCGAGTACGAGGTGCGGGCCGGCGGGATCGGCGCGGGCACCCAGGTGCACTGGAAGCTGCAGGCCACCGAGAAGCGGGTGCGGGACTGCCTCTTCACGGTCAGCGCGCCCACGGCCGGCACCCTGGTGGAGACCGACGCCAACTCCTCGATGGTGATCACCTGGACGGTCGCCGCGGCCGCCGCCGCCGGGCAGACCACGGTGGCGATCGAGACCACTTGGCAGGGCGCCGGCGGCATCGGCGGCTTCTTCGAGCGCACCTTCGCGCCCAAGGGCCTGAACCGGATCCACGACGAGGTGCTGGCCCGCCTCGAGAACTACGTGAAGTGAAGTACGTCGGCCAAAGCAGGCTGAAGTAACGGACACCCGTACGACCCGCCAGCCGTACGGGCGAACCCCGACCCCTGGCGGGTGACGGCGCACGGATCGCCACCCGAAGCCACCCTAGGCTCGCGGCCGTGCATCTGACGATCCTTCATGTCTCCCAGCCGGTGGACGGCGGCGTCGCCCGAGTGGTCACCGATCTGGTGCGCGGGCAGCGCGCGGCCGGCCACCGGGTGCTGGTGGCCTGCCCGCCCGGCGGCCGGCTCGGGCCCGAGGCGGTGGCGGCGGGGGCCGAGTCGCTGGACTGGCCGGCCCGCCGCTCGCCGGGGCCCAGCGTGACCGCCGAGACCGCCCGGCTGCGCCGCCTGGTCCAGCAGGTGGCCCCCGACCTGGTCCACCTGCACAGCGCCAAGGCCGGTCTGGCCGGCCGGCTGGCCGTGCGGGGGCGGCTGCCCACCGTCTTCCAGCCGCACGCCTGGTCCTTCGCCGCCGCCACCGGGTCCCTCGCCACCGCCAGCATCCGCTGGGAGCGGTATGCGACGCGCTGGGCCAGCTCGGTGCTCTGTGTCAGCGAGCAGGAGCAGCTCGACGGCGAGGCGGTCGGCGTCGAGGCCGCGTTCACCGTGGTGCCCAACGGGGTCGACCTGGCCCACTACGCGCCGGCCGAGCGCCGGGCCGCCCGCCTCTCGCTCGGCCTCGACCTGTCCGAGCCGCTGGCCGTCTGCGTGGGCCGGCTCTGTCGGCAGAAGGGGCAGGACCTGCTGCTCGCCGCCTGGCCGGCGGTGCTGCGCCGGGTGCCGACGGCCCGGTTGGCGCTGGTCGGCGGCGGTCCGGACGCGCAGGCGCTGGCCGCGCAGGCGCGGGCGCTGCCGGAGCCGTACCGGGTGCGGCTGACCGGTGACGTACCGGACCCGCGCCCCTGGTTGGCGGCCGCCGATCTGGTGGTGCTGCCCTCGCGCTGGGAAGGGATGGCGCTGGCCCCGCTGGAGGCGATGGCGATGGCCCGGCCGGTGCTGCTGGCCGATGTGCCGGGGGCCCGCGAGCAGTTGCCGCCGGCCCAGCGGGAGGGTGGGCTGATCCCGGTGAACGATCCGGCCGCGCTGACCAACGCGCTGGCGGCGGCGCTGTCCGAGCCGCTGGACTGTGCCCAGCGCGGGGTGGCGGCGCGGGGCTGGGTGACGGGCCGTCATGACATTCGCACGGTGGTCGCTCGGGTGTCCGAGCTGTATCAGAAGTCGATCATCGCGGGCCAGTCGACTCCCCGTGTCCCCGCGCGGATCTGATCGTTTCTCAGGCAGTCAACTTCTCTGTCCTGCACGTGGCCGAGGTTGTTGGCTCGGTCGTCCAGGACGTTGATAGCTGCTCAGCCGTGCCCGGTACGAGGGGGCGCGGTCGGCCGCAACGCTCTATGCCACTTTGGAGGTGGGTTCGAGTTGGGGCATGTTGACGAAGGCCCACGCCGAGCGTGCGCGGTTGCGCACATTGACCCCGGCGACGACATCGGCGGGCCCAGCGAGACCGCACCGACGACAACAGAACCAATCCCGACTTGGACGGTTCCTGCGGGAGACATGCCGACAGCGCGGGCACGTCTGGGAGGTGTAGGCCGCGTCCACCATGAGCACGGGGACGCCCTTGCGGGCGGCCTTGTAGGCGACGTGCTCGCCGAGCTGGTGGAACGGCCAGGAGGAGAGCGCGGCCCGCTGGTGCTGGTGAGGCCGTACCCGGTCGCGGATCGTCCCGAGGTCTTCCAGGGCGATCCCGCGTCCGGTGCGTTCGCCAATCGATACCGTCCCTGCGTCGTGCCGCCAGGACAGCAAGCGGTCGTCGTACGGCTGTGCTGCATCGGAGCGGAAGGCGATCGGCTTTCCTTCGGCCTTGCAACGGCGTTTGGAGGCGGGGCCGCCGAGGTTTCCGGCCCGCACGCTGGCGCGAAGCGTCGTGTAGGCGTCGACGACCTTCTTCACGGTCCGCACCGCGGCCTGCGCTCCCAGCCCGAACTGCGCTTTGAGGTCCGCGTATACGAGCTTCTGCAATTCGTTGCGGGAGAACGCCTTCTCCTTGAACGCGACCACCGACGCCGCGTCAGCGGCCTGGTTGCACGTAGACAGGGTTGCGCTGAGCGCCGCCGCCTGCTGGGCGGTCGGCAACAGCTTCACCTGCACCACGACCTTCACCCTCGCAAGGTAACAAGAGGGACTGACAATGTCCGCCGACCGCCAGTCGAGCGCACGCGTTTCCGTCTGATTCGGCGTTGCCCGTGGCTTGCCCGGGACTGAGTGAATCTCCAGATGAAGGCCCAAGCGCGGACCCAGTCGAGACTTAGTCAGAAATTCATATTAATAGGCGAGTGGAATGAAATGGCAAGTCAACTTCCGGAAATGTAGCCGATGTTCGGTAATGTCTGATTTCGCCTGCTTCTTTCTGATTAATTGCAAGAACGATGAGCAGGTGGGCACACCCGGTACCGGGAATCCCGGGTACACAGCAGGGGAGTTCGTGCGCTGATGACCATTGACCACGAGAGCGTGCCGCGGCCTGGGCGAACCGCGGCCAACGGCCGGCGGCTCGCAACCGAGGTCCTCGACCGGCCCGCCCGGCCCACTCAGCCGCGCACCGCAACCCAACTGGGCCGGCACCGCCGGCGTCTGCGCTCGCGGGCCGCGCTGCCGCTCGGGCTGCTCGTGGTCGACCTGGTCGCCGCCTGCGCCGGGTCGCTGGCCTGCGCCACCGGTCCCGCCCACCCGCTGAGCACCGCCGCGGCCGTACTGCCCGTCCTGCTGCCGCTCAACCTGGCCGCCGGCCTGTACCGCACCCGGATGACCCCCTCCGCGCTGGACGAACTGCCCGCGCTGGCGGCCCGCGCGGTGGTCGCGCTCGCCGTCGCGGTCACCCTGGCAGGCTGCCTGCCCAGCGCCTGGCCCAGCTGCGGCCCGACCGGCTGGCCCCGACTGCTCGCCCTGCTCACCGTGCTGGTCACGCTCGCGCTGCTCGGCCGCACCCTGCTCTACGGACTGCTCCGCCGGGTCCGGCGCCGCCACCCGGTACCGGTGCTGCTGCTCGGCGCCGGACCGCTCGGCCAGCGGATCGCCACCGCGCTGCTGGAGCGGCCCGAGTACGGCATGCGCCCGATCGGCTTCCTCGACCCGTCCCCCGTCCTGCTGCCCGGTGACTCCCGGCTGTCCGGTGACTCGCGGCTGCCGGGCGACTCCCGGCTGACCGCGCCGGTGCCGGTGCTCGGCGGCCGCGAGGTGCTGGAACGCGAGGTCCGCCGGCACGGAGTGCGCCGCCTGATCGCCACCGCCGGCGCCTCCGACGAGCAGGAGACCGCCGTCGCGCTGCGCGAGGCGGTCCGGCTCGGCTGCCAGGTCTGGCTGGTCCCGGCGCTGCGCGAGCACGGCGCGCTGGAGCCGGGCATCCGCCGCACCGCCGACCACCTCTGGGGCTACCCCTGCCTGCGGCTGCCCCGCCCCGCGATGCGCCGACCCAACTGGGCGGTCAAGCGAGCACTGGACATCGCCGCCGCCGGGCTCGGCGTGCTGCTGCTCTCCCCGGTGCTCGCCGCCTGCGCGGTCGCCGTGCGCTTCGACACCGGCAGGGGCGTGCTGTTCCGCCAGCAGCGCACCGGACTCGACGGCCGGGTCTTCACCGTGCTCAAGTTCCGCACCCTGCGCCCCAGCAACGAGCACGAGTCGGCGACCCGCTGGAACATCTCCCAGGACCACCGGATGGGCGCCGTCGGCCGGTTGCTGCGCCGCAGCTCGCTGGACGAACTCCCGCAGCTGTGGAACGTGCTGCGCGGCGACATGACCCTGGTCGGCCCGCGTCCCGAACGCCCGTACTTCGTCATGCGGTTCAGCCAGGCCTACCCGGAGTACGCCGACCGGCACCGGGTCCCGGTCGGACTGACCGGTCTGGCCCAGGTGAACGGGCTGCGCGGGGACACCTCGATCGAGGACCGGGCCCGCTTCGACAACCGCTACATCGAGAGCTGGAGCCTCTGGCTGGACGTCAAGATCCTGCTGCGCACCGCGGCCCTGATGCTCCGACCCGACGGGAGCTGACCCACTGTGGCGCTCACCCTGCCCGCCGCCGACGGCTTGAAACTGCCCGCGGTGCTGCGGCGAGCCGGAGTCACGGCCCTGCTGCGCCGGCCCAGCCTGCTCGCGGCCGCGACCATCCTGCTGGTCTGCGTGCCGACCGGCGAGAAGGACGTGGCCGCCGCCGTCCACATCACCCCGGCCGACCTCGCCTCACTCGCCCTGGTCGGGCTGCTCGCCCTCGACCTGCTGCGCGGCCGCCCGGCAAGATCGGCCGGACAGGCCCCAGGGCTGAGCCGCCCGGCCGCGCTGGTCTTCGCGGCCGTCACGGTGGCGGCCGCCGCCGCGACCGTCACCTCGATCGACCCGTCCGCCAGCCTGACCGGGTTCATCCGGCTGGTGCAGATCTTCGTGCTGGTCCCGGCCGCCGTGCTGGCCGCGCTGCGCGACCGCACCGACCTGCGGGTGGTGCTCGGCGCCTTCGTGCTGGCCGCGCTGATCGAGGGCGTGGTCGGTGCCGAGCAGTACCTGACCGGCACCGGCGCCTCCTACACCGGGCAGCCGATCCGGGCGGTCGGCACCTTCGGCGCGCTCGACATCATGGCGATGTCCGGGGTGGTCAGCTTCGGGCTGCTGGCCGCGCTGGCCCTCGGCCTGGCGGAGCGGCCGGGCAGTTGGGGCCGGCGGGCGCTGCTGGCGACGGCGGCCTTCCTGGTCTTCCCGCTCGCCGTCTCGTTCAGCCGCGGCAGCTGGATCGCCACCGCCGTCGGCGCCACCGTGCTGCTGCTCAAGGCGGACCGCCGGCTCGCGCTGCGCTGGGCCGCACTGGGCGTGGCGGCGGCGATCGTGCTGGTCGGCGGGCTGGGCGCGGGCGGCGGCGGGGTGGCCGAGCGGCTCAGCAGCATCGGCTCGGTCTCCGGCGGCAACGAGGACCACTCGGTCAGCGACCGCTACGACCTGTGGGCCACCGCCCGGGCGATCTGGGCCGACCACCCGGTCACCGGCGCCGGACCGAAGAGCTTCCAGCGGCTGCGCGACTCGCACGCCCCGCTGCGGCTCTCCTCCGGCAGCGATGCCGCGGACTCCACCATCGGCTTCACCCGCGAACCGCTGCTCTCCCCGCACAACATGTACTTCCTGGTGCTCAGCGAGCAGGGCCTGGTCGGGATGGTGGCCTACGGCGGCCTCTTCCTCTCCCTGCTGATCGGCTGCCTGCGACGGCCCGGTGCGGCCGGTACCGCCGCCGTCGGGCTGCTCTGCTGGGTCCTGGTGGACTTCCTCTACGCCGACATCGGGGGCACCACCACGGTGCTGACCTCGGTGATCCTGGGCGTGGCGACCTGGTGGGCGCTGCCGGCCCGGGAGACCCCATGACCACCACCCAGAGCCCGCCGGCGCCCCCGCAGGTCGAGCGCGGGCGCCAATCCTCCTTCCTGGCCAAGGCCTTCGGCATCACCGCGGTGCTCAGTGCGGCCGGCTCGGCGCTCGGCCTGCTGCGCGACCTGCTGCTGGCCCGGTTCTTCGGAGCGGACGAGGGCACCGACGCCTTCCTGGTCTCCTGGACGGTCCCCGAGACGGCGGCGCCGCTGCTGATCGAGGACGCGATGGCCTTCCTGATGGTCCCGGCCTTCAGCCTGGCCCTGGTGCTGCGCGAGGAGCGGCCCGAAGGCCCGGACCCGGTACGGCAGTTGACGGCCGCCACGCTGCCCTGGCTGCTGGCCGGGCTGTGCGGCCTGTCCGGGGCCACCATGCTCTGGGCGCCCCAGCTGGTGCACACCCTGGCCCCGGGGCTGGCCGACCCGGCGCTCGCCGTCACCTGCACCCGGATCACCGCCGTCACCATCCTGCCGTTCGGCGTGGCCGGCTACCTCGGCGCCGCCCTGCGCGCGCACCACCGCTTCACCGCCCCGGCCGTCATCTACGTGGCCTACAACCTGGGCATCCTGACCATCCTGACGGTCTGCCACAGCCTCTTCGGGGTCCGCGCGGCCGCCCTCGGAGTGGCCTTCGGCAGCCTGCTGATGGCCGGGGTGCTGGTCGGTCCGTTCGTCCGGGCGCTACGGGACGGTCGACGCGGGCGGGGGCGGGCGCCGCGCGGCGGCCGCGGACTGCTGCTCAGCCCGCTGGCGCTGCTGCCGGTGGCCGCCTTCACACTGACCCGACAGTCGCAGGTGTTCATCGAGCGCTTCCTCGGCTCGACGCTGCCGGCCGGGACCATCTCGCACCTCAACTACGCCGCCAAGGTCTCCCAGTTGGCGATGACCACCGCGATCCTGATCTGCACGGTGACCTTCCCCCTGGTAGCTCGGGCGCTGGCCGCCGGGGACCTGACCGCCGCCCGGGACCGGGTGGAGAAGGACCTCGGGCAGGCGGCCGCGGTGGTGCTGGCCGGCACGGCCTTCCTGATCGCCTGCGCACCCGCGGTGGTCTCGCTGCTCTTCCAGCGCGGCGCCTTCAGCCGGGCCGACACGGCCGCCACCGCGCAGGTGATCCAGGTGTACAGCTTCGGACTGCTGGCGCAGGCGCTGATCGGGGTGATGGTCCGCCCGTTCTTCTCGATGCGGCCGGCCGTGCGCCGGGCGGACGATCCGCGCCCCGAGGAGGCGGCGGACCGGCTGCTGGACTGGTACCCGGTCGGGGCGATGGCCTTCGGCCTGGTGGTCACCACCCTGGTAGGCCTACTGGCGATCCGTCAGTTCGGCGCGCTGGGACTGGCGGCGGGCAACGCGGCCGGCATCACCACCACGGCGGTGCTGCTGCTGCGCGGGCTCGCACTGCGCGGCATCGCGCTGCGGATGCGCCAGGTGCTCGCCGGGCAGGCCAGGTTGCTGCTTGCGGCTGCGGGCGCCGCAGCCGCCGGCGCGCTCGCCGCCCGCGCGGTGCATCCGGCACCGCTGTCGATCCTGACCGGCGGCAGCGCCGTGCTCACGGTCTACCTCGGCCTCGGCGCCTGGCTCGGAGCCCGCGAACTGACCGGCCCCGCCCGCCGGGTGATCGGACTGCTGCCAAGGCTGCGGCCCACCCGGCGCCACGGGGACGGGGAGGGCGCCGGTCCGGGAGCCGCACCGGCGCCAAGTCTGGAGGAAGGAACGCTGACCGATGGTCGCTGAACTCACCCGCCGCCCGCGCCTGCCCCGCCAGAGCGGCGCCGACGGGGGTCGCCGGTACGGCGCCCCGTGGATCCTGATGTACCACTCGGTGGCCGAGGAGGAGGAAGACCCCTACCTACTCACGGTCAGCCCCGAGCGGTTCGCCGCCCAGATGCGCTGGCTGGCCGCTCGCGGCTGGCGCGGCGTCAGCATGCGCGAGCTGCTGGCCGCCCGGGCCGCCGGGCGGCGAGAGCGGCTGGTCGGCCTGACCTTCGACGACGGCTACGCCGACTTCGCTCGGCATGTCGTCCCGGTGCTCTCCACCTACGGCTTCACCGCCACCGCTTACGTGGTCGCGGGCCGGCTCGGTGGCGACAACGGCTGGGACGTCGAGGGGCCGCGCAAGGCCCTGCTCACCGTCGACCAGGTCCGTGAACTGGCCGCCAGCGGCTGGGAGATCGGCTCGCACGGGGTCAGCCACGTGGCCCTGCCGGGGGTGCCGGCCGAGCTGCTCCGCGCGGAAGTGCGGGACAGCCGCACCACCCTGGAGCAGCTGGTCGGCGGCCGGGTCGGCGGCTTCTGCTACCCGTACGGTGACGTGGACGAGCCCGCCACCCGCGCCGTCGAGGAGGCCGGCTACGACTACGCGGTGGCGATCCGGCACAGCACCCTGGCCGGGCGGTTCGCGCTGCCGCGCTGCTACGTCGGCGACCGCGACGGCGCCTGGCGGCTGCGCGCCAAACGCGGCCGGCACGGCCTGCGCGACGTGATGACCGAGCTGCGCCGACGGGGGGCCGCCCGATGAGCGGCGCACCCGGGCGAGTCCCGCCCGCGCGAGTCCGGCCGATGCGGGTGCTGCACATCATCACCGGCCTGGCCGCCGGCGGCGCCGAACAGCAGCTGCTGCTGACGATCCGTCACCTGCCGCCCGGCATCGACTGCGAGGTGGCCACGCTGACCAATCCCGGCAGCGTCGCGGCGGCGCTGCGGGCCGAGGGCGTGCCGGTGCACGACCTGGCGATGCGCGGGAACCGGGACGTCGCGGTGCTGCCCAGGCTGACCCGGCTGATCCGGCGCGGCCGCTACGACGTCGTGCACACCCACCTCTACCGGGCCGGGCTGTACGGGCGGTTGGCGGCCCGGTTGGCGGGGGTCCGGGTGGTGCTGGCCACCGAGCACTCGCTGCATGCGGGCACCATCGAGGGGCGGGCGGTCGGCACCGGTGTCAAGTCGCTCTACCTGGTGGCCGAGCGGCTCGGCAGCACCACCGTCGCGGTGTCCCGGCAGGTGGCCGGGCAGCTGGCCGACTGGGGCGTGCCCGAGCAGCGGGTGGCGGTGCTGCCGAACGGCATCGAGGTCGGCCGGTTCGCCGCAACCGGCGCGGACCGGACCGCCCGGCGGGCCCGGATCCGGCGGGAGTTGGGCCTGCCCGCCGATGCCTTCGTGGTCGGCGCGGTGGGTCGGCTGGTGCCCGGCAAGCGCTTCGAGGTGCTGGTCGAGGCAGTGACCGGGCTCTCCGGATCGGTCCGGCTGCTGGTGGTGGGCGAAGGACCGGAGCGGGCCGCACTGCAGCGGGCGGCCGGCGAGCGGGCCGTCTTCGTCGGTGAACGGGCCGACGTGCCGGAGCTGTTGACGGCCATGGACGTGCTCGCCGCGCCCTCGACTGAGGAGACCTTCGGGCTCGCGGTGCTGGAGGGGCTGGCGGCCGGCCTGCCGATCCTGCACAGCGGCTGCCCGGCACTGGAGGAGCTGCCCGCCGACGCCGCCCCCGGAGCCGTCAAGTTGCCCTCGAGGGCCGGTGCGTACCGCGACGCGCTGTTCGACCTGGCGACCGCGCCCACCGGGACCGTCACGCTGCCCAGGCCGGCTGCCGTGGCGCACTACGACATTGTCCGCACAGCGGCCCAACTGGGCGAGCTGTACCAGCGGTTGGGGCAGGGCCAGGGGCCGGTCCCGACCGGGAGGAAGAGCTGAGATGACCGCTCGACTGCAGAACGTCCGCAAGCTGGCCAGGCGTTGGTGGCCGATCGCCCTGGCGGTCCCCGTCGGCGCGGTCGCCGGAGCCGGCTACGCCGTCGTCACCCCGCCCGCCTACGCCGCCAACTCCTATGTGGTGGTGGTCCCGGAGAACACCACCGAACCCGGCGTGGCGGTCAACTTCGCGCAGGCGTACGGCCGACTGGCCGGGCAGCCGCAGGTGCTGGTGCTGGCGGCCGCCGACGCCGGGCACAGCGGCGCGGAGCTGGCCCAGCTGGTGCACGGCACCACCTCGCCGGACGCACCCGTGATCGAGATCGACGGTACCGGGAGCAAGCCGCAGGAGGCTGTGAAGGCGGCGGACGCGGTGGCCAAGGCACTGGTCTCGTTCGCCAACACCAGCTCCAAGGAGACCGGGGTCAAACTGGTGCCGCTGGCGGCCGCCGCCGAGCCGGACAAGCCGACCACGCCCAGCGCACAGCTGGACGTCGCGGTGGGCGCGGCGGCGGGAGTGCTGGTGGGGGCGCTGGGGATGACGGTCCGCCGCAAGCCGACCGAGCAAGCACAGGCGGAGACGGCGGAGACCCCCGCGATCCTGGAGACCCCCGCGGTCCCGGAGACCCCCGTGACTCCGGAGACCGCACCGATCCCGGAGACCCCCGTGGTCCCCGCCCCCAAGAAGCAAGCCGCACCCAGGAAGCAGGCCGTCCCCAAGGCTGGCGCCAAGGCCACCCCCGCCGAGCAGCCCGAGCCGGAGCCGGCCGGGAGTACCAAATGACCGCCCTGCACCTCTTCCGCCCGACCGCCGCCCCCAGCCAGCCTGGCCCGGCCGCCGGCCTGCCCGCCGACACCGCGCAGTGGACCATCGAGATCCGCCGCGAGGACGACGCCCTGCGCACCCTGGCCCCCGAGTGGGAGGCCCTCGCCGCCCGCTGCCGCACCGCCACCCCGTTCCAGTCCGCCGCCTGGCAGGCCTCCTGGTGGCGGGCCTACGGCCGGCCGGGCGCCCTGCGGGTGGTGCTGGTCCGCCGGGACGGACTGCTGGTCGGCGCCGCGGCGCTGGCCCGCACCCGCACCGGCACCCTGACCGGCCTCGGCGGTGGCCTGATCGACTTCACCGACGTGCTGTTGGACGACCAGCGCCGGGAGAGCGCCGCCGCCGCCCTGGCCGCCGCGCTGCCGCTGCGGCGCCCCTGGCAAGCCCTGGAGCTGCGCGAGGTCCGACCCGGCTCGGCGGCGCACCAGCTGTACGCGGCCTGGACCGGGCGCCGCCACCAGCTGCTGGACTCGGTCTGCCAGCACCTTCCGGCCGTCCCGATGGAGCAGCTGCTGAGTCGGCTTCCCGGTCGCACCGCCCAGCGCAGCCGGGCCAAGCAGCGCAAGCTGCTGGAGGCCGGGGTCGCGGCCCGCCGGGTGCCGGTGGCCGAGACCCGTGCGGCGATGGCCGACCTGCTGCGGCTGCACGCGCTGCAGTGGGAGAGCCGGACCGTCACGCCCGAGCACGTCAGCGACCGGTTCCGGCGGCATCTGGCCGAGTCCACCGAGGGGTTGGCCCGGCTCGGCCAGGCCGTGGTGTACCGCTACTACCTGGGCGAGCAGCTGATGGCGGTGGACCTGCTGCTGCTCTGCCCGTCCTTCGCGGGGCTCTACCTGTACGGCGCGCACCCGCAGTTGCGCGAGCGGATCGACATCGCGGGCCTGCTCTTCGGCACCTCGCTGGAGGAGGCCGTGCGCGCCGGGATCCCGGAGCTCAGTCTGATGCGCGGTGAGGAGCCGTACAAGGAGCGCTGGCGGCCGGAGCGGGAGCACAACCACCGGCTGTTGCTCGGCCCGCGCCACTTCGCGCTCGTGCTGAGCCTGCGGCTGGCGTTGGCGCGGGCTCGCGCAGCTGCCACGCCCAGGCTGCGCGAGCCGGTCCGCCGGCTGCGCGCCCTGCTCAACCGCTGACCGGCCCCGGCCGCCGGCGGGTCCGGTCGCTGACCGGCCTCAACCGCTGACCGGCCGGCCCGGGAATCCGGGCAGGTTGGACAGCCCCGGCAGCCCGGGGATCGCGGGCAGTTCCGGCAGACCCGGCGGCAGACCCGGCAGCAGCGGGGCTGACGGAGTGGCAGAGGGCGAGGCCGACGGCGTGGGTGTGGCCAGCGGCGACGGGCTGGGAGACGCGGAGGGGCCGGCCGAAGCCGACGTCGAGTTAGACGGCGCAGGACTGCCGCTCGGCCGCGGCCGGGTCGGACGCTGTGGCCCCGCGCCCTTCGAGCCGCTCAGCAGCTGCTTGTACACCGAACTGGAGCGCGGGTTGTTGTTGCACTCCCAGAACCCGTGCGGGCAGTAGTCGGTCAGCGTCTGGTACGCCGTGTCGTGGGTGCGCATCCAGTCGACCATCCGCCGCACGAACTCGGGGTTGTCGCCGTTGCGGAACAGCCCCCACTCCGGGTACGAGACCGGCTTGCCGCGCTTGGCGGCGAACTCCACCTGGTCCTCCAGGCCGTACGGCTCGTGGACGTAGTCGTCGAAGGCGGCGCCGGCCGGCTGGTCGTAGCTGTCGGTGCCGATGATGTCCACCACGTCGTCGCCGGGGTAGCACTTGGTCCAGGCGATCGCGTCCAGCCCGCGGTTCGGGGTGAAGTCGAAGCGGAACCGCTGCCCGGGCACCGAGCGCATCACGCCGATGATCCGCCGCCAGTAGGCCTTCCACGCGGTCGGGTCGGGCTTGCAGCGGCTGCTGTAGGTGATGCCGTTCATCTCCCAGCCGAGCACGATCACGGTGTCGCTGCCGCCGAGCGCGACCAGCTTGCGGGCCAGCCTCAGGAAGTGCTGGTCGAAGGCGCCGTGCGCGCCCTGGCCGAGCAGCTGGGCGACCTGGTCGTCCGGCAGGTCGCCCTCGTTGGGCACCACCATCGGCACGTTGAGCACCAGGGTCCGGCTGCGGTCGGCGAGGCGCCACTGCGACCAGAGGGCCAGCACCTTGGTCTCGCCCTCGACATCGGCCCAGCTGTTTCCGGCCAAGTAGGTGTGACCGACCTGCATGTTGGCGCCGTTCAGCCAGCCGGACATCCTGGCGATCTGCGGAATGTAGTTGTCCCAGGAGCCGACGAAGGCGCCGAACGGGACTTCGTGGCTGGCCATCTGGGTGGCCGGCTTGGGCGCTGCGGCGCGCGGGGTGGGGCTCGGCGAGTCGGTCGCGGCGGGCGTGCGGTCCGCGGTGCTGAGCGGGTTGCTGCCGCTCTCGATCCCTGCGGTGGTGAGCAGCAGCAGGGCGGCGGCGGCCAGTGCCAGGCGGCCGATTCGCATCGTGACTCCTCCGGTCTGGCCGTCGTTCGCGCTGTGACTGAGCGGGCCGCGCTCGGTGTGCGCGTGCCCACTGACAGTAAGCCGAGCTGCCGTCAGAAAAGCCGAATGTCACCCTAAAGTGGACAGTTGTCGCGAGTCTGGCCGAATTCGACGGGACAGCGCCGCCTTCCTGACCGATCGTCAGTCGCCACAGGTTCGTTGTGAGACCGCTCACTTCTGTAAAACGGCCGTAAAAGCGGCCCACCCCGACGCCCGGCCCCCGCCGAATGTCCGGTTATCCGTCCGCAGGCTGGACGTACGGCCCCGCCATGCTGACGCCCACGGGTTGGCCAGGTACCCTCCCGAGGTGTCCTGGAAGCCGCTTCGTACTCTGACCCCCCGCTCGGCGCTGCCCGCTCTGGCGGTGCTGCTGGTGCTCGGTGTGGGCGCTGCCGCGCACGCCAACAAGCCGGTTCCGTTCGGGGACCAGGTCTCCGCCCCCGGCAAGGCCGGGGCCAGCCCGGTCAGTGCGCAGTCCGCCGAGCCGGTCACCCCCGACTTCCGGGTCGGCCCCGGGCTCGAGGCCTACGACCCGGCTACCGGCTCGCTGCTCTGGTCCTACCGCCGGGACGGCGCCACCGCGCTGCACCTGTCGATGCTGACCCAGGGTTCGCAGCCGCAGAGCGCGGTGGTGGTCTGGGACGACGGCATGGTCACCTCGGTCCAGATCAGCGACCACCAGGTCCGCTGGCACCGCGCGGTGCCCGGCCTGGCCGACTGGCTGCGCGGCGACGGCGAGCCCGGCGACGCCCAGCGCACCGACGCCCAGCGCAAGCAGCTCCAGCTGGAGCGGGCCGCCGCCGCGGTGCGGACCGCGACCGCCCCCGAGCCCTGGGTGCAGGTGCTGACGCCCAACCTGACCATGGGCTTCCGGGACCGTGACGGGGATCTCAGATTCAACTCCCGCCCGCAGACCGGCTGCGTCTACGACCCGCTGCGCGCGGTCGGCACCGACTCCGCGGTGCTGGTCCCGCGCACCTGCACCGGCACCACCAGCTCCGGACGGCTGCTGCCCGGTGCGGTCTCCGGCTTCCGCCTGGACGGCCACGGCTACCAGCTCAGCGCCGGTCCGAAGGTGCAGCTCAAGCGGCTGGACGGGCACCAGGTGCTGATCGACGACGGCCCGCTGGTCGGCAGCCGGGTCTTCGACACCGAGCAGGGCGCCCCCGAGACCGGCTGCGACAACCCGGCCGCGCTGTTCGCCGCGGTGAAGTCCGGGACCGGCTGCCACTGACCGTCCCGGTAGCCGTCCCGGGGGTGTCCCAGCGGCCGTCCGGGCCGGAAATTGCTCCGGGCGCACTCAACGCGCCCGGTAGACTCATCGGCATGGCTGTTCTCTCTCTGCATTAGCGCGGTGACCGCCAGCTCGCCCCTGCCCCCCGCCGCGTCCCGCCCCAGGAGTTTCGACCAGCCATGATTTCTGCCAACGCCCTCGAACTGCGCGCCGGCGCCCGCATCCTCATCGAGTCCGCCAGCTTCCGGGTGGCCCCCGGCGACCGGATCGGCCTGGTCGGGCGCAACGGCGCCGGCAAGACCACGCTGACCAAGGTGCTGGCCGGCGAGGGCCTGCCGGCCGGCGGCACCGTCACCCGCTCCGGCGAGGTCGGCTACCTCCCGCAGGACCCGCGCACCGGCGACCTCGACGTGCTCGCCCGCGACCGGATCCTGTCGGCCCGCGGCCTCGACACCGTGCTCAAGAAGATGCGCGAGAACGAGGAGCGGATGGCCAACGGCAAGGGCGCCACCCGCGACAACGCGATGAAGAAGTACGCCCGGCTGGAGACCGAGTTCCTGACCAAGGGCGGCTACGCCGCCGAGGCCGAGGCCGCCACCATCGCCGCCGCGCTCGGCCTGCCGGACCGGATCCTCGCCCAGGAGCTGCACACCCTCTCGGGTGGTCAGCGCCGCCGGGTCGAGCTGGCCCGGATCCTCTTCTCGGACGCCGACATCCTGCTGCTCGACGAGCCGACCAACCACCTCGACGCCGACTCGATCGCCTGGCTGCGGGACTTCCTGAAGACCTACAAGGGCGGCTTCATCGTCATCTCGCACGATGTCGAGCTGGTCGAGACGGTCGTCAACAAGGTCTTCTACCTGGACGCCAACCGCTCCGCGATCGACATCTACAACATGGGCTGGCGGCAGTACCAGCAGCAGCGCGAGGACGACGAGAAGCGCCGCAAGCGCGAGCGGGCCAACGCCGAGAAGAAGGCCGCCACCCTCAACGCGCAGGCCGACAAGATGCGCGCCAAGGCCACCAAGACGGTCGCCGCGCAGAACATGGCCCGCCGCGCCGAGAAGCTGCTCTCCGGCCTCGAGCAGGTCCGGGCCTCCGACAAGGTCGCCAAGCTGCGCTTCCCCGACCCGGCCCCGTGCGGCAAGACCCCGCTGACGGCCAGTGGACTGTCCAAGTCCTACGGCTCGCTGGAGATCTTCACCGACGTGGACCTGGCGATCGACCGCGGTTCCCGGGTCGTGGTGCTCGGCCTCAACGGCGCCGGCAAGACCACCCTGCTGCGGATGCTCGCGGGTGTCGAGAAGCCGGACACCGGCGAGGTGATCCCCGGCCACGGCCTGAAGATCGGCTACTACGCCCAGGAGCACGAGACGCTCGACCCCGAGCGCACCGTGCTGGAGAACATGCGCTCCTCGGCGCCGGACACCGACCTGGTGCAGATCCGCAAGATCCTCGGCTCCTTCCTGTTCTCCGGCGACGACGTCGACAAGCCGGCCGGTGTGCTCTCCGGCGGTGAGAAGACCCGGCTCGCGCTGGCCTCGCTGGTGGTCTCCTCGGCCAACGTGCTGCTGCTCGACGAGCCCACCAACAACCTCGACCCGGCCAGCCGCGAGGAGATCCTCGGCGCGCTGCGCACCTTCACCGGCGCGGTGGTGCTGGTCACCCACGACGAGGGGGCGGTCGACGCGCTGGAGCCGGAGCGGATCATCCTGCTGCCGGACGGCGTCGAGGACCTGTGGACCCCGGCCTACCACGACCTGGTCGCGCTGGCCTGACGGCCGTTCGGTCGTACCCCTCGGTTGCAGTCGCTCGCGGCGAGTAGACGCGCGCTCCGGCAACCGGCCGATGATTTCTCATCACTCTGGCAGGTCCGGGAATGCAGAGGTCTCGGATTCCGTTTTAGCCAGATCACGCTGCCGCGCCGCCGTGCCGACCCTGCTGATCAGCTGTTTCGCCCTCGCCGGCCGCTCCGGGCAGGGGCGTGCACACCCAGGGTGAGCGCCCTGATGCGCTGGCGGCACCCCCGAGAGGCGCCCTTTTCCCAGGACTGACCCTGTCGAATGGGTGGCCAGGACGCAGGGGATGGGTGATCATGGGAATCTGACCGAGCACAGCTACGAGGAGGCACGGGTGGCCGAGACTCTGAAAAAGGGCAGCCGGGTGACTGGTGCCGCGCGTGAGAAGCTCGCGGCCGAGTTGAAGAAGAAGTACGACTCCGGAGCGAGCATCCGCGCGCTGGCGGAGGAGACCGGCCGTTCGTACGGCTTCGTGCACCGCATGCTGAGCGAGTCCGGGGTGAATCTCCGGGGTCGTGGTGGCGCCACGCGCGGTAAGGCCAAGGCTGCTGCGGCAGCTGGGTCCTGACTGTCCGTCAGGCCGGAGCGGTGCGGATCCTCCGGTTGGTCGGCGAAGAGCAGCCGAAGAATTCTGACAGTCCGTCAGCAGTATCAGACGCATCGGCGACCGGGACAGTTCTCACTCCGGCCGCCGATCGTCATGTCCGCAACGGGCCGGTGATCGGCGGCGCGGTCCGTCGGTATCCAAGGTCCCGGCAATAAGTTACTCTCCGGTAGACATGTGGGCAGCGCGCTGGAGCCTGCCCTGATCCTCGCCGGAGGTGCCCATGACCGCGCCCGTCTCCACCCCTGCCAGCTCGCCGGACTCCGCAGCCCGGGAAGCGGCCGGCGTCCGACTGGAGGTCGAGGGCGAGCTCGCCGTGGTCACGCTCTGCCATCCCAAGCGGCGCAACGCCCAGAGCCCCGCGATGTGGCGCGCGCTGGCCGCCATCGGCCGTGAACTGCCCGGCACGGTGCGCGTGGTGCTGCTGCGCGCCGAGGGCGTCTCGTTCTCGGCAGGCCTGGACCGGGCCATGTTCAGCCCCGAGGGGATCCCCGGCGAGCCGAACTTCCTGGCCCTGGCCGCCGCCTCCGACCAGGAGCTGGACGCCGCGATCGCCGGCTACCAGGAGGGCTTCACCTGGTGGCGCCGGCCCGACCTGATCACCATCGCTGCCGTCCAGGGGCACGCGGTGGGCGCCGGATTCCAGCTCGCCCTCGCCTGCGACCTGCGGGTCTGCGCCGAGGACGCGCAGTTCTCGATGCGCGAGACCTCGCTCGGCCTGGTCCCCGACCTGACCGGCACCAAGCCGCTGACCGACCTGGTCGGCTACGCCCGCGCGCTGGAGATCTGCGCCACCGGCCGCTGGGTCGGCGCGGCCGAGGCCGCCTCGACCGGTCTGGCCAACCTGGTGGTGGCCGGCGAGGAGCTGGACGCCGCCGCCCGCGACCTGGCCGCCGCACTGCTGGCCGCCCCGCGCGACGCGGTGATCGAGACCAAGGCACTGCTCCAGGGCGCGGGCGACCGCAGCTACGAGGAGCAGCGGGCCGCCGAGCGGGCGGCGCAGGCGCGACGGCTGCGGGACCTGGCGGGGATCGGGGACTGACGGCTCGTCGAACGACAGCGGGGTCCGGCTCTTGGAGGGAGAGAGCCGGGCCCCGCTCTGCTGTCCGCGCGCGGGAGCGGGCCCGGTAGTAGTTCCGGGAGCGAGTTTCGTGGCGGAATGTCAGAGTTGGGGCAGATTGCGGTATAGCTGGACCCGTACCTCAGGAGGCACCCCCATGCCCGACACGCCCAAGCCGTCCGACCTGACCAAGCCCGCCGCCCCGCACGTCGGTCCGCACGTCGCGCCGCAGGTGGTCAAGGACACCGGCGAGGACCGCGGCCGGACCGCGCTGGCCGACGGTGTGGTGGAGAAGATCGCGGGCATGGCGGCCCGGGAAGTCCCGGGCATCCATGCGCTCGGCTCCGGTCTGGCCCGCACCTTCGGCGCGATGCGCGACCGGGTGCCGGGCGGCCGGGCCAGCGTCTCGCGCGGCATCAAGGCCGAGGTGGGCGAGCGGCAGACAGCGATCGACATCGCCCTGGTGGTCGAGTACGGGGTGGTGATCCCGGAACTCGCGGCGGCCGTGCGGCGCAACATCATCGTGGCGGTGGAGCGGATGACCGGCCTGGAGGTGGTCGAGGTGAACATCGCCGTCAACGACGTCCACCTGCCCGACGAGCCGGACGAGGAGGAGAGCGTGCCGACCTCCTCCGAGCGGCGGCCCCGGGTCCAGTAGCCACGTACTCAAGCGCTCGGGAGCACTCGATGAATCTCGCCCTGATCGGACTGGTGGCCGGCATGGCCCTGGGCTTCGCCGGCTACTTCGGCGGGTTCGCCGCCTTCCTGCTGGTCGCCGTGCTCGGCGCCGTCGGCTTCGTGGTCGGCCGGCTACTGGAGGGCGACCTCGATCTGGGCGACCTCGGTGACCTGCTGCGCAGCCGCGACCGGCGCCGCTGATGCCCGCGGGGGACTACGAGCTGCGCCGGGGCGCGGGCTGGGGCCGCGACACCGGACGGGACACCGCGCCCGCCCGGCGCGGGCGACTGCGGATCGCGGACCGGGTGCTGGCCCGGATCGCCTGGCTGGCAGCCCGGGACGCGCTGGGCCCGGACGCGCCGGGCGAGCCGCCACGGGTGACGGTTGCCGTGGCGGCCGGCTCGGCGCAGGTACGGGTCGGGGTGGACCTGCCGTTCCCCTCCGACCTGGTGCGCCAGGCGGGCGCGGTGCAGGCGGCGGTGGCCGACCGGGTCGGGACGCTGACCGGGATCCCGGCCCAGGAGGTGGTCGTGGTGGTGGAGCGGCTGCACCCGGCGCTGGTGGTGGCGGCGGGTGCCGGTGACTGAGCCGGTGGCGGCCGGGCCTCGGTCGGAGCAGCTGCCGTCGGAGCCGCTCGGCTCGGAGCGGCTCGGCTCGGAGCGGCTTCGGTCGGAGCGGCTTCGGTCGGAGCGGGTGCGGCCGGCGCTGGTGGTGGGCCTGCTGGTGCTGGCCGGGACCGGGGTGCTGCTCTACGACGCGGTGGCGGTGTGGACCGGGCACCGGGCGGGCAGCTGGCGCAGCTGGTTGGCCGGGCAGCTGGCCGGCCGGCAGCTGGACTCGCCGTGGGTGCTGGCCGGCGCGGCCGTGGTCGCGCTGCTCGGCTGCTGGCTGCTGGTGCTGGCCGTCACCGCCGGCGAGCGGCGCTGGCTCCCGCTGCGGAACGGGCCCGGGGCGGTGATCGACCGGGTCGGGGTCGCCGCGATGCTGGAGACCCGGGTCCGCGAGCAGCCGATGGTGGCCGCCGCACGGGTGCGGGTGGGCCGGCGGCGGGCCCTGGTGAAGGTCTACGGCAGCGCCGACCTGGACCGGGCCCGCAGCGAACTGGCGGCCGAGCTGACCCGGATCGGACTGGTCCACGAACCGGTGCTGCGGGTCCGCGGCCGACCGGCCCGGCACCGGCCGCCGATGCACTGACGCCGTGTGAGTCCTGGAAGGTGAGTTCTGGAAGGGCTGGGAGCTCGATGACCCGATCCACCGTCAACCGGGTGCTGCTCGGGCTGGTCGGCGCGGTGCTGGTGGCGGGGACGCTGCTGGTACTGGCGGGCGGCTTCGACCTGTACCACCACCTCGGCGTGACGCCGCCCGCCCACTGGCCGCTCACCTCGCCCGGCCAGCCCGTACTGAGCGACGCCGCGCGCACCCGCTGGCGGGACCGGGGCTGGTGGTGGCCGGCGGTGGTGGCCGGCCTCACGGCGCTGCTGCTGCTGGCCCTCGGCTGGATCGCCCTCCAACTGCGCCGCCCGGCGCCCGCCGAACTGGACCTGCCCACCCCCGACCTGCCCGGCCTGCGCCTACGCCTGCGCGGCGCCGCGCTGGCGGCAGCCGTCCAGGGCGCCGCCGTCGACCTGCCCCGGGTGACGGCCGCCCGGGTCCGCCTGGTCGGCCGCAGGCGCAAGCTGCGGCTGCGCGCGGTGCTGCTCCTGGAACCGGGCTCGGACCCGGGCGGAGCGGTCCGCGCCTTCCGCACCGGCCCGCTCGGCCACGCCCGGGCAGCGCTGGGCCTGACCGAGGACCTGCCCCTGGACCTGCGCCTCCAGGTCACCCCGACCCCGACGGCCCGTCAGCCCCACGAGAAGCGGACCCGCCGGGCACCGCGGGTGCAGTGAGCCCGGGGGCCGGAGGGGGAGCGGGGCTACAGGGCGTGGAGGGCGCCGCCGTCGACGGGGAGCATGACGCCGGTGAGGTAGGAGGCGGCGGGGGAGAGGGCGAAGGCGGCGACCTTGCCGAACTCCTCGGGGGTGCCGTAGCGGCCCAGCGGGATGCGGGCGCCGGCGGCGGCGCGGGCGGCGGCCGGGTCCGCGGCGAGGGCGTCCAGCTCGCGGAGCCGGTCGGTGTCGATCCGGCCGGGGAGCAGGCCGAGGACCCGGATGCCGCGCGGGCCGAGCTCGTTGGCCAGCGACTTGGCCGCCATCGCCAGGCCCGGGCGCAGCCCGTTGGAGATGCCCAGTCCGCCGATCGGCTCGCGCACCGAGGAGGAGAGCACGAAGCCGATCACGCCGCCCTCGCCCAGCACCTCGGCGGCCGCCCTGGCCAGTCGCAGGGCGCCGAGGAAGACGGTCTCGAAGGCGCCGCGCCAGGCCTCGTCGTCGGCACCCAGGACCGGTCCGGCGGGCGGCCCGCCGACGCTGATCAGCACCCCGTCCAGCCGGCCGAAGCGCTCGGTCGCGGCGGCGATCACCCGTGCGGCGGACTCCTGGTCCCCGTTGTCCGCGACCAGGCCGAGGGCCCGCTCGCTGCCGCCGAGCTGCTCGACGGCCGCGTCCAGCCGGTCCTGCTGGCGCCCCGTCAGCACCACCCGGGCGCCGTCCGCCGCCAACTCCCGTGCGGCCGCGAACCCGAGCCCGCGGCTGGCGCCGGTGACCACGTACACCCTGTCCTGCAATCCGAGATCCATGGGCCCATCCTGCCGTAGCCAGAACCGTCAGAGGCAGTCGGCAGGGTCAGTGGGAAGGGTCAGCCGGCCGGGACCAGCTCCGGGGTGTCGGCCTCGGCGGCCGCCGAGACGCGGTCCCTGGCCTCGCGGCGGATCAGGATCAGCAGGCCGACCGGGACCAGCGAGGCGAACAGCCACCACTGGATCGCGTACGCCATGTGCGGGCCGATGTCCGAGTGGTTGGGCTCGGGGAGCAGCTGCGCCTGGTCGGCGGGCGCGGGGGTGGTGGTCGCGAGCTCCAGGTAGCCGCCGAGCACCGTGGCGCCGGAGGCCTTGGCCTGCTGCTCGCTGTTGATCAGCATGTACTGCCGCTGCGGCAGCCCGCCCCGGTCCCGGATGCCGCTGGTGGCGCTGGTCTCGTCGGCCCGCAGCCGTCCGGTCACGGTGACCTGCCCGCCCGGTGCGGCCGGTACCGGCGGGAACTGGGTGGCGTCACTCCCGGAGTCCACCCAGCCGCGGTTGACCAGCACCTCGCCGTGCCCGTCCGCGAGCCGCAGCGGGGTGATCACGAAGTACCCGATGGTGCTGCCGTCGGAGGCGGTGCGCTGCCGGACCACGAACTCGTGCGCACTGTCGTACTCGCCGGTCGCGGTGACCGTCCGCCAGGTCAGGTCCTTGGGGACGGCGTAGCCGGGGCCGGTGGAGAGCGAGTCGAAGGCGACCGGCGCGGCCTTGAGGCTCTGGCCGATCAGGTTGTTCCGGGCGACCCGCGCCTCGTGCCGGTGCAGCTGCCAGAACCCCAGCTTGATGCAGGCGGGGATCAGCAGCAGCGCGATCAGCGTGGTGATCGCCCAGCGCCAGGAGAGCAGAAAACGGTACACACCGGCACGCTACGCCCACATCCCCGGTGATCAGCCACCGGGGTGCGGCGCGACGTCCGCGAGCAGCTGCAGGAAGGCGTCCTCGCCGATCACCGGGGTGCCGACCTCGCGGGCCTTGCGGGCCTTGCCGCTCCAGCTGCCCGGCTCGTTGGTGACCAGCAGGCTGGTGAGCCGGCTCACCGAGGAGGCGATGTGCAGGCCGGCCGCGATCGCCCGGTCCTCCAGCAGCTCGCGGTCGGTGGCGGTGTCGCCGGTGATCGCCACCCGCATGCCCTGGACCAGCGGCCCGCCCTCCTGCCAGCGTCCGGGGTTCGGGTACGGGCAGGCCGGCCGCTTGCGCGCGGGGCGGTAGGAGGAGCTCCAGGAGCCGCGGGCGGGGGAGACCGGCACGGCGGCGTCCTCGCCGAGGTCGGTGACGGCCACGCAGGTGGTCAGCGGCAGCGGCACGCCCCCGCTGAGCGCGAGCTGCAGGCTGGGGCGGAACGCCTCGGCGAGCACCCGGGCGTCGTCCAGCGCGTTGTGCGCGTGGCGCTGACGGACCCCGAAGTACTCGGCCAGGGTGGAGAGCTTGCCGTTGGGCAGCGGCAGGCCGAGGTCGCGGGAGAGCACCATGGTGCAGAGCCGCTGCTCGACGGGGGCCCGCAGGCCGGCCCGCGCGTACTCACGGGAGATCATGTTCCAGTCGAAGAGCGCGTTGTGGGCCACCATCACCCGGCCGCTCAGTCGCTCGCCGAGCTCCTCGGCGATCTCCGGGAAGGTCGGCGCGTCGGCCAGCATCGCGGTGGTCAGGCCGTGGATCCAGATCGGTCCGGGATCGCGCAGCGGATTGACCAGGGTGTACCAGTGGTCGATCACCTCGCCGGCCTCGTCCAGCCGGTACACGCCCGCCGAGATCACCCGGTCGGTGCGGCCGAGGCCGGTGGTCTCGACGTCGACCACCGCATACCCCGACGGTGCCTCGGCGCCCGCGAATACACCGGTGCGCTGCGTGGGGATCGGGCCGACCGAGGGCTGGAGCGCATGCATGGTGCACCAGCTTAAGGGGAGCGGCTGATCGCTCAGGCATAGAGTGGCCAGTGGGACAAGCACGACAAGAACACTTAAGGAACAGCCTCATGCGCGCCACCGTGATCCACGGCCCCCACGACATCCGGATCGAGGAGGTGCCCGACCCGGTGATCCAGCAGCCCACTGATGCGGTGGTGCGCGTGGTCAACGCCTGTATCTGCGGCAGCGACCTCTGGGCCTACCGGGGTGTCGCGTCCCGCGAGCCCGGGCAGCGGATCGGACACGAGTTCCTCGGCATCGTCGAGGCGGTCGGCTCCGAGGTGGGCGGCGTCAAGGTCGGCGACCTGGTGGTGGCCCCCTTCGTCTGGTCGGACGGTGTCTGCGAGTACTGCCGGGAGGGGCTGCAGACCTCCTGCCCGCACGGCGGCTTCTGGGGGAGCGTCGGCTCGGACGGCGGCCAGGGCGAGGCGGTCCGGGTGCCGTTCGCCGACGGCACCCTGGTGCGGCTGCCCAAGGAGGCGGCCAGCGACCAGGCGCTGCTGCCCAGCCTGCTGGCGCTGTCCGACGTGATGGCCACCGGGCACCACGCGGCGGTGGCCGCCCGGGTCCGCCCGGGTGCCACGGTGGCGGTGGTCGGCGACGGCGCGGTGGGCCTGTGCGGGGTGCTGGCCGCGCACCGGCTCGGCGCCGGTCGGATCATCGCGCTGGGTCGGCACGAGGCGCGCACCGCGATCGCCCGTAAGTTCGGCGCCACCGACGTGGTGGCCGAGCGCGGCGAGGCGGCGATCGAGGCGGTGCGCGAGCTGACCGGCGGTCAGGGGGCGCACGCCGTGCTGGAGGCGGTCGGCACCGAGGAGTCGATGCGCACCGCGATCTCGATCACCCGCGACGGTGGCGCGGTCGGCTATGTCGGCGTGCCGCACGGCGGCAGCGCCGGTGTCGACATCGGCCAGATGTTCGGCCGAAACGTTTCGCTCGGCGGCGGTGTCGCGCCGGCCCGCGCGTACATCCCGGAGCTGCTCGCCGACGTGCTGAACGGATCGATCGAGCCGGGCCTGGTCTTCGACCGCACGGTCGGACTTGACGAGGTCCCGGACGGTTACCGGGCGATGGACGACCGCTCGGCGCTCAAGGTGCGGATCGCCTTCTAGACCCAACGTCGTTCAGTTTGGCGTGGTGGCTGTTCGTCAAGGCCGGTGAGCAAGGCAGCGGAGCTGCTGTAGAAGAGGTCTGTCACTCCAAGACATCCTCACCACAGGAGCTCCGCTGTTGGAACAGGCTGCCATATCAAGGACTTTCGGGGTAGCGGCGGGGGTGTTCGCGCCGGGTCACCTCGGTGAACTGACCCGGATTATCCCGTTCGAGATGGTCGACGAGGTACTGGCGCAGACCGGTGCCGTGCAGCGCAGGATCAGGCTGGTGCCGGCACGGGTCACGGTGTACCTGCTGCTGGCCGCGGCGCTCTTCGCCGGGCTGGGCTACCGGCAGGTCTTCGACCGGCTGTGCGCCGGGCTGGCGGACCTGGCACCGGTCCGGCCTAGCGGCAGCGCTCTTCGCCAGGCCCGCCAGCGGCTGGGGCCGGCACCGATGAAGGCACTGTTCGACCTGGTGAGGGGCCCTGCGGCCACCATCGCTGCCGCCGGGCGGTGGCGGGGGCTGAGGGTCGTCGCGGTCGACGGCACCCTGCTGTCGGTCCCCGACTGTCCGGCCAACCTCGCGGTGTTCGCCCGCCAGCGGCTCGGCAACGGGATCTCGGGCTACCCGCAACTGCGTCTGGCCATGCTGGTCGCCTGCGGGACCCGGTCGGTGATCGGGGCTGTCTTCGGCCCGGCCACCACCGGAGAGCTGGAGTACGTCCGCCGTCTGGCGGCGGACCTGCGGGCGGGGATGCTGCTGCTGGGCGACCGGAACTTCGCCGCGGCCGACTTGCTGAACCGCCTGGCCGCCTCCGGCGCCGACCTGCTGGTGCGCTGCAAGTCCGGTCGCAAGCTGCCGCCGGTGGCCCGCTGCCGTGACGGCTCGTTCCTGGCCCGGCTCGGCGGCCTGACGGTGCGCGTGATCGATGCGGAGATCAGCATCGCCACGTCCCGGGGCACCCGCACCGGCCACTACCGGCTGCTGACCACCCTCACCGACCCCGCCTCCCACCCGGCCGCCGAACTGGTCCGGCTCTACCACGAGCGCTGGGAGGTCGAGACCGCCTACGCGGAGCTGAAGTCCACGATCCTGGGCGGACGCGTCCTGCGGGCCCGCACCCCGCAGGGCATCGAGCAGGAGGTCTGGGCCCTGCTGACCGCCTACCAGGTACTGCGAACCGCGATGACCGACGCCACCGACAGCGTCCCGGGCACCGACCCGGACCGGGCCGGCTTCACCACGGCCCTCGCCGCCGCCCGCGACCAGCTCGTCCTGGCCGCCGGAATCACCGCCGACACTGTGATCGACCTGGTCGGGGTCATCGGCCGCCACGTCCTGGGCCAGCTCCTGCCCGCCCGACGCGTCCGCACCAAAGACCGCATCGTCAAACGCGCGATCTCCAAGTACAACGCACGCGGACCCGCCATCGACCGGACCACCTACAAGGCCACCATCAACATCAACATGCTCACGGACAGCCCTTGACGCCCCCGGCCAAGTCCAAACTGAACGGCGTTGCTTCTAGACCTGGGCGGCAAAGTCGCCGACACAACGTCAACTCCCCATCGGGGGCGGTACCAATGCCTGGTAGCGCCCCCTTTGCGTATTCGCAACCGGGGGCTCGTACCGGCGCATTTCGGCCAGTTTCACGGCGCGTCAGTGTGAAGAGCGGGCCGAATGTGCTCAAACGCTGTTCGCAACCGTCTGCTCGCTCTTAGCATGCATCGGCACGCGCAACGGCTGTGACGCCTCTCACCTCGCGTGCGCTCCACCCGTACAGCACCGCGCGGACCCGTCCTGACGACCCACCATCCGCGCGGTCTGGCTCACCACGACGTACAGGAGAGATGGAGTGGACCATCCCCCGCAGCCCGGGTCCCCGCCGGACAGCGCCGTCCCGACCGACCTGACGACAGAGGAACGGATCGAACAGAGCGCGGAGTTCCGCGCCCTGCGCAGCACCTTCCGCGGTTTCGCCTTCCCGGTGACCGCGGGCTTCCTGCTCTGGTACCTGCTCTACGTGCTGCTCTCCAGCTACGCCCACGGCTTCATGGCCACCACGGTCTTCGGGCACGTCAACGTGGCCCTGCTGCTCGGCCTGCTGCAGTTCGTCAGCACCTTCGCGATCGCCGCCTGGTACGCGAGGTTCGCCGGCCGCCGGCTCGACCCGGCCGCGGCCGCGATCCGGCAGGAGTACGGACAGTCCGTCGTCACTCCCAGAGAGGCAGGCGAATGACCGCCCCGCAGATCCTCGCCGGCGGCCAGCTGCTCGCCAGCTCGGCCAGCAGCCACCGCGGCCTGACCATGTCGCTCTTCGCCGGCTTCGTGCTGGTCACCCTCGGGATCACCGTGTGGGCCGGCCGGCAGACCAAGGACGCCACCGACTTCTACGCCGGCGGCCGCGGCTTCACCGGCTTCCAGAACGGCCTGGCGGTCTCCGGCGACTACATGTCGGCCGCCTCCTTCCTGGGCATCGCCGGAGCCATCGCGCTCTCCGGCTACGACGGCTTCCTGTACTCGATCGGCTTCCTGGTGGCCTGGCTGGTCGCGCTGCTGCTGATCGCCGAGCCGCTGCGCAACTCCGGCCGCTACACCATGGCCGACGTGCTGGCCTTCCGGATGCGCCAGCGCCCGGTGCGCACCGCCGCCGGAATCTCCACCATCGTGGTGTCGATCTTCTACCTGCTGGCCCAGATGGTCGGCGCCGGCTCGCTGGTCGCGCTGCTGCTGGGCATCGAGGGCACGGCCGCCAAGCGCTGGACGGTGGTCGCGGTCGGCGCCCTGATGGTGCTGTACGTCGCGATCGGCGGCATGAAGGGCACCACCTGGGTGCAGATCGTCAAGGCGGTGCTGCTGATCGCGGGCGCCGCACTGATGACCGTGATGGTGCTGGCCAAGTACCACTTCAACCCGTCCAGCCTGCTCGGCGCCGCCGCGCACGCCAGCGGCAAGGGCTCGGCCTTCCTGGAACCCGGGCTCAAATACGGCCTCAACGGCACCAGCAAACTGGACTTCATCAGCCTGGGCCTGGCCCTGGTGCTCGGCACCGCGGGCCTGCCGCACATCCTGGTCCGCTTCTACACCGTGCCCACCGCCAGGACCGCGCGGAAGTCGGTGCTCTGGGCGATCGGCATCATCGGCGTCTTCTACCTGATGACCCTGGTGCTCGGCTTCGGCGCGGCCGCCCTGGTCGGCCCGAAGACCATCAAGGCCTCCAACGCGGCCGGCAACACCGCGGCCCCGCTGCTGGCCCAGCACCTGGGCGGCGGCGAGGGCTCCACCGGCGGGGCGATCCTGCTGGCGGTGATCTCGGCGGTGGCCTTCGCCACCATCCTGGCCGTGGTCGCCGGGCTCACCCTGGCCTCATCGGCCTCCTTCGCCCACGACCTCTACGCCAACGTGATCCGCAAGGGCAAGGTCACCGAGCAGGAGGAGGTGCGCTCGGCCAAGCTCTCCGCGGTGGTGATCGGCGCGGTCGCGATAGTGCTGAGCATCTACGCGGAGAAGCTCAACACCGCCGCGCTGGTCGCGCTGGCCTTCGCGGTGGCGGCCTCGGCGAACCTGCCGAACCTGCTCTTCTCGCTCTTCTGGAAGCGGTTCAACACCACCGGCGCGGTCTGGTCGGTCTACGGCGGGCTGATCAGCTCGGTGCTGCTGGTGGTCTTCTCCACCGTGGTCTCCGGCAAGCCGACCTCGCTCTTCCCGCACTCCGACTTCCACTGGTTCCCGCTGGAGAACCCGGGCCTGGTGTCGATCCCGATCGGCTTCCTGCTCGGCTGGCTCGGCACCCTGCTGTCCAGGAGCTCCACCGACCCGGCGAAGTACGCTGAACTGGAAGTCCGTTCGCTCACCGGGATCGGCGCGCACTGAGGGCCAAGATCTTGCTGGTCCGAGACTGCCCGGCGATTGGGGGGCGGGTGAAGGAGCGGGGTCCAGGCGAGAGCCCGGGCGTCGCGACGCCGCCCCCCAATCGCCGGGCAGTCTAAGCTGGCGCCCGGTTCACCCCAACGGTGGGCCGGGCGCCAGTCGCGATTCGGGAAGGTGCGCACCGTGCTCCTCGACACCTTCGGTCGGCAGGCCGTGGACCTGCGGGTCTCCCTGACCGACCGCTGCAACCTGCGGTGCACCTACTGCATGCCGGAGCAGGGCCTGCAGTGGCTGGCCAAGCCCGAGCTGCTCACCGACGAGGAGATCGTCCGGCTGGTCACCCTCGCCGTGCGCGACCTCGGGGTGCGCGAGGTGCGGTTCACCGGCGGCGAGCCGCTGCTGCGCCCGGGGGTGGTCGGCATCGTCGCGGCGTGCGCCGAGCTCGAGCCGCGGCCCGAGCTGTCGCTCACCACCAACGGCATCGGCCTGGCCCGCACGGCGGTGGCCCTGCGCGAAGCCGGCCTGGACCGGGTCAACGTCTCGCTGGACACCCTCGACCCGGAGACCTTCCACACCCTCACCCGCCGGCACCGCCACCAGGACGTCCTGGACGGCCTGGCCGCCGCGGAGGCCGCCGGGCTCACCCCGGTCAAGCTCAACGCGGTGCTGATGCGCGGGGTCAACGACCACGAGGCCGCCGAGCTGCTCGGCTGGTGCCTGGAACGCGGCTACCAGCTGCGCTTCATCGAGCAGATGCCGCTGGACGCCCAGCACGGCTGGGACCGCTCGCAGATGATCACCGCCGAGGAGATCCTGGACCGGCTCGCCGACCGCTTCTCGCTCACCCCGGAGCCCTCCGCGGTGCGCGGCGCGGCCCCGGCCGAACGCTGGCTGGTGGACGGCGGTCCGGGCAGCGTCGGAGTGATCGCCTCGGTCACCCGGCCGTTCTGCCGGGCCTGCGACCGCACCCGGCTGACCGCTGACGGCCAGGTCCGCAACTGCCTGTTCGCCACCGGTGAGACCGACCTGCGCACCGCCCTGCGCGAGGGCGCCTCGGACGCCGAGCTGGGCGAGCTGTGGCGGGCCGCGATGTGGGGCAAGAAGGCCGGCGCGGGGATCGACAACCCCGAGTTCCACCAGCCCGAGCGGCCGATGTCGGCGATCGGCGGCTGACGGAGCCGGGTCAGCGGGCCGGGGTCAGTCCTCGGTCCAGTCGGCGAGCGCCACGGTCTCCTTCAGGAAGCCGCGCACGCTGAGGAACTGGCTGAGGTGCTCGCGGTGTTCCTCGCAGGCCAGCCAGGTCTTGCGGCGGTCCGGGGTGTGCAGCTTGGGGTTGTTCCACACCAGCACCCAGGCGGCGGCGGACCTGCAGCCCTTGGCCGAGCACTTGGGGGGTCCGGCCGGGCCCTCGTTCGCGGCGCCGCCGAAGAAGTCGATGCTCATGATCAGAAGTCTCTCACCCGGGATAAGTGGGTAAGGTCTGAAATGGCCCTGCCAACCGAAAAAGAGGATGGCGACGCCGGGCAGCCACGGGGGGAGCCGCCCGGCGTCGGTCCGTCGCTCCGACGGGGGATGCGGAGCGCGTACGCAGTATGTCACGGAGAACCAGGGCGTTGGCTAGAGCTTACAAGATTTATTTGAGCATTTCCTGAGGTTCAGGGGTGGCAAGTAGCAACAAAAACGGGCGAGTCGGGCGCGACTCGAATGAAACCCGAGTCGGCGGCCGAGCTCGCCCGTGTACGGAGAGTCAGGATGACGGGGCGTCAGATCGGCTGGCCGTGGTGCCGCCGGTGCCGCCAGGGCCGCTGGCAGCACCGCCACCGCCGGTACCGCCCGGGCCGAGCATCAGCGGCGTGGTGGCCGGGACGTCGAAGGTGCTGGGCAGCCCGGGAGCCCGCTCCCGGCCGGCGTTGGCGATGATCACCGCGAAGTAGGGCAGCAGCACCCCCGCGCCGAGCGCGCCGAAGGCCACGTACCGCTGGACGTTCCAGAGCACCACGGCCAGCAGCACGCAGGCGGTACGGATCAGCATGGAGATCACGTAGCGGCGCTGCCGCCCGCGGACGTCCTCGGAGAGGCTGGTCCGGGCTCCGGTGATCCGGAAGACTTCGCCGTCGTCCGTACTCCTGCTCATTGGCCCGCCGCCCTCGTGTTCCGTCCGTTCCGCCCGGTCCGTCCCACGGTACGCCGCTCTTATCCCGTCGAGGAGACCGGGGCGAGCCCGTGTCGACTCAAGCCGTGTCGACTCAAGAAGGCGGGCGGCACGGTGTCGGTGAGCCAGACGCCGTTGGCGCTGCGCCGGAACTCGTGGCCGGTGGCCGCCAGCCCCGCCGCGTCCACCCGCAGCACCGCCGGGCGGCCGTGCCGGGAGCCGACCTTGACGGCCGTCTCGACGTCCGCCGAGAGGTGCACGTCCTGGCGGCTCATCGGGCGCAGGCCCTCGCGCATGATCGCCGCCACCGACTGCTGACCGGTGCCGTGGAAGAGCACCGGCGGGGGCTCGACCGCGGTCAGGCCCAGGTCGACGGCGATGGTGTGGCCCTGGCTGGCCCGGATCCGGGAGCCGTCCTCGCT
This sequence comes from Kitasatospora azatica KCTC 9699, assembly GCF_000744785.1. NCBI lineage: Bacteria > Bacillati > Actinomycetota > Actinomycetes > Kitasatosporales > Streptomycetaceae > Kitasatospora > Kitasatospora azatica. The sequence continues at coordinate 2,108,340 of NZ_JQMO01000002.1, read as the reverse complement.
GTAGGCGAAGCGCTGCTTGTTGTTGGTGGCCACCACGTGGTCCAACTGCTCCCGGCTCAGCGGGTTGCCCCGCCGGGCGAGGGCGGCGAGCAGGGTGGCGACCGCCACCCAGCCGCCCTCGTCCAGCTCGATCCCGATCCGACCGGGATCGTGGCGCAAGATCCTCGCGAGCATCTTCGAGGTCTTGACCAGGCGTTTTTCGTCCAATGTCGATTTCTCCTAGGAAGCCTGACTGACCGAGCTCATGTTGAAGTCGGTCACGCGGACCGGGGGCATCGCCGCCCGGCTGAAGTAGTCGCCCCACTCGCGGGGCAGGCAGCGCTCGGTGCGGCCCACCTCGGTGATGCGGCCGAGCAGGTCGACCGGGGACTCGTTGAACCGGAAGTTGTTGACCTCACCGACCACCTGGCCGTCCTCGACCAGGTAGACGCCGTCCCGGGTCAGGCCGGTGAGCAGCAGGGTGGCCGGGTCCACCTCGCGGATGTACCAGATGCAGGTGAGCAGCAGCGCCCGCTCGGTGCCGGCGATCATCTCCTCCAGGGTCGGCGCGCCGGCCTGGTCGGCGGTCTCCAGCACCAGGTTGTCGACCAGCGGCCGGACCGGCAGCCCGGTCAGCCCGGCGGTGTGCCGGGTGGCCTGCAGGCTGGTCAGCTCGCCGTCGCGGATCCACTTGGTGGGGGTGATCGGCAGGCCGTTGTCGAAGACCGACTGGAAGTCGCCGGAGGAGTGGGCGAGCACGAAGGGCGCGCACTCCAGGCCCGGCTCGGCCGGGTCGGAGCGCAGCGTCAGCGGCAGCTGGGAGAGCCGTTCGCCGAGCTTGGTGGCGCCGTTCGGTCGGCTGAAGACGGTGCGGCCCTCGACGGCGTCGCGGGCGCTGGTGGTCCAGTTGAGGTAGACCATCAGGTCCGCCACCGCGGCCGGCGGGATCAGGGTCTCGTAGCGGCCGGCCGGCAGCTCGATCTTGCGCTTGCCCCAGGCCAGTCGCTGGTCCAGCCGGGACTGCAGGGCGGCGACGTCGATGTCGGTGAAGTCCCGGGTGGCGTCGCCGCACCAGGCCGAGGAGCCGCCGGCCTTGGCGTTGAGCTCCACGGTGCCGGTGGGCTGGTCGTGGCGCAGCCGCAGGCCGGTGGAGCTGCCCAGGTAGGTGGAGGTGAGCTCGTGCCGGGCGAAGCCGTAGAGCGCCTGGCCGGCCGCGCGGGCCCGGGCGAAGGCGGCGCCGAGCTCGGGGGCGAAGTCCTTGAAGACCTCGATCGAGGTCTCGGCGGGCGGCGCGGTGAAGTCGCCGCCGGAGGCCGCGCCGGGCGGCAGCAGCGGCTGCGCGTCCTCGGCCGGGCCGGCCTCGCGGGCGGCGGCCTCGGCGGCCCGGACCAGCTCCTCGACCTCGGCGGCGGTGACGGCCTCGCGGGCGACCACGCCGGAGGCGGTGCCCTCGGCGCCGTCCACGGTGGCGATCACGGTCAGCCGGCGGCCGCGGCTGACGCCGTTGGTGGTCAGGGCGTTGTTGGCCCAGCGCAGGTTGGCGGTGGTCTCCTCGTCGACCAGGACCACGCAGCCGTCGGCCCGGGAGAGTTCCAGGGCTCGCTCGACCAGCTGGTGCGGGGCATTGTTCTGGGTGGACATCAGCGACCCGCCTCCTGCTGCGTGTTGAGCACGTTGACCTGCTGGAAGAGCGCCGACGGGCAGCCGTGGCTGACCGCCGCGACCTGGCCCGGCTGGGCCTTGCCGCAGTTGAAGGCGCCGCCCAGCAGGTAGGTCTGCGGGCCGCCGACCGCAGCCATCGAGCCCCAGAAGTCGGTGGTGGTGGCCTGGTAGGCGAAGTCCTTGACCTGGCCGGCCAGTTGACCGTTCCTGATCGCGTAGGCGCGCTGGCCGGTGAACTGGAAGTTGTACCGCTGCATGTCGATCGACCAGGACCGGTCGCCGACGATGTACAGACCGTTCTGCACCCCGGCGAACAGGCCCTCGGTGTCGGGGCCGTCGGCCACCGGCTGGAGCGAGACGTTGGCCATCCGCTGCACCGGGACGTGCGCGGGGGAGTCGGCGAAGGCGCAGCCGTTGGACCGGCCAAGGCCCTTGAGCCTGGCCATCCGGCGGTCCAGCTGGTAGCCGGTCAGCACGCCGTCCTTGACCAGGTCCCAGGACTGGGTGGCCACGCCCTCGTCGTCGTAGCCGATGGTGGACAGGCCGTGCTCGGCGGTCCGGTCGCCGGTGACGTGCATCAGCGCGGAGCCGTACTCGAGGGTGCCGAGCTTGTCGAAGGTGGCGAAGGAGGTGCCGGCGTAGGCGGCCTCGTAGCCCAGTGCCCGGTCCAGTTCGGTGGCGTGGCCGATCGACTCGTGGATGGTCAGCCAGAGGTTGGTGGGGTCGATCACCAGGTCGTAGCGGCCGGCCTCGACGCTGGGGGCCTGCACCTTCTCGGCCAGGTACTCGGGGATCCGGGCCAGCTCGTCCTGCCAGTCCCAGCCGGTGCCGTGCAGGTACTCCCAGCCGCGCCCGACCGGCGGGGCGACGGTGCGCATCGACTCGAAGCTGCCGGTGCGCTCGTCCACCGAGACCGCCTCCAGCGAGGGGTGCAGCCGGATCCGCTGCTGGGTGGTGACGGTGCCGGCGGTGTCGGCGTAGAACTTGTTCTCCTGCACGGTCAGCAGACTGGCCGTCACATGCGAGACCCCGTCGGCGGCCAGCAGCCGGCTGCTCCAGTCGGCCAGCAGCGCGGTCTTCTCGGCGTCCGGGACCTCGAAGGGGTTGATCTCGTAGGCCGAGATCCAGGTGGCGTCCCGGTGCACCGGCTCCTCGGCCAGCTCCACCACGTCCGCGCCGCCCGCCGCCCGGCTGATCTGCGCGGAGAGCCTGGCCACCGCGACGGCCTGCTCGGCCACCTGGGCGGCGGCCTGCGGGGTCAGGTCCACACCGGCGGCGAAGCCCCAGGCCCCGTCCAGCACCACGCGCACCGCGAAGCCCAGCTGGAGGGAGTCGGAGCTGCCCGCCGGACGGGCGTCGCGCAGCCGCCAGGAGGCGCTGCGGACCCGCTCGAGGCGGAAGTCGGCGTGGCTGACGCCGAGCTGCCGGGCCCGGTCCAGCGCGGCGTCGGCCAGCGGACGCAACGGCAGGGCCAGGAACAGCGGATCGACGGCGCGGGCAGGTGGGGCGCTCGGTGTCGGCGGCATCGGACTCCCTGAGGGTGACGGAGCGGTGTCGAAGCCCCGAGGTCAAGGGGCTCCGACCGCATCATGTCCCGTCAGGGGAGTTCTAGGCCAGGAGATATCGCGCGCGTCGAGGGTCGGTCAGTGCTGGTGGCGGCCCGGTTTCAGGCCAGGCCGACCCACCAGGCGTCCAGCTCCGGCGGCTCGGCCACGTCCACCCGCTCGCCCGGGCGGGGGATGGCCACCGGGACGCCCTGCGCCTTGGCCTCCGCGAGCAGCCGTTCGACCGGCTCGGCCCACGGGTGCAGGCCCAGGTTGAAGGTGCACCAGTGGACCGGCACCAGCAGCCCGCCGCCCAGCTCGCGGTGGGCCAGCACGGCGTCCTCGGGCGTCATGTGGATGTCCGCCCAGGCCTCGTCGTAGGCGCCGATCTGGACCAGCGAGGCGTCGAACGGGCCGTGCTGGGCGCCGATCGCCGCATAGCCCTCGAAGTAGCCGGAGTCGCCGGTGTAGAAGACCTTGCGGGTCGGACCGGCGATCACCCAGGAGCCCCAGAGCGTGGTGTTGCGGGTCAGCGAGCGGCCGGAGAAGTGGTGCGCGGCGGTCAGCGTCACGGTCAGCTCGCCGAGCGTGCAGGTCTCGTCCCAGTCCAGCTCGATGATCCGGTGCTCGGGCACGCCCCAGCGGCGCAGGTGGCCGCCGATGCCCAGCGGCACCGCGAACGGCGCCGACTGGCTGCGCAGCAGGCGCTTGACGGTGGCCATGTCCAGGTGGTCGTAGTGGTCGTGCGAGATCAGCACGGCGTCGACCGCGGGCAGGTCCTCCAGCTCCACCGGCACCGGGTGCAGCCGCTTGGGGCCCAGGTGCGCGGAGGGGGAGCAGCGCTCGCTCCAGATCGGGTCGAGCAGCACCCGGGCGCCCTCGATCTCGACCAGCGCGGAGGCGTGGCCGTACCAGGTGATCTGCACGCCGGCGGTCTTCGGCTCAACGGCGGCTGCGGGGCGGACCAGCGGGATCGGGCGGACGGGGGTGCGGCCGGCCCGGTCGAAGAGCATCCGGCGGAAGGTGTCGCGGTCGGGGCGGGTGGGCCCGGAGGAGCGGGCGAGGTCGGAGGGCGCGTTGTGGAAGGTGCCGTCCGCGTACTGGGGGGAGTTGCGGATCCGGCCGTCCCGCTCGCCGTCCGGGTCACGCCCGAAGGCGACGGGGACCTCGCGCAGCGTCCAGGCCGCGGCGCCCAGGCCGGTGGCCAGCGCCGTCAGGGTGAGCAGTCGGCCCCGGCGCCTGCCGGTCCCAGGGGTTGCCTCGCTCATCGGGGTGCCGCCCTTTACTGGATCGTTCTCTGCATCGGTCGCGGCACGGGAGCCCGCGGGGGACACTGCGCGCCGACGGTGAAACGGGCGTCCGGCGCGTGGTGTTCCCGAGGCATTCTGCCCGGACCGATTGTCGGAAGACGACAGTTCCGGCGTGGATGACCTGTGGAGGGTCGATTCGTCGTGGTGTGGAATCGACCGATAGCGTCACAGTGCGTACGTTCCCCCATGTGGGCGGGACACCCCGCGTTGCGGGACACACACAGGGAGAGGTGGATCGTTGAGCCGCTCGGTTCTCGTCACCGGAGGTAACCGGGGCATCGGCCTCGCCATCGCCCAGGCCTTCGCCGAGGCGGGCGACAAGGTCGCCATCACCAGCCGCTCCGGGGAGGTGCCGGAGGCGCTGGCCAAGTACGAGGTGCTCGCGGTGCGCTGCGACATCAACGACGCCGCGCAGGTGGACGCCGCCTTCACGGAGATCGAGGCCAAGCACGGCGCCGTCGAGGTGCTGGTCGCCAACGCTGGCATCACCAAGGACGTCCTGATGCTGCGGATGACCGAGGAGGACTTCACCTCGGTCCTGGACACCAACCTGACGGGCACCTTCCGGGTGGTCAAGCGGGCCTCGGCGAAGATGCTGCGGGCGCGCAAGGGCCGCCTGGTGCTGGTCTCCTCGGTGGTCGGTCTGACCGGCTCGCCGGGCCAGGCCAACTACGCCGCCTCCAAGGCCGGTCTGGTCGGCTTCGCCCGGTCGCTGGCCCGCGAGTACGGCCCGCGCAACATCACCGTCAATGTGGTCGCCCCCGGCTTCGTGGACACCGACATGACCGCGGTGCTCAGCGACGAGCGCCGCGCCGAGATCGTCTCGGGGGTGCCGCTGGGCCGCTATGCCGCGCCTGCCGAGGTCGCCTCCACCGTGCGGTTCCTCGCCTCCGACGAGGCCGCGTACATCACCGGAGCCGTCATTCCCGTCGACGGCGGATTGGGCATGGGTCACTGAGCAACATGAGTGGAATCCTTGAGGGCAAGCGGATCCTGATCACCGGAGTGCTGATGGAGTCCTCCATCGCCTTCCACACCGCGAAGCTGGCCCAGGAGCAGGGCGCGGAGATCATCCTCACCGCCTTCCCGCGGCCCACCCTGACCGAGCGGATCGCCAAGAAGCTGCCGAAGCCGGTGAAGGTGCTGGAGCTGGACGTCTCCAGCGAGGAGCAGCTGGCCGGCATCGCGGACCAGGTGCGCGAGTACCTGCCCACGCTGGACGGTGTGGTGCACTCGATCGGGTTCGCGCCGCAGGACGCGCTGGGCGGCAACTTCCTGAACACGCCGTGGGAGTCGGTGGCGACCGCCATGCAGGTCTCGGCGTTCTCGCTGAAGTCGCTGACCATGGCGCTGCTGCCGCTGATGCAGGACGGCGGCTCGGTGGTCGGCCTGACCTTCGACGCGCAGTTCGCCTGGCCGCAGTACGACTGGATGGGCCCGGCCAAGGCCGCGCTGGAGTCCACCAACCGGTACCTGGCGCGCTACCTGGGTGAGCGGGACATCCGCTGCAACCTGATCTCGGCAGGTCCGCTCGGCTCGATGGCGGCGAAGTCGATCCCCGGCTTCGGCGACCTGGCCGACACCTGGAGCCACCGCTCGCCGCTGAAGTGGGACCTGACGGACCCCGAGCCGACCGGGCGCGGCGTGGTCGCGCTGCTGTCGGACTGGTTCCCGAAGACCACCGGCGAGATCATCCACGTGGACGGGGGGCTGCACGCGATCGGCGCGTGACGCCCTCGCTCTGACGCCCGACGGCCCCGACGCGCTCTGCGCGTCGGGGCCGTCGGCGTTTCGCCGTCCGGTGGCCTGTCAGCGCTTGCGGGCGGCGTCCTCGCGGCCGCAAGCCCCGATCGCCGCCGAGGCCTCGCGGGAGGCGGCGGCGCTGTCCCGGTCGTGGATGGCGACCAGGATCCGGTCGTGCCCCACGTACCGCTCCGGCGAGAGCACCGGGCCGATGTCCTGGCGCAGGTGGGCCCGGAGCACCTCGCCCAGGTCCGCGTAGAGCGCCGCCAGCACGTCGTTGTGCGCGGCCGCCACCACCGCCTGGTGGAAGGCCGCGTCGGCCTGCACGAACACCTCGGTGTCGCCGCCGAACCAGGCCTCCTCGCGGCGGGCCAGCGCGGTCTCCAGCAGCACCAGGTCCCGCTCGGTGCGCCGCTCGGCGGCCAGCGCGGCGGCCGAGGCCTCCAGCAGCGAGCGCAGCTCGGCGACCTGGCTCTGCTCGGCGTCGGAGAACCGGCGGTGCATCACCCCGGCCAGTTCACTGGTGGCCAGCACATAGGTGCCCGAGCCCTGGCGGATGTCCAGCAGCCCGTTGTGCGCCAGCGCGCGGACGGCCTCGCGGACGGTGTTGCGGGCCACGCCCAGCTGCTCGACCAGCGCGGCCTCGGTGGGGATCCGGGAGCCGACCGGCCACTCGCCCGAGGTGATCTGGGCCCGCAACTGGGCGATCACCTGGTCGGCCAGCGGGGTGCGCCGGGGCGTGGACAGCGTCATGGGGCTCCTTGGTCGACTCTGGGTGAGGGGTACATCTTCCACCTGAAATGGACTGTCTCAATTCATCCCATCATTCTATGATGGCGCCTGTGCCGATCACAGAGACCACCGTAGAGACCCCCGCAGACACCACCAGCCGGCAGACCGCGACCGAGACCCCCAGGGCCCGCCCCAGTACCCGGGTGCTGGGCTGGCTGCTGGCCGCCGCCGTGGCCCTGGCCGCGCTCAACCTGCGCCCGGTGGTCGCCAGCCTCGGCCCGCTGCTCGGCCGGGTCCGCACCGACCTGCACATGAGCGCCACGGTGGCCGGTCTGCTCGCCGCCGTACCGTCCGTCTGCTTCGCGGTCTTCGGCTTCGCCGCGCCCGCCCTGGCCCGCCGGTTCGGGCCCACCGTGGTGGTCACCGCCGGCATGGGGGCCGTCGCGGCGGGCGTGGCGGCCCGCTCCTTCGCCGGCGGCACCGCCGTCTTCCTGCTGCTCACCGCGCTGGCGCTGGCCGGGGTGGCGGTCTCCAACGTGCTCATCCCGGTGGTGATCAAGCGGTACTTCCCGGACCGGGTCGGTCCGATGATCGGCCTGTACTCGATGGCGCTGTCGGCCGGCACCGCGCTGGCCGCCGCCACCACCGTGCCGCTGACCAGTGCACTCGGCGGCGATTGGCGGGTGGGCCTGGGGGTCTGGGCGGCGCTCGCGCTGCTTGCGCTGCTGGTCTGGCTGGTCACCCTGGCGCTGCGCCGGGACGGCCGGTCCGCCGGCGCCGGCACGGTCGCCGAGCCCGCCCGCAAGCTGCCGATCACCCGCAGCCGCACCGCCTGGGCACTGGCGCTGTTCTTCGGCTGCCAGGCCACCGGCGCCTACTCCACCATGGGCTGGATCTCGCAGATCTACCAGGACGCCGGGGTGAGCGCGAGCATCTCCGGCGTGCTGCTGGCCGTGATCATGGCGATCAGCGTGCCGATCTCCTTCGTGCTGCCCAACCTGGCCGCCCGCCGCGGCGACCAGCGGATCTTCGTGGTCGTCCTGGCGAGCTGCGGGATCGCCGGCTACCTGGGCCTGATGCTGGCCCCGGCCGGCGGGGCCTGGCTCTGGGCGGCGCTGGTGGGCCTGTCCAACTGCGCCTTCCCGCTGGTGCTGACCATGATCGGGCTGCGGGCCCGGACCAGCGGCGGGGTGGCTCAGCTGTCCGCCTTCGTGCAGGGCGTCGGCTACCTGCTCTCCATCCCCGGCCCGATCCTGGTCGGCACCCTCTACCAGAGCACCGGCGGCTGGTACCTGCCGCTGGGCTTCATGGCGCTGCTGCTGGTGCCGCAGGTGCTGATCGGGCTGCGGGCCGCCAGGCAGCGCTTCGTGGAGGACGAGGTGGGCATCGAGGACGAGGCGACCCCCGGCCACGGCTGATTCCGGACGAGTGCGACACTTCTGTCCATGCCCGTTCTCGATCCAAATCCGCCGGACAGCCGCAAGAAGCTGCTGCAGCTCATGGGCCTGATCCTCGGCGTCGTCGTACTGGTCTCGATCGTCGCCACCATCGCCCAGTCGATGGGCTAAGAGCCCCCGACCAGCGGGGTTTTCTGCCAAGCTGAGCCAATGAGCGTCAACACGTCCCGCAGGATCATTGTGCTCCGTCACGCCAAGGCCGACTGGCCGCAGGTGGACGATCACGAGAGGCCGCTCGCCGAGCGCGGCCGCCACGACGCGCCGATCGCCGGGCAGTGGCTCGCCGACTCGGGGATCGACCCCGACTACGTGCTCTGCTCCACCTCGGTGCGCACCCGGGAGACCTGGAAGCTGGCCTCGCACGAGCTGCCCAAGCGGACTCGCCGGACGAACTTCGAGAAGCGGATCTACGACGCCAGCGCGGGCGAGATCATCGAGGTCCTCAAGGAGACGCCCCAGGAGGTCGCCGACCTGATCCTGGTCGGCCACAACCCCGGGGTGCAGAACCTGGTCGAGGTGCTGGCCGGCGACGAGAGCCTCGGCGACGAACTCGCCCAGCTCCGCCAGCAGGGCTTCCCCACCGCCGGTATCGCCGTGCTGACCTTCGACGGCTCCTGGCAGGCGGTCGAGCCGGGCGTGGGCAGGCTGGTCTCGTACTGGGCGCCGCCCCGGGACTGAGGCGGCACCCAGGACCTCGCCTACTCCTCGGCGGTGCCGTGCAGTTCGTCGGCGGCCTCGACCTCGTCACGGGTGATGCCGAGCAGGTAGAGCACGGTGTCGAGGAAGGGCACGTTGACGGCGGTGTCGGCGGCCTCGCGGACGACCGGCTTGGCGTTGAAGGCGACGCCGAGGCCGGCGGCGTTGAGCATGTCGAGGTCGTTGGCGCCGTCACCGATGGCGACGGTCTGCTCCAGCGGGACCTTGGCCTGCTCGGCGAAGCGGGTGAGCCAGCGGGCCTTGCCGGCGCGGTCGACGATCTCGCCGGTGACGCGGCCGGTGAAGCGACCGTTCTCCACCTCGAGGGTGTTGGCGGCGGCGAAGTCCAGACCGAGCAGCTCGACCAGGTAGTCGGTGACCTGGGTGAAACCGCCGGAGACGATGCCCACCTGGTAGCCGAGACGCTGGAGCGTGCGGATCAGGGTGCGCGCCCCCGGCGTGAGTCGCACCTCCGTGCGGACCTTCTCCACCACCCCCGCGTCCAGCCCGGCGAGCAGCTTCACCCGGGCCCGCAGGGACTCGGCGAAGTCCAGCTCGCCGCGCATCGCGGCCGCCGTCACCTCGGCCACCTCGGCCTCGCAGCCGGCGTGCGCGGCGAAGAGCTCGATCACCTCGTCCTGGATCAGGGTGGAGTCCACGTCCATCACCACCAGGCGCTTGGCCCGCCGTTCCAGGCCGGCCGAGACCACCGCGACGTCCATCCGCTGGGCCGCCGCCTCCACCGCGAGAGCGGCGCGCAGCTTCTCGGTGGCCACCCCGGAGACGGCCAGCTCGACCGCCGTCACCGGGTACTTGGCCAGCCGGAACACCCGGTCGATGTTGCCGCCGGACTCGGTGACCCGGGCGGTCAGCGCCGAGACGGCGGAGGCGGTGAGCGGGTGGCCGAGCACCGTGACGTGCGAACGACCCTCGGCGCGCGGGCGGTTGTCACCGGTGCCGGAGATGATCTCGGCCTGGAGCTTGAGCCCCTCGGCCCACCGGTGCACGGTGGCGCGCAGCGCGCCCTCCGCGCCGGGGGCGCCGCCGGCCGGCGGGGTGACCAGGGCGCAGAGCGTTATCCGGCCACGGGTGACGACCTGTTCGATGTCGATCACGTCCACGTCGAAGCCGGCGAGCGTGGCGAACAGGCCGGTGGTGATGCCCGGGCGGTCCTTGCCGAACACCTTGACCAGCAGGGTGCGCTCGTCGTCGGCGGTCCGGGGCTGCGGGGGAGTGGTGTTCATGGTGTGCCCAACGCTACCTGGCGCGACGCGCCAGCTCAGCGTGCGTCCGGCTCGTGGACGCCGGCCGACGGTGACAGTGTTGCCGCCTGGTCACAGTCCGCGGGCCCGACTTTCCGGCGCGACGGCCGAGCTGGAATGATTACCCCCCGTCAGACGCGATATTCCTCACCCTCCCCGCTCACGGGGATGCCATCGGGGGACCGAGAGAGCGGGGCAGGCGGACAGTGCCGCAACTCGTACTTGAGATCAACGGGCAGCACCGGACACTGGAGCCGGGACAGTCCTACACCATCGGGCGGGATCCGCAAGCGGATTTCCCGTTCGACGACGCCAGGGTCTCCTGGCGGCACGCGACCATCTCGTTCAACGGCGCCGCCTGGCAGCTGGAGGACCACGGCAGCACCAACGGCACCTGGGCGGGCGGTGCCCGTACGCTGCACGCGCAGTTGCTGCCGGGCACCGTGCTGCTCCTGGGGAACGCGGAGAACGGGCCGCGGCTGAGCTTCTCGGCCCCGGCCGTCGCCCCGGTGTCGTCCGGGCCGGTCGCCGGCGGCGGCTGGCACGAGGCGGAGACCAGCAAGCACGGTGCCTCCGGCGCCCCGGCCTGGCAGCAGCCGCAGCAGTCCTACCCGCCGCAGCAGGCCCAGCCGATGCAGCACGCCCAGCAGGCCCAGCCGATGCAGGGCTACCAGCAGCCGCCCGCCTTCCCGCAGCAGCAGGGCTACGCCTACCAGCAGCCGCCGGCCGCCCAGCAGGTCGGCCCGCAGGCCGTGCCGCAGCAGCAGAGCTTCCCCGCCGACCCGCAGGGCTTCGCGGGCGAGCGCAATCCGACGATGATCCGCAACCTGACCGCGGGCATGCGGATCATCCGGATCGGTCGCGCCCTCGACAACGACATCGTCGTCTCCGACCTGCAGGTCTCCCGCCACCACGCCGAGCTGCGCCAGCTGCCCGACGGCCGGTACGAGATCGTCGACCTGGGTTCGCACAACGGGATCTTCGTCAACGGCCAGCCGGTGCAGCGTCAGCTGCTCGGCCCGCAGGACCGCCTGACGGTCGGCCACTCCTCCTTCCAGCTGGTCGGCGACCAGCTGCAGGAGTTCATCGACAACGGCCCGGTCTCCTTCTCCGCGCACCACCTGACCGTCGAGGTGGAGCACAAGGGCGCCAAGAAGATCCTGCTCAACGACGTCAGCTTCGGGGTTCCGGAGAAGTCGCTGATCGCGGTGATCGGCCCGTCCGGTTCCGGCAAGTCGACCCTGCTGCGCGCGCTCACCGGCTACCGGCCGGCCGACCGCGGCGAGGTGCTCTACGACGGCCGCAACCTCTACAAGCAGTTCGCCGAGCTGCGCCAGCGGATCGGCCTGGTGCCGCAGTCGGAGATCCTGCACAAGGAGCTGACGGTCCGCACCGGTCTGAAGTACGCGGCCCGGCTGCGCTTCCCCGGCGACACTGAGGCCGCCGAGCGCGACCGCCGGATCGACGAGGTGCTGTACGAACTGCGCCTGGACAAGCGCGCCGACAACCGGATCACCGCGCTCTCCGGTGGCCAGCAGAAGCGCGTCTCGGTGGCCCTCGAGCTGCTCACCAAGCCCTCGCTGATCTTCCTGGACGAGCCCACCTCGGGCCTGGACCCGGGTATGGACCGCGAGGTCATGCAGATGCTGCGGGGTCTGGCCGACGACGGCCGGACGATCCTGGTGGTCACCCACTCGGTGGCCGAACTCGCGCTCTGCGACCGCCTGTTGGTGATGGCGCCGGGCGGTTCGGTGGCCTACTTCGGCCCGCCGGACGAGGCGCTGCACTTCTTCGGCTACGAGACCTGGGCGGACGTCTTCCAGGCCTTCGAGAACTACCCGGACCACGACTGGGCCGGCCGCTACCGCAGTTCGGTGCACTACCAGCAGTACTCGGCGGACGTGGCCGCGGTCTCGGTGCAGCAGGCGCCGGTCAACCACCAGCCGGTCATCCCGCCCAAGCCGCAGAGCTGGGGTTCGCAGCTGTGGACGCTGATCCGCCGCTACCTGTCGGTGATCGCCTCCGACCGCGGCTTCCTGGCGCTGTCGGTGCTGCTGCCCGCGGTGCTGGGTGTGGTCTCCACGGTGGTCCCGGCCACCCACGGTCTGCGGCCCAACCCGCAGGGCGGCTCCAACAACGCGGCCGGCACCATCATGCTGGTGCTCGCGATCGGCGCCTGCTTCTCCGGGGCGGCCAACTCGGTCCGTGAGTTGATCAAGGAACGGGCGATCTACGAACGAGAACGAGCCACCGGCCTGTCCCGCAGCGCCTACCTGATGTCGAAGATCATCGTGCTCGGCATCTTCAGCGTGCTGCAGGGCGCGATCATCGCCGCGGTCGGGTTCTCCACCCGCAAGCTGCCCACCGAGGGTCTGATCTTCTCGGGTGCGCCCGCCATCGAGATGGCGATCGGCATCATCCTGCTGAGCTTCGCCTCGATGATGTTCGGCCTGGTGATCTCGGCCCTGGTGAAGACCGCCGAGAAGACCATGCCGCTGCTGGTGATGTTCGCGATCATCCAGGTGGTCTTCACCGGCTGCCTCTTCCAGCTCTTCGACAAGGCCGGGCTCGCGCAGTTCGCCTGGCTGATGCCGGCCCGCTGGGGCGTCGGGGTGGTCGGCACCACGCTGGACCTCGGGCACATGATGGTGCTCGACCCGGCGCACATGAACAAGCATGACGGGCTGTGGACGCACAGCGTGGCCCAGTGGTCGATCGACGCCGGGATGCTGGTGGTCATCTCCACCGCGCTGGCCTTCCTGGTGCTGCGCCTGCTGCGCCGGCACGAGCCCGAGGTCATGCAGAAGGGCTGACGGTCCTTTGCTGATGGTCCTTTAGGGGACTCTGGTGGGCGGTTCACCCGAATGGGGGAGCCGCCCACAGTCGTATCTCATGGATGAGATATCGTCTCGCCCATGGCAGATGACTACCTCTCGCGCATCGGCAAGCTCATCCGCGACGCCCGCAAGCACCGCGGCTGGACGCAGGCAGAGCTGGGGACGGCACTGGGCACCAGCCAGAGCGCCGTCAACCGGATCGAGAACGGCGGCCAGAACATCAGCCTTGAGATGATCGCCCGGATCGGCGAGGCACTGGACAGCGAGATCGTCTCGCTCGGCTACGCCGGCCCGATGCACCTGCGGGTGGTCGGCGGCCGTCGCCTCTCCGGCAGCATCGACGTCAAGACCAGCAAGAACGCCTGCGTCGCCCTGCTCTGCGCCTCGCTGCTCACCACCGGCCGCACCACACTGCGCCGGGTGGCCCGGATCGAGGAGGTCTACCGCCTGCTGGAGGTGCTGAACAGCATCGGCGTGAAGACCCGCTGGATCAACGAGGGCGCCGACCTGGAGATCACCCCGCCGGCCGTGCTCGACCTGGACGCGATAGACCAGGACGCGGCCCGCCGCACCCGGTCCGTGCTGATGTTCCTCGGCCCGCTGATGCACCGGGTGGACCGCTTCAAGCTCCCCTACGCCGGCGGCTGCGACCTCGGCACCCGCACCGTCGAGCCGCACCTGGTCGCGCTGCGCCGGTTCGGCCTGGAGGTCACCGCCACCACCGGCGTCTACCACGCCGAGGTGGACCGCACGGTCGGCCCCGAGCGCCCGATCGTGCTCACCGAGCGCGGCGACACCGTGACCGAGAACGCGCTGCTGGCCGCCGCCCGGCACGACGGCGTCACGGTGATCCGCAACGCCAGCCCCAACTACATGGTCCAGGACCTCTGCTTCTTCCTGGAGCTGCTGGGCGTCAAGGTCGAGGGCATCGGCACCACCACGCTGACCGTGCACGGACTGGCCGAGATCAGCTGCGACGTGGACTACGCGCCCAGCGAGGACCCGGTGGAGGCGATGAGCCTGCTGGCCGCCGCCGTGGTCACCGAGTCGGAGCTGACGGTCCGTCGGGCGCCGGTGGAGTTCCTGGAGATCGAGCTCGCGGTGCTGGAGGAGATGGGCCTGGACTACGACCGGGGCCCGGAGTACTTCGCCGACAACGGCCGCACCCGACTGGTCGACCTGACGGTCCGTCCGTCCAAGCTGCGCTCGCCGATAGACAAGATCCACCCGATGCCGTTCCCCGGCATCAACATCGACAACGTGCCGTTCTTCGCGGCCATCGCGGCCACCGCGCAGGGCTCCACGCTGATCCACGACTGGGTCTACGACAACCGCGCCATCTACCTGACCGAGCTGACCCGGCTCGGCGCCCACGTGCAGCTGATGGACCCGCACCGGGTGCTGGTGGAGGGGCCGACCCGCTGGCGGGCCGCCGAGATGATGTGCCCGCCCGCGCTGCGGCCCGCCGTCGTGGTGCTGTTGGCGATGCTGGCCACCGAGGGGACCTCGGTGCTGCGCAACGTCTATGTGATCAACCGCGGCTACGAGGACCTGGCTGACCGGCTCAACTCGATCGGCGCGCAGATCGAGACCTTCCGCGACATCTAGCCCTGCTGGTCCTGGCGGTCGGGGCGGTCGGGGCGGTCGGGGCGGTCCGGGCGGTCGGGGCGGTCCGGGCGGTCCTGCTAGTCCTGCCGGTCCGGGAGCTGGGCGATGGCGGCCTCGATGCCGGCCATCGCCAGCTCCAGCCCGGCGTCGAACTGGCGGTTGCGGCCGATCTCGACGGTTTCGTGCGAGGTGAACTCCAGCACCTCGTCGACCTCGGCGTGGCGGGGGTCGGCGGCGACCATCGCCCCGTAGATCCGGTGGAAGAGCTCGGTCTCGTCGGTCCCGGCCAGCCGCACCCGCTGGTTCCACTGGGCCTCGGCGCGGGCGAAGCCGTAGGCGTACTGGAAGAGCAGCGCCAGCGCGCCGCTCAACTGGTCGCCCCGCAGCCCGGTGCCGGACAGGGCGCTGACCGCGCTGGTGGACATCAGCATCGCGTTCGGGCCGATCGCCAGGTAGCGGCCCGCCAACTCGGCCGCCCAGGGGTGGCGCAGGTAGCAGGTGCGGTACTCGTGGACCATCACGTAGATGTGCCGGCGCCAGTCCCCGTGGTCCTCCAGCGGTGGCACCCGCATCTCCCCGAAGGCCGCGTCCAGGGCGAGTTCGAGCAGCTCGTCCTTGTTGTCGACATACCAGTAGACCGACATCGGGGTGACCTCGAGCTCGGCCGCCAGCTTGCGCATCGAGAAGGCCTGCACCCCCTCGGCGTCCAGCAGCGCCACGGCCGTGGCGATGATCCGGTCCCGGCTCAGCCCGGTCGGTGCGCTGCCCCGCTTCCTGGGCCGGGGCGAGGAGAGCCAGATGCTCACGGTCGGGTCGTGGGGCTTCTCGGCCATGGCTGCCTCTGCTTCTACGGGATCGACGATCGCTACCGGGGTCCGGCAGCGATCGTAGATCCTCTCGTGCGGTCAGCCGGCCTGGGCGGCTTCCTGCTCGCTCGGGCCCGAGGTCGGGGCCGGGGCTGCGGGCTGGGCGGCGCCGGCCCGGCTCAACAGCCAGGCGGCGAGCAGGCCGCCGGCCAGCACCGCGACCGCGCCGATCAGCTGGCTGTCGGTCAGGTTGTCCGCGAAGGCCGAGCGCACCTGGTGCGCGGCGGCCGGACCGGCTGCCGCCAGCGCGTCCGGCAGTGAGCGGCCGGCCGAACTCGGCAGTCCCGCCGGCAGCGCGTTCGCGAACCCGGCGGCGAGCACCGCACCGAGGACGGCCACGCCGAGCGAGTTGCCCAGTTCGCTGAGCGTGCCCATCAGGCCCGAGCCGATGCCCGCCTTCTCCGGCGGGATGGAGCTCATGATCGAACCCGCCATGGCCGGCTGCGCGCAGGCCGCGCCGGCGCCGATCAGCACCAGGCCGAGCAGGATGCCCGGGTAGGAGCCGCCGTGCCCGAACTCGGCGATCGCCGCCAGCCCGGCGGCCAGCAGGGTCAGCCCGAGGGCGATCGCGAACGGCGGCTTGAGCTTCATGGTGAGCCGCATGCCGACGCCGGTGAGGTTGAGTGCGACCACCGTCAGCGCCATCGGTGCGGTGCGCAGGCCGGCGGCCAGCGGGTCGTAGCCGAGGACGAACTGCAGGTGCTGGGTGAGCAGGAAGAGCGAGCCGCCCATCCCGAAGCTGACCAGCACACCGCCCGAGATGGCGCCCCGGAACCGGGCGTTGCGGAAGAAGCCGAGGTCGAGCAGCGGGTGCTCGATCCGCCGCTCCCAGAACAGGAAGGCGAGCAGGAGGAGCAGGCCGAGCCCGCCGGCGGTGAGGGTGCGCGGCGCGGTCCAACCGGCGCCCGGGCCCTGGATGATCGCGTAGACCAGGCCGACCATGCCGGCGGTGGAGAGCACCGCGCCGAGCAGGTCGGGCCGCTCGCCGCGCGGGTCCTTGGACTCGGGGACCAGCCGGGCGACCGCGATCAGGCCGAGCACCGCGACCGGCAGGTTGACCAGGAAGACCGAGCCCCACCAGAAGTGGGCCAGCAGCACCCCGCCGATCACCGGGCCGAGCGCGACGCCGAGCGAGGCGATGGCCGTCCAGACGCCGATGGCCTTGGGCTGCTCGTCCTGGTCGAAGGTGCGCACCACGATCGCCAGGCTGGTGGCCAGCAGCAGGCTGCCGCCGACCCCCATGCCCGCGCGGGCCGCGATCAGCTGCCCAGGGTCGCCGGCCAGCGCCGCCCCGAACGAGCCGATCCCGAACAGCGCCAGCCCGATCAGCTGGACCTTCTTGCGCCCGTACCGGTCGGCCAGCCCGCCGGCCGCGATCAGCAGCCCCGCCTGCGCGAGCGAGTACGCCCCGACCGCCCACTGGGTCTGCGCGGTGGTGGCGCCCAGTTCCCTGGTGAGGGAGGGGAGGGCGACGTTGAGGATGGTGTTGTCGAGGATCACTACGAGCTGGGCCAGGCAGATCACGGCCAGCACCAGCCAGCGGTCAGGGCGGCGGGTTGGTGCTGCGGTTGTTTCGGACATGGGTCCCCCGGGTCCTGTGTCTTCTACGGTGTAGAAGTGTTGTACACCGTAGAAGTGGAGGTGGGCAAGGCCATTCCCATTAGCAGGTCGAGCCGCCAGTCGTTGCTGCGCATGAACCGGCCGGTGCCGGGCGGGTACTCGAAGTCGCACTCGCCGAGCAGGGTGAAGCCGGCGCGCCGGCAGACGGCGTTGGAGGCCGGGTTGTCGGTGGCCGGGAAGGCGTGCAGGTGGCGGTGCTTGTGCGCGGCGGCCGCGTGCTCGGCGCCGGCCCGGGCCGCCAGGGCGGCGATGCCCCGGCCCTGGAACGGCGGCAGGACGTTCCAGCCCATCTCGTAGACGGTCTCGCCGCGCCAGACGCGCTCCGCGTACCCGACGCTGCCGACCGACTCGCCCGTCCCGGTGCTGACGATCCGGAACATCTGGCCGGCGCCGAGGCCGGGGAAGGCGAGGTAGCGGCGGTGGCGGACCAGCACGGCCTCCGGGCTCTCCGCGCCGCCGACGTGCTTGCGCATGGTCGGAGTGTTGATCGCCTGCAGCAGGGCGAGGTCGTCCTCGGCCCAGGGTTCGATGTGGATCAAGGAGCTCATGCGGCGGAGGTTAGCCGGTGGGGGTCGGGATTCCGAGGGGATTTGTCAGCCGGTACCGCTCCGGGTTCGCGACCGGGCGGCGGTCGGCGACCGGGACGGCGTCGCGGCGGGCCAGCCAGGCGAGCAGGCGGTCGGGGGTCGGGGGAGTGGGGCGGTTCTGGTGCTCGTGGAGCAGGACGCGGGCGGGGGTGGCGGAGTTGGCAGTGGTGCTGGTGCTGGTGCTGGTGCTGGTGCTGGCGGTGCCGGCGCTGCTGGCGGCGTGGCTCGGGAAGTCGGCGGGTTCGACTTTCAGGACGGTGAAGCGGGTGTTCGGGGGGAACACGACGGCGGGTTCGTCGGTGGGATCGCCGAAGACGGTGGTCCGACGGGCGCTGGTGGACCAGATGGCGAACTCCAGCCTGGGCTCGGGATCCTCGGGATCGAGGAGCACGTCCGGGGAGGTGAGGCCGCTGATGGGGGCGGGCTCGGTGAGGACGGCGCCGGGGGCGTAGCGGGCCAGGTCGATGGGCCCGGCCGGGGCGGCGAGCAGCACCGCGCCGTGGTGGCTGGGCAGTCGGCGAAGGCCGGCGGCGAGGCAGTTGAGGTACGGGCGGAGCGGGTGGTCGGGGCCGGCGGAGCGAGCCGCCTCGGCGAGTTCGGCGCGGGTCGCGGGGGTGGGGGAGTCGAGGTGGTGGAGCAGGACCGCGACGAGATCGGGGAGCAGGTCCTCGGTACCGGGGTGCGAGCGCAGCGAGGGCAGGCGGGTGGCGAGCTGCTCGGCGCGGCTGGCCCAGCGGTGGTAGTGCGGGGCGAGGAGGGCCTGGAGCGCCTGGCGGTCGGTGCTGGGGGGCGTCTCGGTGGCGGGCGCCTCGGTGGGGGTGGGGACGGGTTCCGGTGGTGCGGGGGTGAGGAGCAGGGTGGGGGGATCGGCGGGAACCGGCGCGGGTTCGGCGGTGGGCCGAGGTGGCGTCAGGTCCGGGGCGACCCAGCGGAGCTTGTACATCCGCGCGCTGAACCGGGCCACGGCCTCGGACTCGGCGTCCATCGCCCCGGTGACCAGCAGCGCGGGGAGCGGCAGCCCGAGCAGCGGCAGCTCGGCGAGCAGCTCGCCCAGGTGGTCCCAGACCTCCTGCGGCACGGGCGCGTTCGGCGAACCGACGATCAGCATCGGCTGTCCCGGGTCCGGGCGGCGCAACCGGATGGCGCGGTCGCCGACGGCAGCCGCCGGGCGGAGCCAGAGGCCGGCCGGGACGGCCTCCAGGAGCCAGCCGGGGAACGCGTCGAAGAGCGCCGGTCCGACGGTGCGCCAGGAACCGGGGCGGGCCCGCCAGGCCCTGGGGCTGACGGTTCGTGAGCCGGGCGAGGCGGTGAGCTCGGTGAGGCAGGGCTCCCAGCCGGGCATGGACCGCTGGTCGAGGAGTACGGCGGAGTCGCCGCCGGAGGAGCGGACGGGCAGACCGATGGCCGTGTGCACCTCGCGGTCGAGCGAGGCGGCGAGTAGGGCGGCCAGCTCGACCAGCGGGGCGGGGGCGGCCCAGGGCGCGCTCAGCAGGAGGCGACCGGGGCTGGTCGGGAGCAGGGTCGCCGCGACGGTGGCGAGCTGGTGGGGGCTGGGGAGGGCGGGGTGCTCGGGCTGGCCGAGGACGAGGAGCAGCGTGTCGGGGGTCGGGGCGGCGGAGTGCAGTACTGGCGGGGTGTGGGTGGGCGGGGTGCTGGTGAGCCAGTAGCCGGCGGGGAGGCGGGTGACGGTGGGGTCGGTCGCGGGCTGCTCAGGTGCGGGTGTGGGTGTGGGCGCCGCAGGTAGCGGGGTCACTGCTGCTTCCGGCCAGCGCTCGCCCAGCCGCTCCCCCCGTCGCGCCGGTGGGCAGCGCCACCAGGATCCGCTGGTGCGCAGCGACCCGTCCGGCTCGATCGAGACCGGTCCGTCCGGCCCGACCACCGTCAGCCCGGCCAGGTCGGCCAGTTGCTCGGCGGGCCGACGGCCCCGAGGCCCGGGCGCGGCCAGTCCGGAGGCGGCGACCAGCAGCGTGTCCGCGCCCCGTGCGGCGGCGATCAGCGCCAGCTCCGGGAGCTGCTCGCGCAGCACCGGCGCCGCGTCGGCGGCAGCGGCCAGCACCACCAGCGTCCCGGGCACCGGACGCAGCGGTGCGAGGGCGGCGGCCAGTCCTTCCTCCTCCGCGCCGGGTGGCGCGATGACGAAGTGCGGGCCCACCTCCCGCAGGGTCGAGCGGGTGGCGGTCAGGAGTCGTACCGAGGCCATTGCCCGGCCCTCCGTTCTGCTGCGGGACGGCATTGCGGAGTCCGGACCTGGTCAGGCGCTCCACCAGGTGTACGAGGCCGGCCGGTCGCAGGGTTCACTCGCCCTTGCCCATCGCTCCCGTCTGGACCTGCACCGTGCGCCGCCGGGTGATGTACAGGCCCCGGCCCACCGGCAGCTGACGCGGTTTCACATTGCCGAACAGGTACCCCTCCGAGGGCGGGCAGGAGAGCAGCAGCGCCGGGGAGTTGATCTCCTGGAGCTTGCGCAGCAGCGGGTCTCCCAGCCCTCGGCCGGCGCCGTTGGCGCCGCGCGCGACGATCAGGTGCAGTCCGATCTCCGCGCCCTGGGCGAGGTGGTCGAGCACCGGGGCGAACGGGTGCGCGCCGCTGCCCGCGGCGAGCAGGTCGTAGTCGTCGACCAGGATGAAGAGTTCGGGTCCGTCCCACCAGTCGCGCAGCTTGAGCCGAGCCGGGGTGATGTCCGCGGGCGGGATCCGGTTCTTCATCGCGCGCGCCGCGCCGTCCACGATCTGGCGCAGCATGTCCACCGCGACGGCGTAGCCGAGGCGGTACTCCTGCGGTACCGCCTCGTAGAGTTCGCGGCGGTAGTCCACCAGCATGATCCGGGCCTCGGCGGGCGTGTACCCGGTGGTGATCGAACTGATCAGCAGCTTCAGCAGGTTGGTCTTGCCGGATTCGGTGTCGCCGATCACCAGCAGGTGCGGGTTCTCCTCGAAGTCGTGCCACAGCGGCGCGACCTCGGTGTCCTCCAGGCCGATCGGTGCCCGCAACCGGCCTTCGGGGGGCGGAAGTTCGGCGGCGTCCAGGACCAGCGGGAGCATCCGCACCTCGGGGGCCCGGGGGCCGGTCCAGTGCTCGCCGATCGCGTCCACCAGGTCGGCGATGCCCTCGGCGAGGTCCTCGGTGCGGCCGGAGCCGTCGATCCGCGGCAGGGCGGTCAGGAAGTGCAGCTGCTCCTCGGTCAGGCCGCGCCCGGGGAGCTTGGGCACCTTGGCGGCCGCCCGCATGTTGATCACCGAGTCGACGGCGTCGCCGAGCCGCAGCTCGAACCTGGTCTGCAACTGGTCGCGCAGGCCGCCGGAGATCTCGCCCCAGCGGGTGGTGGCGATCATCAGGTGGACGCCGTAGTTGATGCCGCGCTGGGAGATCAGGGTGAGCGGCTGGACCAGGTCGTTGAACTCCTGGCGCAGGGTGTTCCAGCCGTCGATGACCAGGAAGACGTCCCCGTGCGGGTCGTCCGGCAGGGCGCCCTCGGCCTTGCGGCGGCGGAAGGTGGCGACCGAGTCGATGCCCAGCTCGGCGAAGTACTTCTCGCGGCGGGTGATGATCGCGTTGATCTCCGCGACGGTGCGCAGCACCCGTTCGCCGTCGTGCCGTCCGGTGACCGAGCCCAGGTGCGGCAGGCCGCGCAGGCCGGCGAGCGTGCCACCGCCGAAGTCCAGGCAGTAGAACTGGACTTCGGCCGGGGTGTGGGTCAGCGCCAGGGAGCTGATCAGGGTGCGCAGCAGGGTGGACTTGCCGCTCTGCGGGGCGCCGGCGATGCCGACGTGGCCGCCGGCCCCGGACAGGTCGGCGGTCATCAGGTCACGCAGCTGGTGGAACGGGCGGTCGACCACGCCGACCGGCACGGTCAGTGTGCCGTGTCCGGTCAACCCGTCGACGGTCAGGCCGCGTTCGGGGTGCGGGGCGAGCGGTGGCAGCAGCTCGTCCAGGGTCGGCGGCACGTCCAGCGGCGGCAGCCAGACCCGGTGGGCGGGCGGCCCGGCATCGTCCAGCCTGGCCGCGGCGATCTCCAGCAGCGAGCCCGCATCGGTCGCGACCGACTCCTCCTCGACCGGCGCGGCCGACTGACGTGGCGTCACATAGCCGGTGCTGTACGGGACGACCTGCCCGGCCAGGGCGGCCTGGACGGCCGGTCGCCGCTTGGGCCGGTACGGGCCGGAGACGTAGGCCGCCTTGAACCGGGTCAGGGTGGAGATGTCGCTGCGCAGGAAGCCGTTGCCCGGCTGCGAGGGCAACTGGTACGCGTCCGGCACGCCGAGTACGCCGCGGCTCTCCATCGCGGAGAAGGTGCGCAGGCCGATCCGGTAGGACAGGTGCGACTCCAGGGCGTTCATCCGCCCCTCGTCCAAGCGCTGGGAGGCGAGCAGCAGATGGACGCCCAGCGAGCGACCGAGCCGCCCGACCATGATGAACAGCTCCATGAAGTCCCGGTGCGCGGCCAGCAGTTCACTGAACTCGTCGACCACCACGAAGAGCGTCGGCAGTGGTGCCAGCGGGGTGCCGGCGGCGCGGGCCGTCTCGTACTCCAGCAGCGAGGCGTAGTTGCCCGCCGAGCGCAACAGCTCTTGGCGGCGCACCAGTTCGCCGTGCAGGGCGTCACGCATCCGGTCCACCAGGGCGGCCTCGTCGGCCAGGTTGGTGATCACCGCGGAGGTGTGCGGCAGCGCGTCCAGGCCGAGGAAGGTGGCGCCGCCCTTGAAGTCGACCAGGACGAAGTTGAGCACCTCGGAGGAGTGGGTGAGCGCGAGCGCCAGCACCAGGGTGCGCAGCAGCTCGGACTTGCCGGAGCCGGTGGCGCCGATCAGCATGCCGTGCGGGCCCATACCGCCCTGTGCCGACTCCTTGAGGTCGAGATCGACCGGGCGCCCGTCGGCGCCGAGGCCGAGCGGGACCCGCAGCCGCTCGCTCGGACCACGCCGGCCCCAGAGCTTCTCCACCTCCAGCTGGTGCAGATCGGGGATGCCGAGGAGGGCGGTCAGGTCGAAGTCGGTGGCCAGCGGCTCGCCCGCGTCCACCGCGTCGCCGATCCGGTAACCGGCCAGTCGGGCGGCCAGCCGGGTGGCGGCGCGCAGCGAGAGTGCGTCGGGGCGGCCGAGTTCGGTGACGGTGTCCTTGCGGTTGCGGTCGGCGCCGATCATGGCCAGCCGGCCCGCCTCGATCCGCAGCCGCAACGTGGTCCGGGACGGCTTCCACTCCAGCGAGTCGGCCAGGTCGATCACCACGGCGTTGCGGTAGCCGGCCAGGGCGGCCCGGCCCGCGCCGTGGGTGCCGGCGCTGTCCAACACCAGGACGGTGAACGGCTCGTCGCGGTGCGGCACGGCGTCCGGCTCGTAGCCCGGCCGGCCGGTGAACTCCTCGCCGAGCAGCTGCTCGGCCTCGCCGAGGGTGCTCGCCACCAGTCGCACCGGACCGGCGCCGTCACTCTCACTCGGATGCAGCGCGTGCGGCAGCCACTTGGCCCACTCCCAGGCGGCGCGCTGCTCCGGGGCGGCGACCACGGCGATCCGCAGCTCGTCCGGACCGTGCACCACGGCCAGCGAGGCCAGCAGCGCCCGGACCAGCGCGCGCGAAGCCGACGGATCGTCAGACCGCAGCAGCAGCTGGGCGAACCCACGCAGGTGGATGGCCACCGGCTGGTCCGCCACGGTGCCGTAGGCGTGGATGAAGCGGCGCAGCGCGTGCGCACAGAGCGGCTCCAGATCCTCCACCGGCTTGGTGGCCAGCGGGGCGAGTCGCACCGAGAGACGCTGCGGACCGGTGGCGATCCGCACATCGCTGAAGTCCGGGTGGGCGGCCCGGCGTTCCCACAGACGCGAGGTGCCGACCAGCGAGCCGAGCTCCTCCGGCGCCGGGTGGCGCCAGGCCAGCGCCTCCTGCTGGCCGGTGATCGAACGGCGGACCTGGCGGCGGATCTGCGAGAGGTAGCGCAGGTAGTCGCGGCGCTCGGCACGCAGCTGCTGCTTGCGGTCGCTGGAGCCCCGGATCAGTTGGGTGACCAGCATGCCGACCGCGGAGAGGGCCATCATGCCGATCGCCACATAGGTGAGCGCTCCGCCACCGCCGTCCGGGCGCAGGAAGAGGAAGACCATGGAGAGCGAGCCGAGAGCCATCGGCGCCATGCTGATCATGCTCGCCATGCCGCCCTGCGGCTCCGGCAGCCCGGGCGGCTCCTGCAACTGGATCTCGCCGTCGGGCATTTCCGGCCCCGGGCGGCGAGCCGTGCGGTTGACCAGGACCACACTCACCGTTGGACTCCTTACTGGCCGGCGCTGTCCCCCGGGTCTACGGACGCTTCGGCGGGGCGGGTTCACCGGGTGAACGCGGGCCGGGCTCAGCGGTGGACCCGGCCGCACTGGTGCACGCGGTCGGATGCCGCGTGCACGCGATCCGGTGCCGCGTGAACGCGATCCGGGGCCGCGCCCGTAGACCCGGGCGTGAACAGTAGCGCCGTGGCCGGACTGTGCCGGCTCAGGTTCCACGCGCCGGGGTCGGTCTTCGAACTCGCCGTGCCCGCCGACGTGCCGCTCGCCGACCTGCTCCCCGCCGTGCTCGGCCACGCCGGTGCCGACCTGGCCGAACAGGGCCTGGAGCACGGCGGATGGGTGCTCCAACGGCTCGGCGAGGAACCGCTCGACGAGGAGCAGACCGCCGACGCGCTCGAACTGCGCGACGGCGACGCGCTCCACCTGCGGCCGCGCCGGGCCGCGCTGCCACCGGTGCACTTCGACGACCTGGTGGACGGCGTGGCCACCGGCATGCGCGAACGCGGCGACAGCTGGCGCCCGGTACTCACCCACCACCTGGCCGTCGGCCTGACCCTGCTGGCCCTGGCCGGCGGACTGGTGCTGCTCGCCCTGCCCGGCGCGGCCGGACCGCGCGAGGCGGCCGCCGCCGTCACCGCCGCGCTGCTGCTGCTCGGCGCCGCCAGCGCCTCGCGGGCGATGGCCGACCCCGGCGCGGGTACCGCTCTGGGCGCCGCCGCCGTGCCCTACCTGGCGCTGGCCGCGCTGCTGCTGCCGGGCGGACCGGCCGGCCACGAACTGCTCGGCGCCCGAGTGCTGGCGGCCGCCTCGGCTGCCGCCGGGGCGGCGGTGCTGGCACTCGCGGCGGTGGGTGGCGGGGCGCCGCTCTTCCTCGGGGTGGTGCTGGTCGCGGTGGTGGGGGTGGTGGCGGGGGCGTTGCTCATCGGCGGTCTGACGGTCGATCAACTCGCTGCGGTGATCGCGGTGGTGGCGGTGCTGGTCGGATCCTTCGTGCCCTCGGTCGCGTTCCGGCTCTCCGGGCTGCGGCTGCCCGCGCTGCCGCGCAACGCGGACGAACTGCAGGAGGGGATCGAACCGTTCCCGGCGCCCGGGGTGCTCTCGCGCAGCCTGGTCGCCGACGACTACCTGATGGCGCTCTACACGGCGGTCGGCGTGGTCTGCGCGGTGAGCCTGGTGCTGCTCGCCTTCGGCGCGGGTTGGGCCGGGCCGGCCCAGGGCGGGGCGTTGGCGGTGCTGCTCCTGCTGCACGGGCGGGCGATCGGCAGCATCCGGCAGCGGCTGGTCCTGCTGTTGCCCGGGGTGGGCGGGGTGGCGCTGCTCGGTGTGCGGCTGGCGGCGGCCCAGTCGGCGGGCGGGCGGCTGCTGATCCTGGCCGGGCTGCTGGCGCTCGGGCTGGCGCTGCTGGTCGCGGCCTGGACGGTACCGGGGCGCCGCCTGCTCCCGTACTGGGGCCGCGCGGCCGACCTGCTGCACACGCTGAGCGCGGTGGCCCTGCTGCCGTTGGCCCTGCTGGTCTGCGGGGTGTACCACGCGATGCGCGGCATGAGCGGCTGAGCACCTGAGCGGCGGGGTCACGGGCCGCGGGCCGAGGGCCGAGGGCCGGGTGGTGCGGGTGGTGTGGGTGGTGTGGGTGGTCGGTGCGAGTGGCCCGGGTGGGCCGGGAGTTGAGGAGAGGCCAGGATGCAGTCCCGACGCGACCAGGTGCAGGCGCATCTGTTCGTGCTGAGCAGGCTCGCCTCCGGCATGCTGCGGGCCGAGCCCGACGCGCCGGACACACCGACCGGGCGGACCACCCGGGGGGCGGTCGCCGGGTTGGCGCTCGGCGTGTTGATCGCGCTGGTGGTGACCGTGATCGGGGTGCTGAAGCCCGGCGGCAGCACGGAGTGGGCCAAGCCCGGCACGCTGGTCGTGGTCGAGGAGACCGGCGCCCGCTACCTCTACCTCGGCGGTCTGCTGCACCCGGTGCTCAACCAGGCCAGTGCGAAGCTGCTGGCGGGGGATCAGTTGACGGTCCAGCAGGTGAGCGAGCGCTCACTCAGCAGCGTGCAGCGCGGCGCACCCGTGGGCCTGCTCGGTGCTCCCGACGGGCTGCCGGCGGCTGCCGCGCTCGCCGCCCAGCAGACCTGGCTCACCTGCGCCGAGCCCGCCGGCGCGGCCGCGAAGCTCGCCCTGGCCATTGGCCCGCGGACCGAGGGCGCCCCGCTCACGCCCACCCAGGCGCTGCTCGTCAGCGCCCCCGACAGCACCCAGTACCTGCTCTGGCAGGGCCGCCGGCTGCGCGTCGACGTCCACAACAGCGCTGAGCAAGCGCTTGGTTACACCAGCGCGACCGTCACCCCGTTCCCGGTCGGCGCCGCCTTCCTCGACACCCTGCCCGCCGGCCCCGACCTGACCGCCCCGGACATCCCCGGGCGCGGCTCGCCCGGCCCGGTGCTCGCCGCCCGGCAGACCCGGGTCGGCCAGCTCTTCGAGGCCCCCGGCGGCGCCCGCTACGTGCTCACCACCACCGGCCTGGCCCCGCTCAGCGCGCTCCAGTACGCGCTGCTGCGCGGCGACCCCCGCACCCAGAGCGTCGCGTACGCCGACGCCGCCCCCGCCCCCGTCGCGATCGGCCCGGCCGATCTCGCCGCCCACACCGCCGCCGCCCCGCCGAGCAGCCCGCTGCCCGCCGACCCGCCCGAACTGGTCACCCCCGCCCCGGGCCAGGCGCTCTGCGCCGACCTGCACCCGACCACCGACGCCGCGCCGCGCACCTCGGTCACGGTGCTGGACAGCGCTGCCCTCGACGGCCAGTCCCCGACTGCCCAGCCCGGTGTGGCCCCCTCCTGCACCCCCGCCGACCGGATCGCGGTCCGTCCCGGCGGCGGCGCGCTGGTCCGCGCGACCCTCGCGGGCGGCAGCCCGGGCGCCGCCGAGTACCTGGTGACGGACGGCGGCGTGAAGTACCCGGTGCCCTCGGCGGCCGCCGCCAAGCAGCTCGGCTACGCCTCCGTGCCCCCGGCCGCCGTCCCCGACACGCTGCTCGCCCTGCTGCCCACCGGTCCGTCCCTGGACCCGGCAGCACCGGCCACCGGAGTGCCGACACCGCCTGCCGGCTCGGCCTGTTGACGAACCGTCAGATCTGAACCAGCTCGCCAGGGCGGACCGTTCTACCCGGCAGACAGCAGCCCGGGGCCGCCGCCCCGGCTGTCCGACCCGACACAGGAGCCACCATGGCCGACCCGACCGGCAACCTTCTCACTACCGACGACCAGAGCGTGCAGCAGGCGCTGACCGGCCTGGGGCACCAGATCTCCGCCATGATCACCGCCGGCCAGACGGTCGAGCGGATCAACGAGGAGATCGCCGCCAAGTACGTCTCCGGCGCCAGCAGCGCCTTCCAGGACCGGGTGACCGACTGGGTGGACCGCTACAAGGTGATCATGAGGTCCGTCGAGCACCTGATGGAGAGCACCGCCTCCGCGAGCAAGGTGCTCACCAAGGCCGAGGACGACGCCCACGTGGTCGGCGGCAACTGGGGTGCCTCGGACGGCGTCTACTCCGCGCTCAACGGCTGACCCTTCCCTTCCCTCCTCCCGTCCGAAAGGAGCCACCCCGTGGCGAACATCCAGCTCCATCACGAGTCGATCGACAACGCCTTCCAGGACCTGCTGCAGGCGGCGCAGAGCATGCAGAACAACCTGGACGAGCTGATCCAGACGCTCACCCCGCTGCGCGCCCACTCCGGCAGCTACAAGGAGGCGTTCGAGCAGTTCTTCACCGCGGTGCAGCAGAACGAGGGCCAGATGCACCAGGACATCACCAAGGGCGCCCAGATCCTGGACGAGATGAACCACACCATGCGGTACGCCGACCAGGCTGCCGCGCAGGGCTTCTGAGGGGCGTGCCGTGAGCCCACTCAAGGTCACCGACGGCTACCTGACCAAACTCGCCGACAACGGGATCAAGGATCTGGTCAAGTCGATGACCGGCATCAATCCCAACGACGCGAACGGCAAGGCGATCGGCCATGTGATGGACTTCGCCGCCGGCGGTGGCGGGTTGCCCAGCATCGACGGCAACTACACCCAACTGCTCGCCGGAGCCGCCCCGTTCACCGCCGGGGTCAATCTGGCGGGTGACTTCAAGACCTTCGCCGGTCTGATCAAGCAGCAGCTCGGCGCCATCTCGGACTCGCTGCTGCAGCTGGCCGAGGCGGCGTACAAGGCCGAGAAGACGTTCAACAACGCCGAGGACGACGCGCTCACCGCAGCGCAGATGTTCACCATCCTCGGCGGCTCGCCCAGTGGGCCGTCCGGTGGGCCACCGGCCGGACCGCCGTCGGTCTGACCGCCGTCGGTCTGACCGGCCGTCCGACGACGCGAACCGACCACGCGATCCGGTTCGCGTCGTCGGATCCGTAGCCCCGGACCCCGGCCCCCTTGGCCCCATCCCCCTGCCCGCACCACCATCACCTCGGGAGTCGACGCACGTGAACTGGGAAGAGGCCATGTCGGCGTTCGCCAGCACCGACAAGACCAAGAGCGTCGCCTCGCGCGACGAGGTGGCCAGCGGCAACTGGGTGCCGAGCCACGGGGTCGACCTGGTGCTGGCGGGGACGTACGACGCGAACAAGTACGACATCTCCTGGGTGTCGAAGCCGGTCTCCATCACGTACCAGGCCGGCGGCGGAAACGCGGGCGGTTACCCCACGTACGTGACCAACGACTACGTGGTGGTGGCCTGGGGATCCGGGGCCTGGGGGGACTGGCTGAGCAAGGACGGGACGACCAGCAAGCTCGACCAGTTCAGCGGAGGCTCGCTGAACGTGCTCAACACGCTGGTCTACGCCCCGCACGAGAGCAACACCACCAGCGTGCGCAGCTTCCAGGCGGCGATCGACATGCTCAACGGCCTGCACCTGTGGATCACCGAGGACATGCACAACAAGATCGCGGGACTGACCAAGGACCTGGACGTCCCCGACGGCGAACTCCAGGGCAGCGCGGCCGGAGAGTTGAAGTCCTACCTGACCAGTGTCGAGACCTCGCTGACCGACATGTGGCGGATGCTCAACTACCTCGGTGACCCGGTGCAGCTGCTCACCACCGCCAAGGACGACTTCAGCGCCGGTCTGACCAACCTGCTGACGGGCTACTGGAACTGGCGCGGCGACAAGAGCGGCAACATGGGCGTCTACGGGGACAAGGACCAGTACGCGACCACCAAGCGCGACCCGAGCCAGGCCTACCCGGTGAACTGCGTGGTCAACGCCCTCTTCGAGAAGATGGCCGGCGCGCAGCTGGTGCCGAACGGCAGCACCAGCTACAAGGTCATGGTCGGTGGCGCGGACGCCAGTTCGGACGCCTTCTGGACCACGGTGAGCGACCGGGCGCACGAGATGTGGAAGGAGGCGGTGGTCTACTACCTGGACGCCGCCGTCAACGACTTCACCAAAACCGTCGGCGGATCCTTCGACACCGTCCACCGGATGCTCGGCGCTACCAAGTTCAAGACCGAGACGCCCCAGGGCGCCGGCCTGCCCGCACCCGATCCGGGCAAGGGAGGCGGCGACGGCACCGGCGGCGGACCGGGCGGGATCGGCGCCGGTGGTGGGGGCAGCGGCGCGCCGAACCTCGGCAAGACCCCGCCGCCACCCCCGCCGCACATCGACCCCTCGCACAGCAACTCCGGCCCGCCCAACCTGAACGGCACCGCCCCGCTGCTCGACGCCAACGGCAAACCGCTCACCGGCAAGGACGGCAAGCCGCTGACCGTGCCGGCCGGTTCGCACATCGACGCCAACGGCAACGTGATCGGCCCGGACGGCAAGCCGGTGCTCGGCAAGGACGGCAAGCCCGAGAAGGTACCCAAGGGGACCACCATCGGGACGCCGAGCAACCCCGGCCCGATCTCGCTCGGCGGCGGGCCGTTCACCGTCCCGCCCGGCTCGCACGTGGACGAGAACGGCATGGTGATCGGCCCGGACGGCAAGCCGGTGCTGGACGCCAACGGCAACAAGGTCTACGCGGGCAAGAAGGCCACCATCACCAAGGACGGCCAGATACTCGACGCCAACGGCAAACCGGTCAGCAACCAGAGCCAGTTGCTGGCCAACGAGGAGCAGGCGCTGAGCGAGCACCTGACGCCGCTCAACCCCAGCCGCAGCAACCTCGGCTACAACCCGCCCGAGGACTTCAACGCACCGCTGACCAGCGGCGAACGGCTCTCCTTCGGCGGTGAGAAGTCGCTGTTCGGCGAGGGGATCGGCGGTGCGAAGTCGATCTCGACGGTCGGCGGCACCTCGCTGAGCAACGCCGCGATGGGGCTGGGCCCCAAGGCGTTGGAGAACGGCGGTGCGCTGTCGGCCAAGGACCTGGCGGCCCAGGAGGCGATGGCCGCCGAGAAGGCGGCCGCCGAGCGCACCGTGGCCGGTGAGCGGGCCGCGATGGGCGCCGCCGAGGAGGCTCAGCTGATGGGCCGGTCGGTGGCCACCACCGGCGGCGGCGGGATGCCGCCGATGATGCCGCCCGGCGGCGGGGCAGGCGGCGGCGCGCCCGGCGGGCAGGAGCGGCAACGGACCACCTGGCTGGCCGAGGACGAGGAGGTCTGGGGCACCGAGACCGGCACCGTGGACGGCGTGATCGGCCGCTGAACTGCGCCCGAGGCCCCGGCCGTAGGAATCCGTAGGAAGAAGTTCAGCAGGACGAAGTCCCGTAGCGAGAAAGGACCGAGATGGCGGCGTCCCCGTTCGCGGACCAGATCGAGCAGGCGATGGCCACGCTGCGCGAGCAGCAGGCGAGGATGGCCGAGACCACCAGGGAGTTGCAGGCCAGCACCGCCTCGGTCACCTCCAAGGACCGGATGGTCACCGCCGTGGTCGGCGCGCAGGGCGAGGTGGTCTCGCTCACCTTCCACACCACCGCCTACCGCTCGATGGCCCCGGCCCAACTGGCCGGCATCCTCACCGAGGTGCTCAACGAGGCACGCGCCGACCTCGGGGCGAAGGTGCTGGAGGCGATGCGTTCCTTCGAGGGCCTCGGCGAGGCGCTGCGCACCTCGATGACCGGCGGCACCGAACTGGACGAGCTGCTGGCCCCGTTGCAGGCGATGCGCCCCAGCCATGCGGCCGCCGAGGCCCGCCGGACCGCGCGGCAGGAGGAGTTCCGTGGCTGAGCGGTTCACCGCACTCTCCGAACTGAAGACGGCGTTCGGCAAGTTCGGCGAGATGTCCGACCTGCTCGACCGGATGCGCGGCAAGGTCGGCGAGATCAACAAGTTCAACAAGGACTCCGCCGGTCAGGACGACATCGGCAAGCAGTACCACCAGACCGTCGACCGGCCCACCAAGGACCTGACCGACCTGCTCACCCAGGTCCGGGAGTCGGTGGACAAGGTCGGCGAGAACGGCAAGGACGCCACCGACCAGTTCACCAACACCGACCAGAACCTGAAGGACACCACCAGCGGGTTCTGACTCTGTCCGCACAGCAGTTGACGATCGATCAGGAGTAGTCCCGGCATGGCGATAATGCTTCCGGAAGGGCTGGCCAAGCTCTTCTCGGGCCTGACCGGCATGCACTGGCCGGAGGCGGACGAGGACAGGCTCCGGATCGCCGGCGAGGACTACCTGGTGATCGCCAAGGACATCCCGCAACTGCGGGAGTACATCGCCGAGATGGTCGGGGTCTGCACCGCCCAGTTCGAGGGGCAGGCGGCCGACGCCTTCGTCGGCACGATGCAGAACCTGATCGGGCTGACCGGCGGCGACGACTACCTCACCATGGCCGGCAAGCAGGCCGCCGACCTCGGCAAGACCGCGCACGACACGGCCAACCAGGTCGAGTACGCGAAGTGGATGACGATCGCCCAACTGGTCCAGCTGGCCTTCGAGATCGCCTGGGCGATCGCCATGCTGCCGTTCACCGGCGGGGCCTCGCTGGGCACCATCGTCGCCGCGAGGCTGGTCGCCGAGGGCGTCATCCGCAAGATCTTCGCCTGGCTGCTGGACCAGATCGCGGTGCACGTCTTCATGGGTGTGGTGGGCGGCCTGGCGCTGGACGCGATCATCCAGATCGCGCAGATCGACCAGGGGCACAAGACCTGGAGCGAATGGGACACCAAGTCCACCCTGCAAGCCCTGGAGTTCGGCGCGCTCAGCGGGCTGATCGGCGGGCCGCTGAACCTGCTCGGGTCGGGGCTCGGCAAACTGTTCGGCGGGACGATCGGCAAGTCGCTGGGCAAGAGCGGTGGCGAGGCACTCGGGCACGGCCTGGAGGGCGTCTCCAACGGGCTGGCCAAGGACGGGCTCGGCGCGGTGGGCAAGGGGCTGGCCAAGGACGGGCTCGGCGCGGGCGAACGGACCCTCGCGCACGACGCGGGCAACCTCGCCGCCAAGGACGCGCTCGGCGCGGGCGGCAAGGGCTTCGCGCACGAGGCGGAGCACCTCGCCGCCAAGGACGGCGGAGCCTGGCTGGAGAAGGAGGGCGCCAAGGCCTTCGGCGAGGACCTCGGCAGGACTCTCGGCAAGTACTCCTCGGAGTTCGCCGCCGGCTTCGGCGAGAAGGCCGCCGCCCGCTTCGAGAGCGAGCTGGGCAAGGTCTTCGAGCAGCACTTCGGCGAACTGCTCGGCCGGGACACCGCGAAGGAACTCGGCGAGAACTTCGCCAAGAGCATCGCGCAGGACGCCGCCCGGGGTGCCGGCGGTCACACGGTGATGAACGAGGCCCTGAAGACCGTGCTGGGCGACTCCTCGCTGCACCACGGCGCCGTCGACCTGCTGGTCAAGGAGGTGCCGGGCCTGGTCGGCAAGGTCGGCGGCGACACCATGGTGTTCAAGGTCGGCATGGCGGTCGGTGGGTACCTCCGAGGCGGCGTGCACAACAGCCTCACCGAGGGCTTCTACAACCTGACCTTCGGCGAGGACCACAGCTTCTCGCTCACCTGGGAGACCTTCGTCTCGGGCGTCGGGATGGGCGCGCTCGGCCACCTGGGCCACACCCTCGCCCACCCGATCGGCGAGAAGTGGAAGGCGTTCGCCGGCGAGTGGCTGGCCGACCCGACCAAGAGCGAGTACTACGGGCCGCTGCACCCGCTCACCCTGCTCTCGGTGGTCGCCAACCTGAGCGGCCACTCGGCTCCGCTGCCGATGATGCGACCGAAGCCCGTGCTGGGCCACGCCGAGGAGCACTGGCCGGTCGAGCAGCAGCGGCCGACCGATGAGCACCGTCCGGTCAGCGAGCCGACGAAGCGGAGCACGGTCGGCGAGGGGGCCAAGCAGGCGCCGGAGCTGCCGCCCAAGCAGGCGCCGATCCAGACCGTTAGCAAGGACCAGCCGCCGACGCCGAGCAGCTCCGAGGAACACGGCGTGCAGCCGCCGCAGCAGCGGCCGACGACCTCCCAGCACCCGACGACCTCGCAGCACCCGCAGCAGACCGAGTCACCGGTACCGCAGCCGGAACCGCAGGCCGCCGCCGCTGCCACGGTCACTGCCACCGCCGGGCACCTGCCGACACCTGACCTGGCAACACACGTTGAGCCCACCCCCGGCTACCACTACACCGCCGCGCCGAGCCACGCCCGCCCCGAGGACCCGCGCACCGAGCAGTGGCAGCAGACCCAGCAGCACCTGCAGGACAGCTACCGGGACAGGCTCAGCGCGCCCCCGACCGCCGAGCACGCCCTCGACCAGCGGGTCGACTCGCTGCTCGAGGAGCACTTCGAGCACGCCGCCGGCATCCCCGAGGGCGCCCGTCCCGGCTTCCGCGACCAGGTCCGGGACCACGCCAAGGAGCAGCTGCGGCTGGCCGAGACGCCCGCCGACGTGGCCCCGGCCTTCGTCGAGCGGGTGGTCCGGCTCGCCACCCTGCACACCGCCGCCGTCGACCTGGCGATGGACCGGTTCCACCGGACGGTGACCGACTGGGCCGCACCCTCCCGGCTGCCGCTGTCTGACGCGGCACTGGGCGACGGGCACACCGAGACCCGGGCCCCGCGCGAACTCACGCCCGAGGCGGTGGCCCGGATCCGGGCCCACCAGGCGGTGGAGTTCAAGGCCAGGGCCGAGGCGGCCGTCAGCAAGCTCTACTCCGACCCCGAGCGGGTCGACCAGCAGACCAACGCCCGTGCCCAGCAGCAGCTGAACGGCCTGCTCGAACAGCTCGGCCACGATCTGGAGCGACGCGCCGACTACGAGACCGCCCTGGGCATGGCCGACCACCTGGTGGACCAGGCGGTCGGCGGCTGGCACGGCGGACTCGGCCGGCCCGAACGGGAGTTGCTCACCGCCGCCGGGACGGCCGGGCATCCCGAGCTGTCCGCCGAGAGCCTGGCGGCGGTGAAACAGAAGATGCGGGACAAGCTGACCGCCGACTTCGACCGGATCCTCGCCACCGAGGAGGGCGCCCGCGACCGGGAGTCGGCCGGCGCGGAGTTCCTCAAGGCGCTGAACCGGCACGAGTCCGAGCTCCCGCACGCGTTCGCCGTGCAGGCGGCCCGTGAGTCGGTGATCCGCCGCGCGGTGGACAGCGCGGGCAAGGCGGTCGGGAGTTGGCAGCACGGCGGGCTGGAGAAGCTCGGCGTGACGGGAACGCACATGCTGGCGGCGGAGCGCGCGGTCACCCGTGAGCTGGCCGCCGAGCTGGACCGGGTGGTGGTCAACGGCGGCGACCTCGGCACGTCCCTGACCGAACTGCCCGACCAGGCGCGGCTGACCGCGCGACTCACCCGCGAGGCGGTCCGCCAGGCGGTCGGTGAGCGGGCCCGTCGGGCCACCGACCAGCACCCCGAGCTCAGCACGGAGTCCGCCGAGCGCGTCGCCCAAGGCCACACCGACCGGGTCCTCAAGGCCTTCGACAAGCTCTTCGAGCGCCCCGAGGGCTTCGAGCGATGGAGCGTGGAGGAGCTGAAGCTCAGTCAGGAACTAGCCCGGCACGTGGCGTTCGAGCGCGAGGTGATGCCGGCCCTGCGCGACGCCGCCCAGGGCTTCGACAAGCTCGCCGCCGGCCACGGCGGCACCGAGAAGGCGGCGGCCGCCCTCAAGCGCGAGTACGGCGGGGAGTTCTTCGACAAGTACCGCGAACTCTGGGGGCCGGCCGGCCTGGACGCCAACCGCTGGCGCGCCCACGAGAGCGCCCACGAGGACACCTTCGGCGAGGCCCCGCGCCAGGCGCCCGACCTGGGGCACGAAGGGTGGCAGCTGGCCCCGGCCGGACACACCCCGGAGCCGTCCGGTACCCGGGAGCTGCCCGAGACGCGGGTGCTGAACGGGCCCGGCGGACAGCCGCACGGCGCCTGGGTCGATGACCCGCACACCGAGCCCGAGGTGCGCCGACAGATCGAGGAGGTGCTCGCCGCGCTGCCCGCCGACCCGAGCCGGTTCGTGCTGGCGATGCATCTCACCGAGGGCGCCGAGCCGCCGCTCGATCCGGCCGAACTCGCCAATCGGCTGGTCGAGTTGAAGGAGACCGGCGCCTGGGATCCGGCTCGCCAGACGGTGGACTTCCTGGCCTGCGGGCTGGACCGGGTGATGGACTCGGGCTATGTCCGGCAGGTGATGGACCAGCTGCTGCCGCAGGTGCCGAACGCCCGGGTGCGGGCGGCGGACGGCCCGGTCTGGGTGGTGCCGGGCGTGGGCTATGTGGTCGCCCGGCAGGTCGGCGTCAACCATGCCGGCCAGCTGGTCATCAGCGGCCGCGGCGACTGGCACGCCTACGGAAAGGACGCTGACGTACTGCCGGCGGCCGGCTTCGAGGAGGTCCGACCCGAGGAGCTGGCCGGCCCCCTGCCCGGCGCCTTCGCCTTCGGCAGCCCGCTGGTCAAGGAGGGCGTGGGCACCCACGGGTGGTGGGAGGACGATCCCGCCCTCGGCGAGGTCGCCCACCGCGCGCTGGCCGAGACGGTGGCCCGGATCGACCACGAGCCGGGCGTCTTCACCGTGGTGCTGCGCACCGATCCCGCCACCGGGCTGCCGGTGCACGAGGGCCGGGCCGTGAGCCCCGAGCAGCTCGGCGACCTGCTGGTTCGGCTCCGGGACCAGGGGCACTGGAACGGCACCGACGAACTGCGGTTCGCCAGCAGCAAGTTCGACGCCGGACAGCTGACCGCGCTGCGGCAGCGACTGGCCGAGCACGACATCCAGGTCGGGATGCGGATCGCCGACAAGCGGGTCTGGTTCGTACCCAGCCAGCAGCACACGGTCGGCGGCGGCGCACTGGTGAGTGCCGACCGGATCGGCACCGAGCTGCCGCAGGGGGAGCGTCGGCAGCGGGTCCCGGCGGTCAGCGGCCTCGGCTCCTGGCACCACTACGACGAGCACGGTGAGCTGCGGTCCGAGGAGCCCGAGCAGGTCCCGCCCGGGTACGTCGAGTCCAAGGTCGGCGGCCCGCTGGCCGGGGCGATGGAGCTCGGCAGCAAGCCGGAGCCGGTCTGGAAGACCGCGGTGGACCGGTTCCGGCAGGACGACCAGGGCAAGGTGGTGCAGGACGCGAACGGGGCCCTGGTACGGGAGGAGGTGCCGCCCTCGCCGCGGATCCGGCTCAACGGCGAGCCGGTGACACCACGCCGGATCGAACAGTGGCTGGCCGCGAAGGAGCTGCTGCTCGACCACCGGGACCACGAGCAGCTGACCAGCTACCTGCGCGACGGCGCGGCCCACTCCTACGGCCCCGAGGACCAGGACCGGTTCTGGGCCGACATGCGGGCCCACCAGGCGGCCCGGCACCACGAGTGGCAGCAGGAACTGCTCGGCGCGGTCAGCGCGGCCGGGGACTGGATCGTCGCCGAGTATCCGCCGGAGAAGTACTTCTACCTCGGCCTCGGGCGCAGCCCGGCCGCGGTCATCGCCTACCTGGAGGGCAAGCACGACGCGACCTCGATGCCGCTGTCCAAGTTCCGCCCCGGGCCGCGCGAGCCGTTCGCGGTGGTCGGCGCCGGGCTGCGGGACCCGCGCGGCCGGGCCAACCCGATGCCCGACGAGTGGCAGCACGCGGCGATCCGGGAACTCTTCCAGCGCGCGGTGGACCCGAAGGTGACCGCGCGGCTCGACGGGCGGGACATCCTGCTGGTGGACTACGTCCAGGGCGCGCAGTCGCTGGTCGCGGCGCAGCACTACCTGCAGGAGTACCTGGCGGGCGAGGGCTTCCCGACCAAGGTCCTCGCGCTGGCCCTGCACGAGAGCAGCAACTCCACCTCGGTGGGCGAGATCTACCAGGCGATCAGCGCGCCGCGTTCCGGCTTTCGCGATCCGCTGGACGCCTTCTTCAACACCGCGGCCCGCGAGGAGTGGGGGCGGCACTTCTTCCCGACGCCGGTCGACAGCAGGCTCGGCTCGCTTGGCAAGACGCTGGGTGACGCGTTCCGCAACGAACTCTTCGACGACTACGCGCGGTACGGCTCGCTGGAGATCCTCTCGGTCGAGCCGCACCGGATCGACGAGGTACTCGACCGGGTGCTGGCCGACCACCCGCAGGCGGCCGAGCTGCAGGCGACGGCCTATCAGGTGTTGAAGGAGGAGATCAGCCGGGTCAACGACTGGCACGGCCGGACCGGGCGCTCGCTGTCGCACCTCGGCGGCGGGGCGCAGGGCCGTTGGCTCGGCGACTCCACGGTCGCGCCGCTCGCGGACCACCAGGCCCGCCAGGCGCTGGCCCGACTCCCGCACCAGGAGGGAGTGTTCACGGTCGCGCTGCACACCGACCCGGTGACCGGGCTGCCGGTGCGGGACGGGCGGCCGCTGGGTGCCACCGAACTGGGCGACCTGCTGGCCGAGTTGCACCGGGACGGGGTGTGGAACGGCACGGACCGGCTGGAGTTCGTCTCCTGCGGGCTCGGGCTGACCGACGGGGGGCGGTATGTGCCCGAGCTGCTCGAGCACCTCGCCCAGCAGCACGGGATCCACGCCGAGGCCCGCGCGGCCGAACAGCCGGTCTGGCTGGTGCCGCTGCGCGACGGGTCCACCCGGGCGGTCGCCGCCGCGAGCGTCGGCTACCGCGCCGACGGCACACCGGTGATCAGCGCGGGCGGGCACTGGGTGGCGTACCGGGCGTCGCAGACCGCCCCTCGGCACGAGCCGGCCAGGATCCCCGAGCAGGCGCCGCCGGGCTACCGGACCGGTGAGCCGGACCTCGCGCAGGGGCCGCTGGTGGGCAGCGTGAAGTTCGGGGAGTCCCCGTCCGCCCCGCTGCCCAAGGAGTCGCTCTACGCCACCGCGCAACACCGGGAGCGGGCAGCGGAGTTCGAGAAGAAGCTGGGCGCCCTGGCGTTCCGGCACCCGAAGGCCCAGGCGGCGGCCCGCAACAGCGTCCGGCGGCTGTTCGAAGCCCTGCGGACGGCCCACCCGGACCGCACCGAGCAGGAGCTCTACCGGGTCTTCCTCAAGGACGACCCGAGCTCGGCCGGGCAGGTCGGTGAGCAGCTCACGCTGGCCGAGTTCCACCAGATGATGGCGACCGGCAACACCCGCGAGCTGATGACCGCCTTCTTCAACGCGGCCTACGCCAAGGACTCGCCGCTCGGCCTCAAGAGCGTGCTGCAGCAGATCCTGGCGGCCGACGACTCCGCGCGGGCCGCCGCCATGGGGCTGGACCTGCGAGAGGTGCGGGCCCAGTCGGACTTCCTCAACGGCGGGGTGCGCGCCACCCTGGAGAAGTTGCCGGGCCTGGCCTCGATGTTCGGCAAGGACTTCTTCGGCACCGGCAGCATCATCAAGCAGGCCGCCGAGCCGCTCAAGGCCGGCGCGGAGTACCTGGGCAGCCTCAAGGCCCGCAGCTCCCGCCCGGTCCCGCTCAACGACCTGACGGTCGCGCACTTCGAGCAGCATGGCCTGCCGCTGAGCGAGCGCGAGTTGTCCTTCCAGCAGCAGCACGGCGGCGAGGTCACGCTGCGCTGGCGGACCGGCCGTTCGCTCTACACCGTCAACGACAAGTCGGACTGGTACGGCGCCACCCACGGCGAGAAGGGCATGCCGGTCAGCACCGGCATCTCGGCCACCACGGCGAAGATGATGAACGCCTTCCAGCTGCTCAAGGTCCCGCACAGCGAGCCGCAGGACATGCTGCTCGCCCTCACCGGCTGGATGCTCCCGCTCGGCGACCACTCGCTCTACGAGCTCCTCAAGGGCTCGCAGCTGCTGGACGAACTGCCGCCGATCCCCCCGCACGCGCTGACCGACGTGGCCGCCATGTACCAGCACGTCCCCGGCATCCCGCAGGAACAGGTGCGCGCCGAGCTCGGCGAGGACGGCATGCTGCCGCACGAGGCCGCCTACCACGAGCTGGTCAACACACCTCGGGCGGACGGTGGCTACTACGACGACAGGATGCTGCGAGCCCGCCGCAACCGGTACGAGTTCGAGGCGGTGCTGAACGACCCGGCGCACGCCAGGCCGGAGGTGCTGGACTGGCTGGCCCGCAACGGGCTGACCGCCCAGCAACTGCTGGACATCCTGACGGTCGCGCACTTCGAGGCCCTGGGCATCTACACCGGGCCGACCTTCCCGCTGATCAACGTGATGCTGCGGTTCGGCCCGCTCACCCGGCACACCGCGCTGGCCTACCAGGTCAAGGCCCTGCTGGACGACAAGCTGTTGAACCAGCTGCCCTCGATCCTCAAGGACCACCCGACGCTCAACGCGATCATCAACAACACCCAGCCCAGGAACCGCACTCCGGAGCAGAAGGCGGCGCTGCACAAGGCGGCGCAGCAGCTGGTCCCGGCGATCGAGAAGGAGCTGCGGGTCCACGCGGACCTGGTCCGGGAGGCGCTGGAGAAGCTGCCGCCGGTGACCGGCCCGCTCTGGCGCGGCGAGCGGGTGCTGGGCCACCTGGGCTCGGGCCTGGGCAGTCGGCTGTCGCCCTCCTACGGCGGCTCGACCTTCAGCAACCGGGACTTCCTCAGCACCAGCCGCGACCGCCAGGTGGCGCTGAACTTCATGCAGGGCCGCACCCAACTGCCGGTCACCCACCGGGCGCTGGTCCACTTCGACCTGAACGGCGGCGGCAGCGCCTACGACATCGAGCCGTTCTCGGTCAGCGCCGGCGAGGCCGAGGTGCTGATCAAGCCGGGCAGCACCTTCGAACTGACGGACCGTCACATCGAGACGGACGCCACCGGCCACCGGTACGAGCAGATCGAGGCCACCGAGCCCGCGCCGGTGCCGCCCTTCCCGAAGGCGAGCCCCGAGGACCAGGTGCTGCACGAGACGCTGGCCAAGCTCGCCAACATCCCCGAGCTGCGCACCCACGAGGACCTGTGGCCGCTGGCCGAGTACATCGGCGCCGACCACGGCCGCCCGTTCGGCGCGCAGGTCACCGACCTGCTCTCCACCCCCGCCGCGCGCCGCGCAGCGAGCCTGAACGCCTGGCGCACCGCCAAGCTCGCCCTGGAGCTGCACGGCAGCGCCGAGCGGCTCACCCTGGCCCGGCTCACCCAGGTGCGCCGGACCGCCGACCTGGTCCGCGAGGCGCTCGGCCGACCGGCCGACGAGCAGCTCACCCGCGCCCAGCTGGACCAGTTCGTCACCGAGTTGAACGGCGGTACGGCGGCCGGCGCGGGCGACCTGAACCGGCTCGTCGACCTGGTCGACACCCTCAAGCACCCCGGCCACGCGGTGACCCTCGCCGAGCTGCGCCAGGCCTGGCGGGACCCGCTGCACCCGGCGGTGCCCGACCTGACCGCGCTGCACGCCCAGCAGCTGTACTGGATCGGCACCCGGCGCGCCGACTGGCCGACCCTCACCGAGTCCGTCTTCCACCGCTTCCCGCACGCCGAGGACTACCTGACCCTCGCCATGCACACCGTCGAGGGCCGACCGGTGCTGGACCACAGCCAGATCCCGCCGGTGGACATCGCCCGTGAGCTGCTCAAACTCCACCAGGAGGGCGCCTGGGACGGGGTGAAGCCGGTGCGCTTCGTCGCCTGCGACCTCAACGCCGGACCGGACCGAGGCTACGTCGAGGAGGTCATGCAGCACCTCTGGGACCAGGGCCTGACCACCGAGGCCTACGCGGCCGACGGGCCGGTCTGGTTCACCGAGCGGCTCAACCCGGACGGCACCGTCGACCGGGAGCACCCCGGCCACCTGGTGGCGACCGCCGCAGTCGGGCTGACCGCCGCCGGCCGCCCGGTGATCGTCCCCGGTGGCAACTGGATGCGGATCGGCCCGGCCGGCCCGCCCGAGCTGCTGGGCCCGTACCTGCACGGGGACCACGGCGCCACCGAGTACCCGCAGGTGCCGCCGCACCGGGTGGACCGGCTGCTGCCCGGCGCGGTCCGCTTCGGCACCGACCAGCCCCCCGTCTTCGCGGTCCCCGGCGAGTCGCACCTCGGCCCGAGCCGCCCGTTCGAGGCGCGGGTGCTCTTCCGCCCGTCCGGCACCGACCCGGCCGCCGGGAGGTACGTGGTCGAGCCCAAGGCGGTCTACCGGGGCGTGGTCGAGACCGAGCCCTGGGGGCCGAACGGTGAGCCGCACGTGCGGCTCTACACGACGGTCGCCAAGCACGAGAAGCTCACCCACACCCCCGGCTCGCGCGAGGCCACCTCCAGCTTCAAGGACATCCAGCAGGATCCGTCCGACGGCACGCTGCTGATCTCGCCGGGAAAGCCCAACGATCCGATGTGGACCAGCGCCGGACGTCCGCTGCGCGCGCTCAAATGGGCCGAGAAGTACCTGGCCGAGCACCCGACCTGGGCGAAGCCGCTGATCCGCTCCTACCTGGTGCCGCTCGGCACCTACCACGAGCTGGTCGGCGAGCTGATCCACGAGGAGGACCGCAACGCCGAGCCGCTGCCCGCGCACACCGACCTCGCCGAGCAGCTGCGGCAGGCCCAGCAGGGCTACCAGGAGAAGATCGCGCAGGCCCAGGACGCGGTGCAGGGCGAGAGCGAGGCGTTCCGCAAGGAGGTGCTGCAGCGGGTGCGTTGGGACTCGGACATCCCCGAGCTCGTCGCGGAGTACCGGCGGAACCCGCAGCCGGTCAACCCGCCCAACTCGGCCCGGTCGTTCAACGTCGACCACCGGGGCGAGGAGAACCAGATCGGCTTCTCGAACGCCGCGCTGGCCGTGCTGCGCCGGCACGCGGTGCCCGGCTCACTGATCACCTACCACTACGACAGCTCGCTGCCCGACGAGGGCAGCGCGGAGCTGACCGCCAAGGTGCACGGCACGGTGCTGCACGTCGACACGCTGCGCGAGCGGATCGGCGCACCGCCGGTCGGCGCCCGCAAGCTGGTGGCCGACCTGCACCCGTGGCTGGACGGTCCCAACTTCCGCAACGACGCCAAGGACCTCGGCAGGATCGCCGCCACACTGCGCCAACACGCGGTCACCTGGCGGCAGTCCAAGCAGGACCAGGTGGACCGGCGGCCCGACGCGCTGCTCGAGGGCCAGCGCGAGCTGCCCTACGAAGTCCGGTTCAAGCAGCTCGGCGAGTTCCTGACGCAACACGACGAGGACCAGAACGACCACGCGGCCGTGGACCGCTTCATGGCGGAGACGGTGCTGCCCTGGGCCGACCAGGCGGCCATCGCCGAGGCGCTGTCGCGCGGCTACGACGAGATGCAGGCCGATTTCGACGTGCTCGGCACCCCGCACAGCACCGACTACCACGCCCTGCTGGAGGGCCTCGCCGAGCAGCGGGCCCTGCAGACCGCCGTCGGGCAGCAGTGGACCGGACTGTGGCGGTCCGGCGCGCACCCGGTCGAGCTGATCGGCCGGCTCGAGCACGAATTCCCCGCGCTGATCCGCAAGTACGACGAGATCGCCGCCGTCACCGAGAACTACAGCTTCCACGCGCACGCCCAACTGGTGCTCGGCCAGTTCCGCAAGCTCACCGAGGCCTCGGCCGGCCAACCACGCTTCCTCGAGCCGGAGGTGATGGCCAAGGCGATCCTCTTCCACGACATCCAGAAGCAGAACTCCAAGGCCATGTACGGCAAGGGCAAGGAGATCCACGACCAGGAGCCGGAGCACATCGGCGCGGTCGAGATGATGCGGGAGCTGCGCCACCTGTGGGCCGACGAGCGCGAACACAGCGCGGCCCTGCTGCTGGTGGACTCCGACCCGTACGGCTTCTACCTGCGGGGCAACCACAACAAGGAGACGGTATTCGGCTACCTCGCGGACTCCGTCCTGAAGCTCTCCAGCGAGCATCTCGACGATGAGCTGACCAACCGTCAGATCGCGGACCTCCAGCGCTTCTTCCACGAGTTCCACCAGTACTACCAGGCCGACTTCTCCTCCTACACCTCGCACACCGAGTACCGGGACCGCGCGGACCAGGAGCACCGCGGCAAGGCCACCTTCGACAAGGAGTTCGCCACCGGCCCCTCGGGCCTGGAACTGGCGCCCGCCCCGCCGCTCGGCCTGGACGGCCACCCGCTGCCGCGCCGCTTCGGCTACAAGGAGCAGTACGAGAAGAGCTTCGCCGAGCTGGAGGCGATGTTCGCCGACGCGGGAACCATCCGCTCGACCTACCAGACGCTCCAGCGGCAGCGGTTGGAGCGCGAGGCCCGCCTGCTGGCCGACACCCGGGTGAGCGAGCCGAAGCAGAAGGTGGAGCAGGAGGAGGTGGACCTCGGGGACGCCATGGACCTCTTCGCGCTGGGCCCCTCCGCGCCGCCGCGCCACGCCGCCTCGGTGTCGGACCTGGTGCTGGAAGCCCTGTCGCCGTCCCCGTCCCCGGCCCTCCCACAGACCCTCCCGCCGACCCGGCCGGTGGTCGAGGCCGCCCAGCGGGTGCCCCGGCCGGCCGGCCAGGGCTGGCGGCAGCGGCTCGCCGACGCCCCGGTGGCCCGGGTGCGCACCGAGCACTTCGACCCGGCCCGGCACCCGATGACGGACCGCCCGCCGCAGAAGCTGGCCGGCACGCTGGCGCTGATCCGCGCCGAGGTGCGTCGGGTGCAGGACGACAACGGCACCTGGGTGCGGCACCACCTGGTGCGGCTGCCGGC
The DNA here is from genome assembly GCF_000744785.1 of Kitasatospora azatica KCTC 9699. NCBI lineage: Bacteria > Bacillati > Actinomycetota > Actinomycetes > Kitasatosporales > Streptomycetaceae > Kitasatospora > Kitasatospora azatica. Next base: position 2,064,245 of record NZ_JQMO01000002.1, on the reverse strand, counting down.
CCACGGCCTGGCAGAGAAGGACCTGGCCGCCGTCCAGCAGAAGATCCAGAAGGCGCTGGACGAGCACCTCAACACCGGTCTGGCGCTGCCCCGTTCAGGGGACCAGTTCCACCTGGACGTGGAGCTGGTGGCCGACCCGGCACACCCGGAGAAGGTGACCATCACCCGCAGCGAGCAGTTCGCCGACTCCGACCAGCGCTCCTGGCACCTGCCCGCCGACCCGCGCGAGGACGCCGCCCAGCTGCCCGTGCTGGTGCACGAGATCCTGCACTACCTGGGCCTGAAGGACGAGTACTTCGACGAGGAGACGTTGTTCCGCCGGCTCGCCGACAGCAGTTCGGTGCACCCGGACGGGTTGATGGCGAGCGCCGACCACTTCACCGAGCTACCCGCCCGCCACCTGGAGAGCATCGAGTCCACCGTCGACCACACCGCCGTCCTCAAGGACCATCCGCTCGGCGCCCCCGAGCACACCGAGCCGGTGCCGGAGGCCGCTCAGCAGCCCGAGGCGAGCCCCTGGCCGGCGCCACGGACGCTCACGGTGGCCGGCGCCGCCCAGGCACACGCCTGGCAGGCCTACCGGGACATCCGCGATGCGCTCGGCACCGACCCGCTGACCGAACGCTGGCTGGACCCCGAGCAGCGGCCGCAGATCATCAAGGTCCTCACCGAGTGGATCGAGGCGCCCGCGCCGCCCCGGATGCCGACGGCGGACGGCACGCCCCGGCCGGAGGAAGCGGAGAACGCCCTGGCCCGCAGCTACCCGACGGCGCTCGAGGCCGCGAAGGCGGTGCTCGACCGGGTCAAGTCGCTGCCGGTGGTCGAGGTCGAGGAGGCCCTCGCCGAGCAACTGCGCACCGACCCGGTGGTCTACCAGCGGCTGGTGGACTTCGCCAAGGACGAACTGCTGCCGTGGCTCAGCACGCTGGAGGCAGGCCCGGGAACCAACGGGCCCGCGGAGCGGGAGGCGCTGAACCAGCTGCTGGCGGCGAACATACCGACGCTCGCCGCCCAGAAGCGCCTGTACCTGCCCTTCGTCGACTACGGCGCACGGACCCTGCGGGAGATCCTCGCCACACCCGAGCTCGACACCCCGGGCAGCACACCGCAAGAGCGGGGGCGCAGGTTCGCCACGCTGGTCGCCGCCATCCACGACGCCGCCGAACTCCTCTCCGGGTTCGACAGCCTGAAGAGCCACGTCTGGGTGACGGAGCAGGAGTTCAAGGGGCTGGTGATCAAGGAGTCGCCCGGCCCCGAGGCCGAGCGGAACCTGCCGGGCTGGACCACCGGCGCGGCCCACCCGGACGGCCTGCTGCTGGAGCGAAAGCCCATGCTGAACTACCGCGGCGCCAGCGCCACGCCCCTGCAGACCAACCAGCAGGTGGAGACGGCCGGCCGACTCGGCTACCCCGTCTCACTCGGCCCGTCGCGCACCACCGGCAAGCTGATCCGGCTCGCCCACGTGGTCGGCGCCGACGAGGCGACCAAGCGCACCCTCGCCCACTCGCTGGCCGCCTTCTGGTACAAGGACTACCGCCGCGACCTCACCGACATCCACCGCTACCACTTCGCCCTCGACATGGCGGCGAACTTCGGGGTGGACTACGACCCGCTCACCGCGCCCCGCCATCCGGTGACCGACGAGGAGAGCTACCAGGAGCTGATCACCGCGGCCTGGCAGCGCCACGTCCAGCAGGCCGCGCAGACCGCTGAGCTGCACGCCGAGGAGCAGTTCCCGCCGGCCCCCGAGGTGCAGCCGGAGCCGGCGCCCGCTCCGGCCGCCGAGCTCCCGGCCTGGCAGCAGAACGAGGCCGCGAGCCGGCTGCTCCGCCGGCTCGCCACCGGCCGGGCGACCCCGGAAGCGCTGCAGCAGGAACTCGCGCTGACCCCCGAGCAGTTCGACCAGGCACTCGGGCAGCTCCGCGCGGCCGGGCTGGTGGTGGAGGGGAACCTGAAGATCAGCAGCCAGGGGAAGAAGGCGGCCCGCACGCTCGGATGAACCCTGAGGGAGCTGCCGCCCGTCGCACCAGGTGAAGGCCGGGCGAAGGCCGGGCGAGTGCCAGACGAGTACCAGTCGAGTGCGAGGAGTGGGCGGATGACCGAGACGGTACCGGGCGGGCTGCAGCTCGCCGCGGTCTTCGACGGAGTGGACCCGGTGACCGGGCCGTCCTTCGCCCCCGAGCACCCCCGCCTCGCCGAGGGCGCCGAGCGCGCGGCCGTGCTGCGCTACCTGCGGGCTGGGACGGCGGTGCTGATGACACCGATGCTCGCCGACGACGTGGTCGACCCGTCCCGACGGGGCGTGGTGCCGATGGCCTTCCGCACCGACGGCGAATGGATCTGGACCGACACCGTCGGCTACTACCTGGAGCAGTACGGACTCGCCCCCGAGGCGCGGCTGTTGGCCCACGTACGCGGCAAGGGCGCGGCGCAGCCCGTGGTGCCGGCGCCGGAGGTGCTGGAGCGCGCGGTGGCGTTCGTGCTGGCGCCGCCGGAGCCCGACGAGGTGGTCTGGAGGGTGGGACCGGCCACCGGGTGAACCCCGGCGGCCCCGCCGTCCGTCACTCGGGTGAGGAATGTCGTCAACGGCAGGGGAGCAGGGTGGGCGCGGAGCGGCAGAGCGGCGGGCAGGGGTACCAACTTCCGGCGGTGGCCTGGTCCTTCGACGAGACTGAGGAAACCGAGGAAACGGACGAGGCGGCAGGCTCCGGGGAGTCCGCAGCGGCCTCGGCGACGGTGCCGGAGCCGCGTCCCGGCCTCGGTGCCGTTCCCGAGGTCGCGGCGGCCGCACCCGAGCCAGCAGGCACACCCGAGCCCGCGGCCGCACCCGAGCCCGCGGCCGCACCCGAGCCCGCAGGCGCGGCCGCCGCGCTGCCCGCCGCTGCGGAGACCGAACTTGACGAGGCGTCGGAACCGGCTCCCGCGCAGGACGAGAAGGCGGCCAAGCCCGGCCGGATCTCCAAGCCGATGCTCGCCGCCGCCGTGACCGCAGGGCTGGTGCTGGTCGGGTTGCCGTTGTTGCTCACCCGGCTCGGCGGATCGGCGCCGCAGCACACCGCCCAGGGCGGCGGCCCGGTCGGCTTCAGCCAGCAGGGCGGCAACTCGGGCGGCAACGGCTATGTGCCGGGCTTCGACTCGCACGGTGACACCGGAGGGCCGGCGGTCACCGGGACGCCCGCGCCGGCCGGGGCAGTGCCGGCGGCGGACGCCAGCTCGGCCTTGCCCTCGGCGAGCCCGACCGACCCGGGTGCCCCCGCCGGCCATCCCGGTGGCTCGGGCGGCTCGGGGGGCTCCGGTCACCCAGGTGGTTCGGGCGGATCCGGTGGTGGCAGCGGCACGGGCGGCGGCGGCAGCAGCGGCTCCGGCGGCGGTGGCGTCGTCGTGGCCCCGCCCGCCGGCGGTGGCCAGCCCGCCCCCGGGCCCACCACCCCCGCCGCCCCCGCGACCCAGCCCGCCCCGCCGGTGTCGAACCCCACCCCGCAGCCCGTCGCGCACACCGTGGTGGCCGGCCCGTACTGCGGCCAACAGGGCGCGAGTTTCCACCAGCACGGCTGGTTCTCCGGTTCCGGTGCCGACGGCTGGAAGAGCAACTCCGGTGGCTGGACCGGCGACCAGTGCAACGGGACGTACAACTCGGTGCCGATGTCCGGCGACGCCAACAAGGACGACGGCAACTCGGTCGTCTGGACCTTCACCGGCCTGCAGTCCGCCAGCGGCAGTTGCGACCTCGCCGTCTACATCCCGTCCGACGGCGATGTGAAGCTGGTCGGCGGCAACCCGACCTACTACACCGTGCAGAGCGGATCGCAGCCCGGCAGCGGCACCATCGGCTCGTTCTCGATCAAGCAGACCGCCAACCGCGGAAGTTGGGTGTCGGCCGGCAGCTTCCGGCTGACGAACGGTCAGCTCTCGGTGATGCTGCACACCCGCGGCCTGGACTGGTCGGGCAGCACCAAGACCTACGCCCACCACGCGGCCGACGCGGTCCGCGCCACCTGCAGCTACTGACCCGTTGCCGCCACTGCCCCCGGAAGGGAATGAACCATGTCGCGCCCGGTGCTGACGGTCTGCGCGGAGCAGCGGGAGGCGGGCTGCTACCGCACGATCGGCGAGGCCCTGCAGGCGGCCCGCAGCGGCGCCGTGATCTCGGTGCGGCCCGGCCGCTACGAGGAGAACCTGGTGATCACCAAGATGGTCACCATCACCGCCGAGGACGTCCGGGGCAGCGTGCGGATCAGCCCGCGCACCGGTGCGGTGGTCCAAGTCGTGGCCGAAGCCGTCCAGTTGACCGGACTGGTGCTGCACGGCCAGGATGATGAGCTGCCCGCCGTCGACGTGCCGCGCGGCCAGGCGGCGCTGCAGGACTGCGAGGTGGTCGGCAACTCCTGGACGGCCGTCCTCACCCGCCAGCAGGGCTCGGTGGCGATGCGCGGCTGCCGGGTGGTCAACGCGGCCGGCGCCGGCCTGGTGGAGACCTCCACCGGCACCAGCGTGATCGAGGACTGCGTGATCGAACACCTCGGCACCTCCGCCGTGGTGATCGGCGAGCGGGCCAACCCGGTGGTCCGGCGCTGCGTGCTGCGGGACGCGCGGGGCAACGGCATCTGCGCCAACGGCCAGGCGCAGGGCGTGATCGAGGACTGCGAGATCTCCGCCACCGACAAACCGGCCGTCGCGCTGGAGGAGCAGAGCACCACCCGGCTGCTGCGCACCGAGATCCGCGACTGCGCACTCGGCGTCTTCATCAGCTCCTCGGCCCGGGTGGTCCTGGAGGACTGCGTGGTCACCGGCGTGCGCGGCCACGCGATCGCACTGGCCGGCGGCACCGACCCGCTGCTGCGCCGCTGCCGCACGGTCCGCGGCCAGGGCCACGGCCTGCACATCGGCGACCGCTCCCGGGGCACCTTCGAGGACTGCGAGGTCACCGCGCCCGCGATGGCCGGCATCTGGGTCGGCGAGTCCGCGAGCCCCACCCTGGTCCGGGCCGTGGTGCGGGACAGCGCGACCGTCGGCGTCGAACTGGTGGGGGAGAGTGCCGCCGAGTTCGACCGCCTGGAGGTGCGCGACCCGGCCGGCGCCGGAGTGAGCCTGCGGGACGGGGCCAACCCGTTGCTGCGCCGGGTGACGGTGAGCGGCGCCACCGGGGTCGGCGTGGAGGTGCTGCGCGGCGGGCGCGGCCGGCTGGAGGACGCCACCGTGGTCGACTCCGGCCAGGTGGGCCTGCGGATCGCCGACGGCGCCAACACCTACGTCGGTGGCACCACCGTGCGCGGCTCGGGCGGCTGCGGGGTCTCGATCGGCGACGGCGGCATCGCCACCCTGCGCGACTGCGAGGTGGCCGACAGCGCGATGGACGGGGTCAGCGTCGAGCGTGACGGCGAGCTGACCGCGACCCGCTCCCGGCTGCGTGCCAACCGGCGCCACGGACTGCACCTCCTGCCCGGCTCCCGAGCCAATCTGACGGACTGTCAGCTAGTCGAGAACGTGGTGGACGGCATCCGGCTGGAGACCACCGAGCCGGTGCGGCTGACCGACTGCCTGGTCGCCGAGAACCAGGGCTCCGGCCTGCGCCAGACGGAGGCGAGCGAGCGGCTCTCGGTGGAGAACCTGGACAGTCGCGGCAACCGCGGCCCGGACGCGCACGGCACCGCGACCGCCGCCCCGGCCACCGCCGACTCCCGGCAGCCGGCCGAACCGCCGCCGACCGCCGAGGTCAAGGGGCCGCAGGCCGTGCTGCAGGCGCTGGTCGGCCTGGAGGCGGTGAAGGAACAGGTGGCCACCCTGGTCAACCTCAACAAGCTGGCCAAGCGCCGCGAGCAGGCCGGCATGCCGGCCCTCCCGATGAGCCGCCATCTGGTCTTCGCCGGCCCGCCCGGCACCGGCAAGACCACGGTGGCCCGCCTCTACGGCGCCATCCTGGCCGAGTTGGGCGTGCTGCGCAGCGGCCACCTGACCGAGGTGGCCCGGGCCGACCTGGTCGCCTCCATCATCGGCGGGACCGCCCTGAAGACCACCGAGGTGGTCAAGCAGGCACTCGGCGGGGTGCTCTTCATCGACGAGGCCTACACCCTGTCGGCCGGCTCCGGCGGCACCGGCACCGGTCCCGACTTCGGTCGGGAGGCGATCGACACCCTGGTCAAACTGATGGAGGACCACCGCGAGGACCTGGTGGTGATCGTGGCCGGATACTCCGGCGAGATCCGCGAGTTCCTCAACTCCAATCCCGGCCTCGCCTCGCGGTTCAGCCGCACCGTCGAGTTCGAGAACTACTCGGTGCCGGAGCTGACCACCATCGTGGAGCTGGCCGCCGCCGGCCACGGCTACCAACTCGCCGACGGCACCCGGGAAGCCCTGGCCTTCCACTTCGAACGGATGCCCAAGGGAGCCGACTTCGGCAACGGCCGGGCCGCGCGCAAGGTCTTCGAGGAGATGGTCGACCGCCAGGCCTCCCGGCTGGCCCAGTTGGACTCCTTCGGCAACGAGGACCTGGCGCTGCTGGTGCCGCAGGACGTCAGCGAGCAGGCGGCCGCCGGCGTCACCGCCGAGCCCGACGGGGTCGGCCTGCTCGAGCAGCTGCGCACGATGATCGGTCTGCGGGCGGCGAAGCAGCAGGTGGAGGACCTGGTCAGCCTGACCCGGCAGACCCGCCGCCGGGCCGAGGCCGGACTGCCGACCGCCCGGATCAGCCACCACCTGGTGTTCGCCGGCCCGCCCGGCACCGGCAAGACCACGGTGGCCCGGCTCTACGGCGAACTGCTCGCCGAACTGGATGTGTTGCCGGTCGGCCAGCTGGTCGAGACGGCCCGCGCCGACCTGGTCGGCCGGTACGTCGGTCACACCGCACAGCTCACCCGGGACGCCTTCGAACGGGCCCGCGGCGGCGTGCTCTTCATCGACGAGGCCTACACCCTGACGCCACGCGGCGGTGGCGCCGGCAACGACTTCGGCCAGGAGGCGGTGGACACCCTGATGAAGCTGATGGAGGACCACCGCGACGAGGTGGTGGTGATCGTGGCCGGCTACGAGGAGGAGATGCGCGGCTTCCTGGCCTCCAACCCCGGCCTGGCCTCGCGGTTCTCCCGTCAGGTGAGCTTCGAGCACTACTCGGACGAGGAGTTGACGGCCATCGTGCGGGCCCAGGCCGAGGCGGCGGGCTACGAGTGCCCACCGCAGACGGCGGCCGCGCTGACCGCGCTGTTCCACTCCGTCCCGCGCGACCGCTCCTTCGGCAACGGTCGGTTCGCCCGGCAGACCCTGGAGACGATGATCACCCGCCAGGCCGGCCGGCTCAGTCGACTGGACATCGCCGACCTGGCCGAGCTGAGCATGCTGCTGCCCCAGGACCTGCCGGCCTCCCCGGCCTCCCCGGCCTCGCGGATCGGCACGCCGGCGTGAGGCGGCGGCTCGCGGTGGTGCCGCTGATCGGCCTGCTCCTCATCCCGGCCGTCCCCGCACGGGCGGACGACGAGACGCTGCCGGGCATCGCGCAGACCGCCAAGGCGTGCGCCTCGGCCTCCGCCAAGAACGTGCAGGCGGTCCCGTGGCCGCAGACCTTCCTGCACCCCGAGGAGGCCTGGCCGCTCGCCCAGGGGGACGGAGTCACGGTCGCCGTCCTGGGCTCGGGCGTGACCGACGCGGCCGGCATCCTCGGCGGCCGGCTCGCCGGCTCCTCCCCGCACGACTGCGTGGGACACGGGACCTTCCTGGCCGGGCTGATCGCGGCCGCCCACCGGGACGGGACCGGCTTCGCCGGGATCGCGCCGCGCGCGCGGATCCTGGCGGTGGGCGTCACCGACGACACCGGCGCGAGCAGCGCCGACCAGCTGGCGACGGGGATCCGGACGGCGGCCGACGCCGGGGCACGGGTGATCTGCGTGGGCGTCACGGTGCCGACCGGCTCCGACGCGCTGCTGACCGCGGTCCGCTACGCGGTGGGCAAGGGCTCCCTGGTGGTGGCCCCCGCCGCCGCCGACTCCACCGCCGGCTCCGCCGCCCAGCCACCGGCGGCCGTCTACCCAGCCGGCTACGCCGAGGTGCTCGCCGTCCGCGACCTCGGCCCGGGCGGTGTCATCCCGCCGAACAGCGCGGTCCCCGGCCGGGTCGACCTCGCCGCCCCGGGGGACGCCGTGATGGGCCCTGGCCCGTCCGGCGCAGGCTACTTCACGGGCTCCGGGCCCAGCTTCGCCACCGCCCTGGTGGCCGGCGCGGCCGCCCTGACCCTCAGCTACCAGCCGGATCTGACGGTCAGTCAGCTCATCCGGCGACTCAAGGGCACCGCCTACCCGACCCCCGTCCCCACCCTCGACCTGGTGGCCGCCGTCACCGCCACCCTCCCCGAGGCCACCCCGGTGTCCCCGCTCCCGGCCCGCCTCACCATGCCCCCCGCCGCCCCCGCCTCGCCGGCTCCCCGCCAGGCCGCGGTCATCGCCGGGGGAGCCCTCGCGCTGGTCGCCCTGGTGGCCGTCGCCGCCGCCGTGCTTCCCCGGGGCCGCCGGCGCGGCTGGCGACCCCGGGCCTGATCACCCGTCACCCGAGCGCGGGGTGCCGTCCCGCCATGCCGTCCCCGACCAGCGCCGCCAGCTCCAGCTGGGCGCTGCGGGTCCGTGCCCGCAGGCGGTCCACCTCCACCTCGCCACCCGCCGCCAGGTGGCCGTCGGTCGGGATCACCACGACGCCCCGGCAGCGGGTGTCGAAGTGCGTGGCCAGCCGCTCCGCGGGGAGGGCCCGGCCGCCCTGCGGGGTGGGCGAGACGACCATCACGCTTCCCGCCACCAGCGCCGCGTGCCCCTCGGAGGCGAGCCAGGCCATCAGGCCCTCCGCCCCCGCCGCACCGCGCACCGAGGCGTTGGTGCAGATCACCAGCTGGTCGGCCGAGGCGAGTGCCGCACGCGCCGCCGCGTCCGAGGTGCCGGTGTCGCTGAGCACCACCGGGTACTGGCTGCTCACCGCGTCCAGCGCGCGCCGGTACCCGTCCTCGCCCACCGGTGAGCCGGCCAGGACCTCCAGGCCGCTGCCGCCGCGCGAGGTGAAGCGGCGCAGGTCCTGGTAGGAGGCGGCGGGGAGGCCGGCCACCAGTTCGCCGAGTCCCAGCTCGGTCTCCCGCCCGGCTCGCGCACCCAGGGCCCCGTCCGCCAGGTCCAGCGCGATCACCCGGTCCGGACGGTGGGTCGCGAGCAGGGTGCCGAGGGCCAGGGTGGTGACGGTCCGGCCGGTGCCGGCCGCATGGCCGAGTACCGCGATCCGGTGCGCGGTCTGCAGCGGCGTGCGGATCCGCTCCACCAGGCGGGCCTGTTCCTGCTGGGCGCCGCCGAACGAGAACCGCCGTCCTCGGGCGGGACGTTGGCGCACCAGGCGTTCGGCAGTGAGCTCCAACGCGGCGGACCGGCCGAGCGCGGGGTCGGGCCGGGGGACGGGGCGCTCGGGCGCATTGTCGTGGACGGGCGCGGCGTTGGGGATCGGCACGGCGTTGGGGATCGGAGCGGCGTTGGGGACGGCGGTGATCACCGTCAGCTCGGTGGTCGGACGCGGCGTCAGCACCGCGCGCGCCGCCGGCGGGATCAGCACCGTGCCCAACGGGTCCAGTGGCATCCGCATCGCCAGCGGGAGCGGCTCGGGCCAGACCTCGGGCGCGTAGTCCGGCGCCGGGCCGGGCCAACCACCCGACCGTAGCTCTGCCGAACCCACCCGCTGGACCACCGCAACGACACCGTCGGTCACGACCACCACTCCTCCCGCCCGAGCTCTCTCAACCGGTGAACGGCCCAAGTCACAGCGCCCGTTCACCGCCCCGGCCCAAGCGGTGAAATTCGAGGTGAACCCGGCCGGGACCGGGTACCGTCCCTTGTGGATGGCACCCTCGCCAAGGTCGGGGGACAGGGGAGAGGGTTTGGATGTCCCAGGACGGGGCGGCGCCCAGAGCGCGGCAGCTCATCGCGGGCTGGTTGGCCGAGCCGCCGGCCGAGCTGGCGGGTGAGCCGGGGCTCAGGGTGCCCGAGGCCCCCGCGCCCGAGGTGATCGCCGCGGCCCGGCGGATCGCCGTGGGCCCGGGCAAGGGCGATCAACTCTGCCCCACCGCGCATCCCGACCTGCTTCGGCTCGCGGCGGCGCTGGTGGTGGACGAGCATCCGTCGGCGGCGAGTTGGCGGCGCCGGGAACGGGAGGAGCTGACGGCCTGGGTCGCGGTGCTGATCGAGCGGCGCGGCGAGGACGGGATCCAGGCACTGCTGTACGCGCTGAACGAGCGCTCAGCCGCAACGGACTGAGCGGCGACCCGTCCGTCGGTGACACCGTCACCGCCGGCGGCCGCCGCACCGTCGACCAATCCCGCGTTGGCGCGGGCATTGGTCCTCTCTTGGCGCAATCTTGGCGGCCCACGGCAGCGTGGGACCTGCGCGAGGTCGGGTGCTCCCCTCTCGGCCTCGCGTCCGGCTGCCCACACGGCCGGCATCGAGCAGGCCCCAGCCGGACCGAAGAGGTAGTGCGTGACCATGCAACCCGTTGCCCGCCAGCCCCTGGACGCCCCCCGGCCCCCGGCCCGGCAGCCCGAGGAGTCCCGCCAGACGCTCGACCAGGAGACCCTGGCCGAGCTGTACCGCCTGCACGGCGGTTACCTGCTGCGCGCGCTGCTACGGGTGACCAACGGTGACCGCGGCAAGGCCGAGGACATCCTGCAGGAGACCCTGCTGCGGGCCTGGCAGCACCCGGAGGCGGTTTCGCGCGGGGCCGAGCAGAGCCGGCCCTGGCTCTTCACGGTGGCCCGGCGGATCGCCATCGACCACTTCCGGATGGCGGCGGCCCGGGCCCAGGAGGTCTCCGGCGAGATGCTGGAGGACCGGCCGCTGGCCGAGGACCCGTACGAGGCGGTGCTGGCCGGGCGCGACATCGCGGTGGTCCTAGAGGGTCTGCAACCGCACCACCGGGAGGTGCTGGTCGAGTTGCACCTGAAGGACCGGTCGGTGCTGGAGGCTGCCGAGCGGCTCGGCGTCCCGCCCGGCACGGTCAAGTCCCGCAACTTCTACGCGATCCGGGCGCTGCGCCCGATCTTGGCCGAACACGAGGAGTACGCGCCCCGCCCGGAGCGCGCCGCCTGAGACCGACCGGCACTCGGCGGGTCGGTCCGAGACCGACCGCCGGTCGGGCCGGTCGCTCAGTCCCCGATCAGCTGCTCCACCTTGGCCAGCAGGTCGGTCACCGCAGCGGCCAGGTGCCCGTGCAGCTGGTAGAGGCCGACGGCCGAGCGCAGGTGTTCGGCGGCCTCCTGCTCGCGGCCCAGACGCAGCAGGTAGTCGGCGTAGGCCTGCTCGGCGATCGCGTGCAGGTGCAGGAAACCCGCGTCCTGGCAGATCGCCAGCAGCTGTGACCAGACCAGCTCCGAGGCGTCGAACTCGCCCAACTGCTGCAGCGCCTGGGCCTCGGACAGCATGGCCCAGACGTGGATCGTCGCCGCCGGGTGACCGGTCAGCAGCCGACGGGCCTCGCGGGCGTAGCGCAGTCCGGTGGCGGTCTCGCCGGCCAGTACCGCGATCGCGGCCGCATAGGCCAGCGCCGCGCCGATGTGCTCGGGGCCTGCGCTCTGCCGTGCCAACACCAGTGCACGCTGCGCCAGTTGGTCGGCCTCGACTGGATCGCCGAGCACCGCGGTGGCGAGTGCGAGGGTGAACAGGGTGCGGGCGTGCACCACGCCGTCCGCCGAGCCGGTACGGTCCACCGATCGGCGGGCCAACTCGGCTGCCTCGGGGAGGCGTTCGACACCGATCAGGGCGTTGGCCAGGGTGCTCTCGATGTCGGCGACGGCCTTCGGTGGGCCGGTCTGCCGGGCGGCGGTCAGCCCGGCCCGCAGGCAGGCCAGCCAGTCGATCAGCCGGCTCGCGCCGTAGTACAGCCCGCTGGCCAACCTGGCCAGTCGCCAGGCGCGTTCGGGGTCCTGCTCGGCCGCCGAGGTGACCAGGGCGCGGATCGTCGGCTCCTCGGAGCCGAACCAGGTCAGCGCGGCGCGGGCGTCGGCCGGTTGCGGCAGTGCGCGGGGCGGGTGGGCCCGCTCACCGTGCGGGTCCTGGCCCGGGTCCACGTGCTCGCCGCAGTGCCGGACCGCCTCCAGGTAGTAGTCGAGCAGCCGCTCGGTGGCCTGGCGGTGGACCTCGGCGGGCTGGGCGGCGAGCAGTTCCATGCCGAAGAGCCGGATCAGGTCGTGGCGGCTGTACCGGCCGGGCGTGCTCTCGGTCAGCAGGTGGTAGGCGGCCAGCTCGCCGAGGGCGGCGCGGGCCGTCACCAGGTCGCAGCCGAGCAGCGCCGCGCCCGCATAGGAGTCCACCTCGCGACCCGGGTGCGCCGCCAGCAGGGTGATCAACCGTCCGGCATCGCCCGACAGGTGACGGTAGGTCAGCACCAGGGCGGCTCGTACGCTGACCGCGCCGTGGGTGTCCAGGGTGAGCAACCTGGTCCGTTCGTCGGAGAGTTCGGTCACCAGGTCGGCAATGGTCCAGCCGGGCCGGGCGGCCAGCCGGGAGGCCGCGATCCGCAGGGCCAGCGGCAGCTGGTCGCAGAAGGCGATCAACTGCCGTGCCGCCGACTGCTCGGCCCGCACCCGCTCAGGGGTCAGTGCGCGTTCCAGCAGCTGCAGCGCGTCGTCGCCGGGCAGTGCCGCCAACCGCAGCAGCGCGGCGCCCTCGGTCACCACCAGGTCTTCCAAGGTATTGCGGCTGGTGACCACGGTGGCGCTGCCGGGCCCGCTGAGCAGCAGGTCGGCCACCTGGTCGGCGCTGTGGGCGTTGTCCAGCAGCACCAGCAGGCGCAGCCGGTCGGTCCTGGCCCGGTAGAGCGCCGCGCGGCTCGGCCCGTCCTCGGGGATCGCGGTCTCGGGCACGCCGAGCGCGAGCAGGAAGTCGCCCAGCACCTCGACCTGGTCGACCGGTCCGGCCGGGTCGAAGCCGCGCAGGTCCACGAAGAGTTGGCCGTCCGGGAAGGCCGCGGCAGCGGCGTGCGCCCAGCGGACCACGGTGGCGCTCTTGCCGGCCCCGGCCGCGCCGACCACCAGGGCGAGACCGTCGCCGACCCGCCCGGGCCCGCACTCGCGGTCCAACCAGCGGGACTCCTCGCCCCGGCCGACGAAGCCGGCGGGCTGGCGGGGGAGCTGACGGGGGACCGGCCCGTCCGGCCGCTCGACCGTCGGGCCGAGCGGAGGAACCTCGGCGAGCCTGCCCGGTATCGCAGAGCCCGGTATCGCAGAGCCCGACAGTGCAGGACCCGGCAGTGCGGGGCTCGGCAGGGGAGCCGTGGGCTCCGCGCACGGCTCCAGCACCTCCGCCAGCGCCGCCTGCAGCCGCGCACCCGGCACCACGCCCAGCTCCGCGTCCAGCCGCTCCCGCGCCTGGTGATAGACCGTCAGCGCGTCCGAGACCCGCCCCGCCTGGTGCAGGCAGCGGATCAGCAGCGCTACCACCGACTCGCGCAGCCCGTCCGCCCGCACGCTCTGCTCCAGCGCCGGGATCGCCACCGCGCCGCTGCCCAGCCGCAGTCGGCGTTCGGCCCAGTCGGTCAGCACGGTGGTCCGCTGCGCCGTCAACTGGTCGACCAGCGCGCGGCGCAGCTCGGTGTCCGGTAGGTCGGCCAGTGCCGCGCCGCGCCACAGGCCCAGCGCCTGCTCCAGCAGCAGGACGGCCTGCGCGTCGTCCTCGGCGCCTGCGGCCCGGGCGGCCAGCAGCTCGAAGCGGTGCACGTCGATCGAGTCCGCCCCGCCCGCCAGCAGGTAGCCGGGGGACCGGGTGAGCAGCAGGAACGGAGTGCCGGTCAGCACCTTGCGCAGCGCCGCGACATGCCCCTGCAGTGCGGCTCTGGCCCGGGACGGCGGCTGCTCGCCCCAGAGCAGCTCGAAGAACCGCTCCACCGGCACCACCCGCTCCGCGCGCAGCGCCAGCAAGGCGAGCACGGCGCGGCGTTGGGCACCCGCGAGCTCGGCGGGCTCGTCGCCGGCGGCCCGCAGCTCTACTGGTCCGAGCAGTCGGATCCCCATGCGCTCCCCCCTGTTTCTGCCATGCTCCCCGTTTCCCCCGTGGTCCCCGTCCCCGAAGCCCTCCGGGCCGCTCCGGGCCGCTCCGCTCAGCAGTGTAACCAGCTCTGGCGTGGTCACCTCAGCCTCGCCCGGGCCCGGCCGACCGGCCCCGACCTGCGCGGACGTGCCGGCGGGAGCCCTCAGCCCGGCCACCTTGGCGGCCGGCCCGCACCTTCGCTGACGCGACCACCGTCACACCCGGTTCCCGAACCCCGCACGGCCGCGGATCCGTACCCGCACCCCGTCTCGGCCACCCCCAGTGGTCGGAGTACTGCTCGATCCGCCGTACCATCGGGGTCCGATCGATCCGGGGAGGGCGGATGAGGATCAGGCTGCTCGGCCCGGTCATGGTGCAGAGCCACACCGGCGACCCGGTCACCCCGACCGCACCCAAGCGCCGCGCGCTGCTCAGCTCGCTCGCCCTGGAACTCGGGCAGGTGGTGCCCACCGTCCGATTGCTCGAACTGGTCTGGGAGGGCAACCCGCCGCCCACCGCCCGGGCCGCACTGCAGGGCCACATCGCCGAGCTGCGCCGCCTGCTGGACGACCGCCTCACCCTCACCACCCGCGGGGCCGGCTACCTGCTGACCGGCGACCCCGAACAGGTGGACGCGCTGCACTTCGAGCGCCTCTGCGCCGAGGCCGAGGAGTTCGGCGAGCCCGGCGCCGCCGTTCCGCTGCTCCGGCAGGCGCTGGCACTGTGGCGCGGTCCGGCGCTGGCCGACTGCGGCTCCACCCTGCTGCGCGAGACGGTCGCCCCGCGGCTGACCGAGCTGCGCCTGCTCGCCCTGCAGCGCCTCGCCGAGCAGCTGTGCCGACTCGGCCGGGGCGCTGAGCTGGCCGACGACACGGGTGAACTCGCCCGGGCCGTCGCCGCCGACCCCACCCGTGAGCAGCTGGCCGCCCAGCTGATCCGCTGTCTGGAGCAGGCGGGCCGCCAGGCCGACGCGCTGGCCGTCCACCAGCGGGCCGTCCACCACCGGACCGTGCACCAGCAGACCGTGCAGCGGCTGGCCACCGAACGGGGCGCCGGCCCGAGCCCCGTCCTGCGCGCCGCCCACCCGAGCCTGACGCCCGGCCCGGCTCTCGGTCTGACGCCCCGCCCGGACCTCGGCCCCACCATCGCCCAACTCCCGCGCCGCAACCGTCGCTTCACCGGGCGAGCCGCAGAACTCGCCCGGCTGGACGCGGCCGTGGCCCCGTACCTCGCGCCCGGCTCCGCCGCCACGTCTGCCACCCCCGTCGACCGCTGCCCGATCCTGGTCACCGGCCCGGCCGGCGTCGGCAAGACCAGCCTGGTCCTGCACTGGTCCCACCAGATCGCCCCGCGCTTCCCCGGCGGCCAGCTCTACGCCGATTTGCGCGGCTTCGACGAGACCGAACCCCGCGACCCCGCCGAGGTGTTGGCCGGATTCCTGACCGCCCTCGGGGTCGCCGCCGCCGACCTCCCGCACACCCTGGACGCCCGATCCCGCCGCTACCGCGAGCTGCTGACGGATCGTCAACTCCTGCTCGTGCTCGACAATGCCCGCGACTACGAGCAGCTCTCCCCGCTGCTGCCCTCGCCCGACAGCGCCCCCGTGACCCTGATCACCAGCCGCAACCGGCTCGGCGACCTGCTGGTCCAGGACAACGCGGTACCGCTCGCACTCGACGTGCTGACCCCCGACGAAGCCGTCGAACTGCTCGGCCGGGTGCTCGGCCCGCAGCGGATCGCCGCCGAACCCCAGGCCGCCGCCGAGATCGCCGAACGCTGCGACCACCTCCCGCTCGCGCTGCGGCTGGCCGCCGCCCGACTGGCCACCCGGCCCGACTGGGCGCTGCGCGACCTGGCCGGGGAGATCCTGGACGAGCAGTCCCGGCTCGCCGCGCTGGCCACCACCGGCGGCGGCTCGCTGGGCGTCTCGGCCGCCCTCAACCTGACCCGCCGCGCCCTGTCCGAGCCGGCCGCCCGGTTCTTCGGCTACCTCGGCCTGCACCCGGGCGCCGTGATCGACCCGCACGCCGCCGCCGTGCTCGGCGACGTCCCGCCCGCCGAAGCCCGCACCCTGCTCGCCCAGCTCGACGCCGCCCACCTGGTCGAGGAGACCGCCCCCGGCCTGTTCGCCCGACACGACCTGGTCCGCCTCTACAGCGCCCAGCTCGCCGCCGAACTCACCTGCGCCCAGCGCGAGTCGGCGATGGACCGGATGATCGGCCACTACCTGGCGGCGACCGCCGCCGCCTGCGCGGGACTGGGCAGTCGCAGCGTGCTGCCCGCCGACCCGCAGCCGTCCGCCGACCCGCTGCCCCCGCTCGGCACCCCTGGCCAGGCGATCGCCTGGTTCCGCCGCGAGGAGCGCGCCGTGCGCGGTGTGGTGGTCAGCGCCGAGCAGTACGGGCGCCCGGCCCCCGCCTGGCAACTCGCCCACCAGGCCTGCGTCCTGTACTACAACGAGAACCGCAGCCGTCGCGAGTGGCGGCAGACCGCCGAGGCCGGCCTACGGGCCGCCCGCGCCTGCGAGGACCCCACCGCGCTGGTGCGGATGCACGCCGACTTGGCGGTGGTGATGATCGAACAGGCCGACTTCGCGGCCGCCACCGACCACCTCGACCAGGCCATCGCCCTGGCCGACGTGCTCGGCGACCCGGTGCTCGGCCACCACTGCCGCACCCGCCTGGCCAACGGCCTGGTCCGAGCCGGCGAACACGCCCGCGCCATCCCGTTGATGACCCGGATCGTCGAGCACGCCCGCACCCTGGCCGACTCCCGACTGCTCGCCCAGTCCCTGAACAACCTCGCCAACGCCCTGGTCCGAGCCGGCGCCCCGCTCCACGCCCTCGCTCACGCCACCGAGGCCGTCCAACTGCTCAGCGCCCACCCCGACGACCCCAAAATCATCATCGCCACCCAGACCCGCGCCGAAGCCCTGCACGCCCTTGGCCGCCACCACGCCGCCCTCGCCACCGCCCGCCAGGCCCTCACCCTCGGCCAGTCCCAGGGCAACCTCCGCTTCGAGTCCCACTCCCGCCACTTCATCACCGCCGTCCTGCGGGCCCTGGGCCGCGCGACCGTGTGAGGACAGACGGCCGGAAAAGGGCCGCGCCCCGTCCCGAGGCGTGAACCTCGGGACGGGGCGCGGCCGGTGGAGCGCTCCGCGATCAGCTGGCCTTGTTGATGGTCCAGCTCTGCGCGTTGGAGGAGTTGCAGTCGTAGACCTGGAGCTGTGTGCCGTTGGCGGTGTTGCTCTGCGGGATGTCCAGACACTCGTTGTGCGTCTGGCTCACCAGTCGGTTGTTGTTGTTCGGGTCCGGGAAGAACTTCTGCGGCGTGGTGCCGTTGCAGTCCCAGAGGACGACCTTGGTGCCCACGGTCCCGGCCCCGGAGTCGACACACTTGCCGAAGATGTGGATGGTGCCGTCACCGGGGAAGGAGAACTTCTGCGCGTCGCTGCCGTTGCAGTCCCAGATCTGGATGGAGTTGCCGTCGTTCAGCCCACCCTGGCTGTCGTCCATGCACTTGCTGCTGCTCAGACCGCTGCTCACGGACTGCCTCGGCAGGTTGTACAGCGCGGCGACCTGCTGCGAGGTCAGCGCGTAGGGGTAGGTGCGGACATCGGAGACCGAGCCGTTGAGCGCGTTGACGAGGCTGCCGTAGTTGTTGCCGAAGTAGCAGCCACCGATCGTCATGGGACGGGTTTCGCCCCAGCCGACGGCCGGCGTGGCGCCGGCGAAGTAGCCGTTGAGGTAGAAGCTCAGCGCCTTGGTGTCGGCCGAGTACGTTGCGGTGAGGTGCGTCCAGGCGCCGACGAACCCGGTCCAGCCGGGCGCGCCCGCGAACTGCCAGGCGGTGTTGTTGTCGTCCTGGGAGGTGGAGACGGCGGACCAGCTGTGGCTGGAGGACCGGTAGGTGAAGGCGAACGAGGGGACGGTGTTGCCCTGCTGGCAGATCGGGCTCTGGTCGCCGCCGGTTTCACCGTTGAGCTTCACCCAGGCGGAGACGCTGTAGCTTCCGGTGGTGTCCAGGCCGGGAACGGCGGGGCTGCTGCCACCGGGATTGCCGGTGGCGACTCGCACGTTGCTGTAGGCGGAGTTGTAGGTGTTGCTGGTCCAGAGCACCTTGCTGTTGTTGTCGTAGACGACCAGGTTGCGGTCGGTCTGCAGCCGCAGCCGGTTGGTGCCGAAGGTCTGGGTCGACCAGAGCGCGTTGTTGGAGCTGTCGTAGACCACGAAGTTGCCGTCGACCTGCATCTTCGCGTAGGCGCCCGGGTGGTTGTACGTGCCTGAAGCCCACAGCACGGTCGAGGAGTTGAGCGGTGACAGGATCAGGTTGCCGTCGCCCTGCATGGTCAGCGTGGTGGTGGTCGAGACGATCCGCTGGCCCGAGCCGATGACCTGGTCGGTATTGGTCAGGACTGTGGAGGCCGAGTCGTCCTTGTTGACCCACGGGGTGGTGAGGACGCCCCCGTTGTTCAGCGCCACCGATCCCTTCAGCGGGGTGTTCCCGGGGGAGTCGGTGCCGTAGGTGACGCTGCCGGTGCCGCTCAGCGGGTTGATGCCGGCGCGGTCTGCGCCGCCGACTCCGGTGCTCTCCTGGCTGGTCGTGCCGAGCCACTGATCCGGAACCGTGGTGGTGTTGCCGATGCTCCAGTCGCCGGGGCTCCAGTTGTAGCCGGTGGCGACGCCGTTGGTCATGATCGGGCTGCCGTACCAGGTGGTGATCCGGGTGCCGCCGGGGGTGACACCCCACAGGGACGGGGAGCCCTGGCCGGTGAGGTTGCCGTCGGACTGCAGGATCGGGACATCGGACACCTGGACGTTGCCGATGGTGACCGGAGCGCTGATCGCCGTCAGGGTGTCCCAGGTGAGGTTGACCGGGCCACCGGTGGAGTCGGTCCCCGAGGTCAGCGTGTAGCCGGTGATGACGCCGGTGCTGCGGTTGCGGGCCCACAGGCCCGGAGTGCCGGTCTGGGCCCAGTCACCGGGGGTGATCAGGTCCAGGCCCGCCCAGCCGGTGGTCGCGAGCTGGACCGGCTTGCCGAAGGTGCCGTAGGTCGGGGTCGGGTAGAACCAGAGGCCGGTGTTGCCGTCCTTGCCGACCTCCTCGGTGATCAGGCCGGCCTTGTGGTAGTCGACCGGGTTGAGCTTGCTGTTCTTCGGGTCGCCGATCGCGGCGATCTGCACCGTGCTGGACCAGTCGGTCTGGTAGGTGCTGCAGTCCTGGTTGGCGCCGGTGACGCAGTTCGGCTTGGTCAGCGTCGACTTGGCGCCCAGCCGCCCGGGGACGCCACTGGCCGTGGAGTTGTTCGGGTAGTAGTAGAGATTGGCGTCGCTGGGCTTGTGGACGATCACGTCGTCCACGTTGTTGCCGCCGCTCAGGCTGCCCCGGTGGGTGATCTGGTAGTTCGACCAGGGGTCGTTGTCGGGGTTGTTGGCGTCGTAGTGCGGGCTGTCACTCTTCAGCGCGGAGAGCGCGACCGCCGGGCCGCTGGCGGCGGCGTTGCCGGGCACGCTGTAGGTGCGCAGGTTGCCGCCGGCGTCGGTGGTCAGGATGTCGGGGGCACCGTCACCGGTGAGGTCACCGAAGACCGGCGGGGGGCCATTGGGGTTCCACGGCGCGTAGTAGGCGTACTGCAGCACGGGAGAGACGTTGCCCGCGTTGTCCTTGGCCTGGACGTACTCGATGTTGGTGCCCCAGTGCCCCGGCGTGACCGGGACCTGCCCGTTCGGCATGTTGCTCCCGCAGTGGAAGCTGGAGCCGTTGAACTGCGGGTCGGCGGACCACATCAGGCAAGCGATGCCGGAGGAGGCGAGGCCGCCACCGGGGGCGGGGTCGGTCGCACTGATCGGCAGGAAGCCGGGCTGGCCGGCGAAGAGTTGGGTGACCTGCCCGTTGCCGGACGGCGGGAACTGGTGCGCCAGGTCCGTCGCCGCGCTGGTGTTCACCACCGGCGGCGTCTGGTCCACCGCGAAGGTGCAGACCGGACCCCAGCCGGACCAGGAGGCACCGGAGAGCTCGTCGGTGGCCTGCAGGTGGTAGCCGTAGATGTGGCCGTCCTTGATGAAGCCACCCGGCAGCGTGTACGTCGCCCGCGAGCCGTTGGGCGCCCACGGCGACTCGGTGTTGGGGTTGCCCGGAAGGCCGGCGTTGTTGTTGGTGTAGTCCCAGATGTTGAGGTTGCTGCGCAGCTGGTCCTGCGGAGCCGGGCTGGAGACCACGGTGCTGATGCTCACCGCACCCGCCGCGTCGGTGCCGGCGCCCAGCCAACTCCAGTTGTTCCAACCACCGTTGCAGTTCTGGTTGGTCTGGCCGGTGCTCACCATGTAGGGCGCCGGGTTGACCTGCGGGTCGGTGGGCACGTTGGGCACCCGGTCGTACGTCACCGAGAGGCTGGCGTTGTACTCGAAGCGCTTGAACGCGTTCTGGTTGCTCTCGTTGCCGCGCAGGCCGAGGGTCACCATGTTGTTGTTGCTGATGGCGTTGTTGAGCGTCGCGCCCATGTTCCAGTACTGGACGTCGATGTCGTTGTAGCAGCCGCTGCCGCCGGATCCGGCGACATTGGTGGAGTCGAGCTTTCCGCCCTGGGGGTTGGGCTGGTTGCCCCAAACGGTGTTGGGACCGATCGGGCCGTCCTCCCAGTACACGTCGACGGGGTAGGTGTTGGTGCAGCTCCAGTCGGCGGAGGCGTACTCCCAGACGTCCAGCTTGGCGGAGTTGATGATCACGCCGTGCAGGGCACTGGTGTCGAACTGGTAGAAGGCGCGGTAGAGGCCGGACGGGACGCAGCTGTCGCCGGCGGCGTAGGTGCCGCACATACCGACACCGAGGCGCTCGTTGTTCTTGTTGTAGTGGTTCGCGCTCTGGTAGTTCGACTGGACGAAGGTGTTGCCGTTGCTGCTGGTCGACCAGGGGATCCAGGCCGGGTCGACGTAGAAGGGCGCGTCGCCGGTGGCCAGCAGGTTCTGATCAGGCGTCAGATCGATTCCGTCGCTGTGGGTTTCGACCGGCATCTTGGCCACCTTGGCCGCACTGCCCGGGCCGTCGGTGGAACTCGCCGCCTCGGCCTGCGGCTTGCTGCCCTGAGCGGGCGCGGCGGGAGCCGACTGACTCGACTGGGCTGACTGGGCGTCAGCACTGGCGCTTCCGGCAGCAGCCTTGGCCTGCTGGGGCTTGGCGTTGCTGCTGTCCCACATGGTGGGTGCGGGCGCGGTCCAGCGGGGCTTGCCGTCGCTGCCCTGGGCGGTGAGGTTCTGGTCGGCACCCGTCTGGACGGTGACACCGTCGGTGGTGGTGGCGAAGTGCAGCTTCTTCAACGCCGGGTTGGTGGCGGCCGCCTTGGTCTTGAGGACCAGCACGGTACTGACGCTGCCGCTCTTGCCGACGGTGACCTTCAGGTCGGTGTCGGGCAGCACGCCCGGGTAGAGCAGGTTGTCGCCGTTGACCTGCGGGGCGGGCAGGTTGAAGGGCGCGGTGAGGGCGAGCTTCTTGCCGTCGGGGCTGGTCATCGTGGCCAGCGGCCCGTTGCCGCCGGCGGAGAGCACCACGCCGGAGGGAGTCGCGGCGGGCGCGTAGCCGCCGCCGGCCTGCGGCTTGAGGGTGGCGTCCAGGTTCTTCCACTGGCCGCCGGCCTTCAGGCGCTGCTGGTCGGGGTGGCCGGTCTGCTGGTAGTGGCCGGCCGGCGTCGCGTAGGTCTCGGTGAACTCCGTGGTCAGCCGGTCGATCTGGACGTTTTTCCCGGTCGACTTGGCCTGCGCGAACTCCTTGGCGTCGTCGCCGGCCGGACTCGGGTCCTTCGCGTGCGCGGCGTTGATGGCGGCGGCGGTGGCGGCGTCCGGGATGCCGGCGGCGGCACTGGCATGAGTGGCCAGACCGGCCTGCGTGGCCAGGGTCGCGCCCGCGAGCGCGATCACGCTCGCGGCGGCAGCCCAGCGCCGTGCGGCGCCGAGTGACGTGCGCTGTCGGCGCACGGTTGGTGAGTTGGGCACAGGGGTCCCCCACGTGATGGATGTGATGGTCGGCGCACGCATCGTGCACGTGTGCGCCGACACGCTGCGCGCTCAACTGTGCCTTTCGCAAATGGATATGACCGATTTGGCTGTAGATGATCTAGATCGCTCGAGGTGTGAGATGAATCACTCGGCACAGTTCACGGGCGAGCCTCGCGCTAGTTGATCTCCAGCCGCTACGGTCGGCTCGCCATTCGTTGCGTAGGGGTGCAAATAAGGGTGACGAGAATGTCACCAGTGGGGGTTTCTGGTGGAGATACCAGCTGGCCGCCCGGGTTCCAGCGGAATCTGGCGGTCGATTCGTCCGCGTCTGGCTGTGGTCAGCGCGTTGGCGGTGGTGACAGCGATGCTGTCCACGCCGGCCTTTGCGCTGGCGGGTGATCCGAACGACAAGGTCTGGACGCCGCCCAACACGCCGTTGCCGAAGACGGCTTCGGTGCCAGGCAAGAGTCAGGCGGCGCTGGCGGCGTCGAAGCCTTCCTATCCGGCGGGTCAGGTGTGGACGCCTCCTGCTGCGGGTGGGAAGAAGGCGAAGCCGGGGCAGGCGAGTGTGACGCTGCCGGCCGCGCCTGCTGCGGGTGTGACGGCTCCGCGGGCGAATGCGGTGGGTGGGACGGAGCAGGCTCCGGCCGCTGGTGCCGAGGTGCAGGCGGGGTCGCTGCCGGTATGGTTGGCGCCGCTGGCTCCGGAGAAGTCCGCGAACTCCGCGCAGGCGCAGGCCCAGTCGGCTGACGGATCGGTAGGTTCGGTCCAGGTCTCCCTTGTCGATCAGGCAACCGCCACCGCCGCCGGGGCTCCGGACGGCCTCATTGCGCTCTCGGGTGACGGTGCGAAGCCGGGCTCGAAGCTTCGCGTCGGTGTGGCGCTCGACCAGCTCGGCACGGTGGGCGGTAGCTTCGCCGACCGCGCGACCCTGGTGTCGCTGCCGGCGTGTGCTCTGACGACGCCACAGGTGAAGGGCTGTCAGACTCGTACTCCGCTGCCTTCGCACTACGACCGGGTGAGCAAGCGCTTGGTCGCTGACGTGACCACCCCGGCCGCTGCCCCCACCGGCACGCAGCCGCGGGCGATGGCTGCGACCGCTGATGGGGTGACGGCTTCGGCTGCAAGTGCCTCGGTTGTCGGCGTGGTCACCGGGACCAGCAGTGGGGCCGGCACCTACAGTGCGACGTCGTTGAACCCCAGCACGAACTGGACTGCGGGTGGCTCGTCGGGGGCGTTCACGTACGGGTATCCGGTGTCGGTCCCGCCATCGATCGGCGGGTCTGCACCCAGTGTTGGACTGTCCTATGACTCGGCGTCGGTGGACGGTAAGACGTCCTCGACGAACTCGCAGGCGTCGTGGGTGGGTGGTGACGGCTGGGACCTGAGTACGGGTTTCGTGGAGCGCTCGTACCAGCCGTGCAGCCGTGACGGGATCACGGGGTCGGGTGACGACTGCTGGGCGGGTGCGAATCTCACGATGTCGTTGGCGGGTCACTCGGGTGAGCTGGTGCCGGACGACGCGTCGTGCAACAAGACGTTCGTTGCCGCTGAGGAGCAGTCGAACTGCTCGTGGCACTTGAAGAACGACGACGGCACGAAGATCGAGTACCTGACCGGTGCGAGCAACGGCACCTGGAACGGCTCCTACCTGCGGGTCACCGACACGACTGGCACGGTGTACTACTTCGGCGCCAGCCACCTGCCCGGTGCGGACGGCAAGGCGAGCACCATCGGCCCGGACGCGCAGTCCGCATGGACGGTCCCGGTGTACTCACCGAAGCCGGGTGACCCCTGCTACAACTCCTCGACCACCACGTCTTCGTGGTGCCAGAGTGCGTGGCGTTGGAACCTGGACGCTGTCGTTGACCTGCACGGGAATCTGACGACGTACCGGTACAACGCGGAGGCGAACTACTACTCGCGTGGTGCCGGCCAGAACGGCGGCAGCGGCAGCAACTCCTCCTACACCCGCGCGGGTGTCCTAGCGGAGATCGACTACGGCCAGCTGCTCTCCGACCAGCTGGGCGCCAACGGCAACTACCAGAGCGCGGCCAAGGTCGTCTTCACCTCGGGCGAGCGCTGTGTGACCTCGACGGCCGCGTGCGACCCGAGCCAGCGCACTTTGGCGAACGCCGCGAGCTGGCCGGACGTCCCGCTGGACCAGCAGTGCGATGCCTCGAGCTGCGCGAACAACAGCCCCTCGTTCTGGACCAGCAAGTGGCTGAACACGATTGCCACGCAGGTGCGTAGCAACGGTTCCTACCGGACGGTGGACAGCTACCAGTTGTCGCACGTGTTCGTGAACGCGCAGAACAGCTCGGAGAACACCCAGATCCCGTGGCTGGCCTCGGTGCAGCACACCGCGCAGGACAACCAGAATGGCCAGTCGGCGGTCACCTTGCCGGCGGTCTCCTTCACCTGGCAGCTGATGCAGAACCGGGTGGACGGCAACAGCCCGGCTCGCCCCGACTACAACCGTCCCCGCCTGACGGTGGTCACCACCGAGACGGGCGGGACGATCGGCGTCGTCTACCAGCAGGGGCACACCTTCCCGTCATGGTGTTCGAACGCGTATCACCAGATGCCGCCGGCGACTGCCGTCGGCGACACCATGAGCTGCTTCAACGTCAAGTGGTACGGGCCGAACTCGACCGCCGACAGCACACCGACGGACGACTGGTTCCAGCGGTACCCGGTCAGTCTGGTCACGGTCGACCCCAAGCTCGCCGCTGGCGACAAGCCGCAGGTCACCACGTACACCTATGGTCTGGCAGCCTGGCACCACAACGACGCGACCATCGTGGACGCCAAGTCCCGTACCTGGGACCAGTTCCGCGGCTACGCGTCGGTGACGGCAGTCACCGGTACCGGCACCGACGGCCCGCAGGGGCAGAGTTCGACCAGCTTCTACCAGGGTATGAACGGCGACCAGAGCACGGGCACCACTCAGGTGAACGTGTCGGGTCCGAAGAGCGGCCCGGTCTCGGACGACGACTGGCTCTCCGGCCAGACGCTGGAATCCGACACCTACAACACCGTCGGCGCTCCACCCGCGGCCTATACGGCGAACACCAGCAGCGGCCCGGTCACCACGGCCACCCACCCGCGCGCGGGGCTACCGGACCTGGTCGCCCGCTTCACGAGCACCTCGACCACGGGTATCACCAAGGCGCTGAAGACCGACGGCTTCTGGCAGGCCGCGAGTACCGTCACGACGACAGACCCGGCACACGCCAACCGAGTGGTCTCCACCCTGAGCACTGCTGACGGCACGCCCGATACCTGCACGGTGCCGACATACGCGACGAGCAGCAACCCGATGCTGACCGGCCTGGTTGCGCAGACCCTGACCATCTCCGGACCCAGCGCCTGCACTGCCACGCCGACGGCGTCGAACACCGTCTCGGGTGGCCGCACGCTCTTCGACGGCCAGGCCTACGGCACGGCCGGCGCCAAAGCCGAGGTGACCGGGCTTCAGGTGCTTGACCACTACGATGCCGGCGGCAACGGCCAATTCACGACTACAGGGACGACTCAATACGACACGTACGGTCGTATCGTCTCGGTGGCCAATCCGAATACGACGGACAGTTCACACACCGGTGGCTCGATCACGAGGACGGTGTATGGCAATGCGAACTCCGGTGAGTTGCCGAACTCAGTCGCGGTGACAACTCCCGCCCCGGCGGGTGCGTCGGACGCGGCAAGCGGCCGCACTATCGCGACCGTCTTGGACATCGCCCGAGCGCTGCCGTTGACGGTCACTGATCCCAACGGTCAGGTTGTCACCAGGTCCTACGACGCCCTCGGCAGGCTCACGGCGGCCTGGTCGCCTGGTCGGTCGACTTCGCAGAGCGCTTCGGCGACGTTCGCCTACACGGTTAGCGGCACCAGCGGTGCCTCGACTGTCACCAGCAGCTCGCTGCAGAGCGACGGCGCCAACTACAGCACGTCGATCGCGATCATGGACGGTCTCGGCCGGACGATTCAGACGCAGGGCACTCCCGGTTACAGCGGTTATGCGGGCCGGATGGTGACGGACAACTTCTACGACTCGCAGGGCCACGTCTGGCGGGCCAACGCCGCCTACTACAACGCGGATGCGGCTCCGAGCACGACGTGGTTCAACCCTGATCTGACGCACGTCCCGCACCAGACGCTGACCACCTTTGACGGCCGCGGCCGGGCGCTGACCAGTCAGTTCCGGGCCTACGACGTCCCGCAGAACACCACTACGACCGCCTACCCGGGCGTGGACCGTGTCGACGTCACCCCGCCCACCGGGGCCACTGCCACCAGCACCGTGCTGGACGTCCGTGGTCGCACCGCGCAGCTGTGGCAGTACCGGACCGCGACAGCGACCGGTAACGCGAGCGACGCGGATGTCACCCGGTACACCTACAACCCGTCCGGCCAGCCCAACACCCGTCAGGACGCGTCCGGCAACTCCTGGTCCTACACCTACGATCTGCGCAACCGTCAGAGCTCGGTCACAGACCCGGATGCCGGCACCAGCACCCTGGCTTACGATGCAGCTGGCCGTCTGGCCACGGTGACGGATGGCCGCGGTCAGTCGATCGCTTACAGCTACGACCTGCTTGGTCGCAAGACCGGTTCGTTCAGTGGTACGTCCACGACGGATCCGACGAAGCAGCTAACCGGCTTCACCTACGACACTGTCTCGGGTGGCAAGGGTCAGCCGGCTACTTCGATCCGCTACGTTGGTGGGACTTCGGGGAGTGTGTACTCCAAGACCATCAACTCCTACGACGCGGCATACCGCCCGACTTCGGTCACGGAGAGCATCCCGGGCAGTGAGGTCGGCCTGACCACTCCGTATACATTCACCGACCTGCCCACCTACGACTCGATCACCGGGGCGATGAAGCAGGACGTTCGCGGTGCTGTCGGCGACGTGGCGGCCGAGCAGATCAACTTCGCTTATGACCTGCGGGGTCCGCTGATCGGCTACGGCAGCGCGACTGCGTACGACAAGGTCAACGCCTATGACGCGTACGGTCGTTCGGTGCGGACCACGGTGAATCCGTGGGGTACCGAGCTGGTCGCCACCAACACGTGGGACGAGCCGACCGGCCGTCAGGTCTCCCAGTTCGTGGACGCGCAGCCGAACCCGACCGGTTCGGTGCAGCAGCTGAACTACGCCTACAACCAGGCCGGTCAGATCACGGCGATCAGCTCGATTCCGAACAACACGCCGTCGGCGACCGACCGTCAGTGCTTCACCTACGACTACCTCGGCCGCCTGGGCATGGCGTGGACCGACACCGGCTCCACCACCATGGCGGCGCAGCCCTCCGTCGGTGCGATCGGGAACTGCACCAACACGACACCCACCAGCGGCGCCCAGGCGCCCAACCGCACCACGGTCGGCGGCCCGTCCGCGTACTGGCAGTCGTACAGCTACGACCTGACCGGCAACCGCACCCAGCTGGTGCAGCACGACACCGCCGGTGACACGACGAAGGACCTGACGACCAACCAGACCTTCCAGCCCGCCGGTTCGGTCAACAACGGCAACGGCAACGGCGGCCCGCACGCCCTGACCGGCAGCCAGAACAGCGTCAACGGCGTGACCGCCTACGCCGGCAATGACACCTACGACGGCGCCGGCAACACCACGGCGATCAACCCGCCGTCCGGTACCCGCAACCTCTTCGGCGGCTGGGTCCTCGGCAGCGGCCAGAGCATCACGTCGAACTCCACGCGCTTGTCGATGCAGGCGGACGGCAACCTCGTCCTGGTCTCGCTGCGCACGGGCGCGGTGACCTGGGCCAGTGGTACCTGGGGGCATGCGGGCGCGCACGCCACGATGCAGACCGATGGCAACTTCGTCATCTATGACGTCAACAACACCCCGCTGTGGTCCTCGGGCACGTACCCGAACCCGGGCGCGTACCTGGCGCTGCAGGACGACGGGAACCTGGTCGTCTACAAGTCGGCGCAGGCGTTGAACCAGAACCCGCTGTGGAGCACCAACACCTGGAACGGCACCGACGCCAACCCCAGTGCCACCCTCGCCTGGGACGCGGAGGGCAAGCTCGCCTCCGAAACCGTCGGCGGGGCCACCACCACGTATGTCTACGACGCGGAGGGCAACCAGCTCATCCGCCGCAACCCCGGCAAGACGACCGTCACCCTCGACGGCGGCCAGGACGAGCTGACCTATACCCCGTCCAACGGCGCCCGGACCGGTACCCGCTACTACACGATGCCGGGCGGTGTGACCCTGGTCCGCACGGTCGGTAGCTCGACCTACCAGTTCGCCGACCAGCACGGCACCAACACCCTGTCCATCGACGCCAACTCCCTTACGCAGACACGCAACCCCGTCGACCCCTTCGGCAACCAGCGGGCCACCAACACCGCCACCAACAACTGGGCCGGCGACAAGGGCTTCGTCGGCGGCACCCGAGACACCAACACCAACCTCACCAACCTCGGCGCCCGCGAATACCAGGCCTCTACCGGCCGATTCATCAACCCCGACCCACTCCTGGACAGCGCCGACCCCCAGCAGTGGAACGGCTACGCCTACGGCAACAACAGCCCGCTCAACCAGAGCGACCCCACTGGAAAACGCTCCGTGTGTGGCCAGAATGGCGACGACCCGTGCGGAACCAACGGTGGTCCCGCCACTGGCGGTAGCAGCCTAAATATCTCTCCGGCCGTGACCCCCGGGAACGGGCCTGGGACAGGTGGCAATGGCGATAACCCGGATACCAGCACCCTTGACAGCTTGGCCAACTCTGCGCTGACGCATGCACAACAGGCGACGGACGCCAATACGCGGCTCCAACAAGACCTAGCGAAGCTGACCAAGGAGATCCATCAGTACGACCGCAGGAACGATTGGACCGGCTGGATCGGCTTCATTACCGCCTATGGTGTGCCAGACTCCGAGCGGGATCAGATCAGGGATGATCTTCAGCAAGTCTATGACAACATGGCGCAAGCTGACTCGGCTGTGGGTGCGATGGCCGCGATGCTACCCCTTCTTCCCGGCGGGAAGCCTGCGCCGCTCCCCAATGACTTCGTTGTGAAGGATCCAAATGATCCGGGTAGAATCATCACTGACATTGACAGGACGATCAATGGAAGATTGACTGAGCTAAAGACGGCAATCGGGGCTCAGGATCCGAAGGGGTGGGCGGCTAAGCACATTACGGAAAAACTCGACAAGTATCTTGAGGCCCGCCAACATATCCCCGGCTACGAAAATGCTGAACTCGGCATGAAGTTCACCAAGCCGGGAATTGAAGCGGCACTGCGAAGCGAGGTTAACGCCGCCGTGGATCAATGGGTGGAAAAGAACTCCGTCAAGGTTTTGGTGGAGTTTGCAGAATGAGTTTCATCTTCGATGACCTGGAAAACGAGACAGTGTGGAGCCCGGCGGTTACCGCTGGAGAGCTATTCGTTGCCACCGCCAACAGCCTGGCGGGATCATACGAAGTGCCCACTGGACTCGAGGCGCGCGCGGCCGACTGGTACAGGGTTGACGGACCGATTTTCAAGAGTTTCGTAAGAGAGATTGCGGCCCGGACATCTCAGCATCCAGTCCTGAGGGAGCTTTCGCGAGGTTTTATCGCAACCTCGCTCGTCATTCTTGAGCGATCCGGCTACCGAGTGGACGATCTGATTGGCGAACAGGAAAGAGAGAGCTTCTTGTCGGTCGAGGAGCTAGCCAACAATATGGCGCGGTGACTGCTAGCCATCACTATTGTGGCCTCGTAGGACCTTAGCCTCGATCATGCGTGAGGGCCCGTCAGCTAACTGACGGGCCCTTTTCGCTTGCTATGGGTGGTGTCCGGGGCAAGCTCGCTTCAGTCGCGCAGGCCAGCCAGGGCGCGTCGGACTAGAGCGTGGCCGATCCCCTCCGGCGGTCTCGCGCTCGCCGCCCCGCCGCTCCAGATATCGATGGCGGGCCTCACCTGCTCGGACTCCGCCTGACCAAGTAGCCGACCCCGTCGATCCGATCGCGGGCGCCCTCGACGAACCACCATCGACCGACCAACTGCCCGGCATCGGCCGGCGCCTGACGGTACGGTGCGAGCAGCGAGGCCAGTTCGGCGTACCGAGAATCGATCCCCGTACCCAGGATGGCTGGCCGACCCGACAGCCCACGTCTTGCACCTTTGGTCTCACCGGGCGAAGATCGCCCACTGCTCTCATCCCGTCGCCAGAGCGTCCTCGCTCGCTGGCCACACAGCGTATTCGTCGGCGTCATCGAGATCGTCCTAGTCATCGCACTGGAAGCAGTGTGGCACGTCATCGACACTGGTTTTCCATGCGCATGATCACATTCTATGCAGGAGAGGGAGCTAAACCCGCTTCAACTGGCTCGCTGCCACCCGGCTCAAATGCCTTGAGTGGCAGTGGTAGTGGGGACGTCACCTGCGGTGGGTGTGCAGGGGAGAAGGTCAGTCCGTGGCCTTGAGGTTGCGGGTGCCCGCATAGGTGATCCAGGCGGTTTGGTTGGCATCGTCCAGCAGATACCAGATACGTGCACCGCCGGTGACCTCGTACTGCCAGCGTTCGAGTTCCTGGCCCTTGAGGGATTGTCTGCGGAGTGGGGAGTGGCCCGGATCTTCTCGTAGGCTCGGCGCGGGTTGCCCGCGTCTTAGCGGCTCAGGTGCTCCCAGCCGTCGGCGGCCTCGGTGTTGGCGAAGCGAAGGCGTGCTCGTCTCCGATCGGGGGCGGCGCGGTCCGGTCTCCGCGCTTCGGGCTCACTCCCCACCTCGGGCTTGGAGGCCGGTCTGAGGTCGCCCTCGGGATTGCGGGTGAGGAGGGCGATCGGGGCGAGGTTGTCCAGGGCTACCGCACCGCCCACCGTATCCACCAGATCGGTGAGCGACAGGGGACCTAAGCCCCACGTCTCACCCCCACCCCGCCCCCAGCCCCACGCCCGCCACCGCCGCCCCGCGCTACCGTTCCCCCATGGGGAAGATCGACGGTGAGGCGCTTGGCGGGCTCGAGGCCGTGAGTGATGCGGTGCTTGCGATGAGTGGGCATCTCGAGGTGCGTGAGGTGCTGCGGCGGATCACCGCTTCCGCGCGGAGTCTGCTGGGGGCCGAGTACGCGGCGCTCGGGGTGCCGGACGACCACGGGGGGTTCGCGCAGTTCGTGGTGGACGGGGTGACCGACGAGCAGTGGAAGGCGATCGGGCCACTGCCGCGTCAGCACGGGGTGCTCGCGACGATGCTGCACGAGGTGACGCCGACCCGGTTGGCCGATGTCAGGAAGGCGCCGGCCTTCGAGGGGTGGCCCGAGGCGCATCCGGACATGAAGGACTTCCTCGGGATGCCGATCCTCGACGGTGCGGAGATCCTCGGCGCGATCTTCCTCGCCAACAAGGCGGGAGGCTTCACCGACCGCGACGAGCGGCTGCTGCGGATCCTCGCCGCGCACGCCTCGATAGCGCTGGCCAACGCCCGCCTGTACGAGCGCAGCCGGGAGCTGACGCTGGCGGGCGAGCGCGCGCGGATCGCCCATGACCTGCACGACGCGGTCTCGCAGAAGCTGTTCAGCCTGCGCCTGACGGCGAAGGCCGCGGCCACTCTGGTGGACCGGGACCCGGCTCGGGCGAAGCAGGAGCTGCACGAGGTCGCCCGGCTGGCGGCCGAGGCGGCCGACGAGCTGCGCGCCGTGGTGGTCGAGTTGCGCCCGGCCGCGCTGGACGAGGACGGCCTGGTCGCCACCCTGGCCTCCCAGGTGCAGGTGCTCGACCGCGCGCACACCGCCACCGTCGCCTTCGACGAGGACGGCGGCGTGCGCACCCTGCCGCCCGCGCAGGAGGCGGCCGTCCTGCGGATCGCCCAGGAGGCGCTGCACAACGCGTTGCGGCACGCCGAGCCGAAGCACGTGCAGGTGACGCTCAGGGGCACCAGCACCCGCGGCGCCGTTCTGCGGATCACCGACGACGGCCGCGGTTTCGACCCCGAGTCGGTCCGTCGAGCCGGCCGCCACCTCGGACTGGTGTCGATGCGCGACCGCGCGCAGACTGTCGGCGGCCGCCTGACCCTCACCTCGGCTCCCGGGCAGGGGACCGTCATCGAACTGGAGGTGCCCGGTGCCTGACGAGACGTTCAAGGACAGCGACAGCGGCAGGGACAGGATTCGGGTGCTGCTGGTCGACGACCACCAGGTGGTCCGCCGCGGCCTGCGTACCTTCCTCGAAGTGCAGGACGACATCGAGGTGGTGGGTGAGGCCGCCGACGGCGCCGAGGGCGTGACGAAGGCTCAGGAGCTCTCCCCGCACGTCGTCCTGATGGACCTCAAGATGCCCGGCGTCGACGGCCTCGAAGCCCTCAAGCGGCTCAAGGCGGACGGCAACCCGGCCCGCGTGCTGATCGTCACCAGCTTCACCGAACACCGCACCGTGGTCCCGGCGCTGCGCGCGGGCGCGGCCGGCTACGTCTACAAGGACGTGGACCCGGAGGCGCTGGCGGGGGCGATCCGC
Organism: Kitasatospora azatica KCTC 9699; assembly: GCF_000744785.1. Classification (NCBI taxonomy): domain Bacteria; kingdom Bacillati; phylum Actinomycetota; class Actinomycetes; order Kitasatosporales; family Streptomycetaceae; genus Kitasatospora; species Kitasatospora azatica. The sequence continues at coordinate 2,031,750 of NZ_JQMO01000002.1, read as the reverse complement.
TCGGTGCACGCCGGCCATGTGCTGCTCCAGCCCGAGCTGGCCGGCGCACTGCTCGCCGACGACTCCCCGCGCGCTCCGCAGGGCCGGGGCGGGACCCTGACGGAGCGTGAGCGGGAGGTGCTCGGGCACATCGCGGACGGCCGCTCCAACCGGGAGATCGCCCGCAGCCTCAACCTCTCCGAGAAGACGGTCAAGACGCACGTCTCCAACATCCTGATGAAGCTGGACCTGGCCGACCGCACCCAGGCCGCCCTCTGGGCCGTCCGCCACGGAGATGCATAAGGGCTGCACACAGACGTTCAGCAGGAACTACGACGAAGCCTCGTCCACCAGCGCGTTGTACGCCGCCACCTGCGCCCGCCGCGCCGTGCGCCGAAGCGGCGTCAGCGCCGCGGCCCGGGCGGCCATCTCACCCGCACTCACCGCGGCGCCGTGGCTGTCCGCCGCGATGTTCAGCAGTGCCGAGACCTGACGCGCCGACTCCAGCACCCGTACCGCCCGCGGCGGGTAGCCGGGCGCGAGCAGTGAACCGTGTGTCCGTCGCCGGTACTGCTCCAGCGCCCGCAGCGCCTCCGGGCCGGCGCCGGCGACATCCAGTCGGGAGAGCAGCAGGGTCGTCTCGCGCAGGCCCTCCGCGAGCTCGCGCTCGGCCTCGTACAGGGACGGCACGTCGGCCGGTGGCGCGTCCCGCACCTCGAGGCAGCGCCACAGCACGGTGGCCGACTGGTCCCCGGGCGGGCCGTACACCTCGATCTCGGGGACGAAGCCGATCGGCACCCCGACGGCCAGCACCGCCTCGCCGACCGCCAGCGCCGCGACGTTGAACGGGGCCGGGCCGGTCAGGCCCAGCGGGTGCCCCTCGGCGGGCAGGGCCAGGCGCAGGCCCTTCACCCCGAGCACCCGCAGCCGCCCCAGCCCCCAGCTGAGCGCGTGCTGCTCGCCCTCGACGTCCCCGGGCAGCCCGACCATCCGGTGTCTCTCGTCGCTGCCGACCACCTCCTCCACCACGTGGTCCGGGGGTGCGAAACCGGCCAGCAGCGAGTTGCCCCAGGCGGTCAGGCGGGCGGAGCGGGGCTCGGCGAACGGGTCGGCGGCAGGTGACGATGCAGGTGTCAGCGGCATCCCGCCAGCCTACGGACAACGCCGACATCCGGGTGGCGTAGGTTTGCCCTGTTGCTGTGCGCGCAACCCGCTCCCTCCCCGCCCACCAGGTCGGCGGAGTAGGCTGCCCGCCCGCACCGACGGCCGAGAATCTGCTCGAGTAGCTGCACTGGATTGGGAGAAGCGTAGGCATGAGCGACGTGCTGGAGCTGGTTGACGTTTCCGTTGTCCGCGAGGGGCGCGCGCTGATCAACCAGGTCTCCTGGTCGGTGGCCGAGGGCGAGCGCTGGGTGATCCTCGGGCCGAACGGCGCCGGCAAGACCACCCTGCTCCAGGTGGCCGCCAGTTACCTGCACCCGACCAGCGGCCAGGTCGCCGTGCTCGGCGAGAAGCTCGGCTCGGTGGACGTCTTCGACCTGCGCCAGCGGATCGGCCTGGCCGGCGTCTCGCTGCTGGACCGGATCCCGCGCGAGCAGACCGTGCTGCAGACGGTGCTCACCGCGGCCTACGGCATGACCGCGACCTGGCAGGAGACCTACGAGACCACCGACGAGTCGCGTGCCCTGCTGCTGCTCGACCGGCTCGGCATGGGCGGCTACGAGCAGCGCCAGTTCGGCACCCTGTCCGAGGGCGAGCGCAAGCGCACCCTGATCGCCCGTGCCCTGATGACCGACCCCGAGCTGCTGCTGCTCGACGAGCCGGCCGCCGGCCTGGACCTCGGCGGCCGCGAGGACCTGGTCCGCCGCCTCGGCGCGCTGGCCCAGGACGCCTACGCCCCGGCGATGGCGATGGTCACCCACCACGTCGAGGAGATCGCGCCCGGCTTCACCCACGTGCTGATGATCCGTCAGGGCAAGGTGCTGGCGGCCGGCCCGATCGACACCGAGCTGACGGCGCGCAACCTCTCGCTCTGCTTCGGCCTGCCGCTGACCCTGGAGCGGCACGGCGACCGCTGGTCGGCCCAGGGCCTGCCGCTCGGCTGAGAGCCTTTGCCTGACCGCGCCCGGCGCGAGCGCGCACAGATGACCGGTTTCCAGCCGTCCACCTGCGGGAACCCACCACACCGGACGTCGTTTCCTCCCTAGGATGGCTCTGTGGACAGCTGGGTGTGGTGGCTGCTGGTCGCCGTGGGTCTGGGCGTGCCGCTGGCGGCCACCGCGCTGCCGGAGTTCGGCCTGTTCGCGGTCGGCGCGGTCGCGGCCTCGATAGCCGCCGGGCTCGGGGCGGGGGTGGTCTGGCAGTTCCTCGTCTTCGTCGGGGTCGCGGTGGCCATGCTGGTGGTGGTCCGGCCGATCGCCTACCGGCAGCTCAAGAAGGGCCCGCAGGTCCGGATGGGCATCGAGGCGCTGCTCGGAGCCAGGGCCGTCGTGCAGGAACGGGTGGACGAGACGGGCGGACGGATCAAGCTGAACGGCGAGATCTGGTCGGCCCGCTCGCTGCATCCGGACCATGTCTACGAGCCGGGCCAGCAAGTGGATGTCATCGAAATCCAGGGCGCCACCGCCCTGGTCGACTAGCAGCCGGCGGCAGGCGCAGGCCGTCCAGTCGTCCAGTTGTCCAGTCGTACACGGCAGTTGTCAGAGCTCGTCCAGTTGTCCAGGGGAGACACCGTGGAACCCGTCCTCATCGTGCTGATCATTCTGGTTGTGCTGGCGCTCATCGCACTGATCCGGACGATCCAGGTGATCCCGCAGGCCAGCGCGGCGATCGTGGAGCGCTTCGGCCGCTACACCCGGACCCTGAACGCCGGCCTCAACATCGTGGTGCCGTTCGTCGACACCATCCGCAACCGGATCGACCTGCGCGAGCAGGTGGTCCCGTTCCCGCCGCAGCCGGTGATCACCCAGGACAACCTGGTGGTCAACATCGACACCGTCATCTACTACCAGGTGACCGACGCCCGGGCCGCGACCTACGAGGTGGCCAGCTTCATCCAGGCCATCGAGCAGCTCACCGTCACCACACTGCGCAACATCATCGGCTCGATGGACCTGGAGTCCACCCTCACCTCCCGCGAGGTGATCAACGCCGGGCTGCGCGGGGTGCTGGACGAGGCCACCGGCAAGTGGGGCATCCGGGTCAACCGGGTGGAGCTCAAGGCGATCGAGCCGCCGACCTCCATCCAGGACTCGATGGAGAAGCAGATGCGCGCCGAACGGGACAAGCGCGCGGCGGTGCTGACCGCCGAGGGCGCCCGGCAGGCCGCGATCCTGCGCGCCGAGGGTGAGAAGCAGGCCGCGGTGCTCAGCGCCGAGGGTGAGGCGCAGGCCGCCGTGCTGCGCGCCGACGGTGAGGCGGCCGCGATCCGCACCGTCTTCGAGGCCATCCACGAGGGCGACGCCGACCAGAAGCTGCTCGCCTACCAGTACCTGCAGACCCTGCCCGAGTTGGCCAAGGGCGACGCCAACAAGCTCTGGATCATCCCCAGCGAGGTCGGCGACGCGCTCAAGGGGCTGGGCGGCGCCTTCGGCGGACTGGCCGGCCAGAGCGCCGGCCCCGCCGCTGCGGCTCCCAGCCCGGACCTGACGAAGCAGGTCCCCGCCGGCGGCAACGGTCCGCGCCCGCTCGACGCCGACGACAAGGGCGCTGCCCGGCCCCGGGTCACCCCGACCAGGGAGTACCCGCAGATCGACCCGGAGTAGGCCGCCGGAGCAAGTCGACCCGCGTTAAGTCGCCGGATCAAGCCGACCCGGATCAAGCCGACCCGGAGCAGGTCGACGCGGAGTAAGTGGATCGTCCGCACCGTCTCACGTGTTGTCTCTCATCCTGAAACCCGCTGGGCGGCGGGGCCGTCGTCCGGAATGATCGCGAGAGCCGCCACCCGGAACCGGGGGCGGACACGCGAGACGTAGGGACGAGTCCATGACTCCTTGGGAAGGACTGGCGGTCTTCGCCGCCGGAGCCGGCGCGGGCACCATCAACGTCATCGTGGGATCGGGAACGCTGATCACGTTCCCGGTCCTGCTGGCGTTCGGGCTGCCCCCGGTCACCGCCAACGTGTCCAACACGCTGGGCCTGGTGCCGGGATCGGTCAGCGGTGCGATCGGCTACCGGCGCGAACTGGTCGGTCAGCGCGGCCGGCTGATCCGGCTGGGCATCGCGTCGATGCTCGGCGGCCTGCTCGGCGCGATGCTGCTCACCCGGCTGCCCAGCAAGGCCTTCGACGCGATCGTCCCGGTGCTGATCCTGCTCGCCCTGGTCCTGGTGGTGATCCAGCCCCGGGTGGCCCGCGCGGTCGCCGCCCGCGGCGGCGCCACCACCCACCCGGACGGCAGCCCCGCCCTGGTCGCCGGTGTCTTCCTGACCGGCATCTACGGCGGCTACTTCGGCGCCGCCCAGGGCGTCCTGCTGCTCGCCCTGATGGGCATGCTGCTCCGCGACGAACTGCAGCGGATGAACGCCGTCAAGAACGTGCTGGCGCTGATCGTCAACGCTGTCGCCGCGATCTTCTTCATGTTCACCGCCCACATCGACTGGCTGGTGGCGCTGCTGATCGCGGTCGGCTCGGCGCTCGGTGGCCTTATCGGCGCCAAGGTCGGCCGCCGCCTGCCACCCGTCGCCCTGCGCGGCCTGATCGTGGTGGTCGGCCTGATCGCGGTCACCAAGCTGCTGATCAGCTGACGTTCCATCAGATTTCGTCCTCGGTCCCCTAAGCTCGGGAAACATGACCAACCGCATCCTGCTGACCGAGGACGAAATCACCGCCGGACTGGCCGAACTCCCCGGCTGGCAGCGCCAGGGCGACTCGATCGCCAGGACCGCCGACGCCGCCGACTTCCCGGCCGCGATCCGGGTGGTGGTGGCGGTCGCCGAGGCCGCCGAGGAGCTCGACCACCACCCGGACATCGACATCCGCTGGCGCACCCTCAGCTTCGTCCTGTCCACCCACAGCGCCGGCGGCCTGACCGGCCTGGACCTCCAACTCGCGGCCAGGATCGACCGGGCGCTGCGCGAATCCTGAGTACCCACCCCGGGTGGCGTGAGATGCTGGCGGCTGCCAGACGCAGTCGGGACAAAGGGAACGCATGACTCAGGACGGCTACGAGTACCAGCACTCCTGGTACCCCGGGACCGACCAGCAGCCACCGCAGTACCAGCCGCAGCCGGGGGACCAGACCTGGCAGTGGCACGGCTACCAGGAGCAGTACCAGCCGGGGCAGCACCAGCCGGGGCCGTACTCGCAGGAGCCGTACTCGCAGGAGCCGTTCCAGCAGGACCAGTACCAGCAGGTCGAGGCACCGCAGTACGTGGACCCGTACGCGGTCCCCGCCCCGGCAGCCGACCCCGACCCGCTGAACCCGCTGGAGCCGGTGGCCGTCCCGGCCCCCGAACCGGACGCCCAGCCCGCCGCGGACCCGACCACCGACCCCGCCGCGGACCCGGCCCCGGGCTCGGACCCCGCCTCCAGCCCCCGGCGCGGCGGCGGCTCCCTGCTCGACCGCGCCCGCTCCACCGCCAAGGGCGCCGTCTCCGGCGTCCTCGCCACCGACGGCCTGCCCGACCGCCGCGCCCTGCTGATCCGCGGCGCCGCGGGTGTCGCCGCGCTCGCCGTCCTGATCACCGCGGGCATCGTGGTCACCAGCGGCGGCAGCGGCAGCAAGAGCACGCCGGCCGGCCCGGCCAGTGACACCGGCTTCGCCGTCGCCCACAACAAGATCTGGGCCGCCCAGCCGGCCGCCGCCCCCCAGCAGGGCGGCGACGACACCCTCACCGGCAGCTGGCTGCTGGCCGACGCCCTGGTCCGCGCCGACAGCACCGGCGTGCACGCCTACGACCTGGCGACCGGCAAGCCCACCTGGACCCTGGACGCCCCCGCCCAGGGCGCCGTGCCCTGCGGCCTGTCACCCACCGTCAACCCGGCCGGCCTCGGCGGCGCACTGTTCCGCACCCAGGCCGACCCGAAGAGCCCCTGCACCCTGCTCGCCGCCGTCGACACCAAGGCCGGCAAGACCGCCTGGACCAAGAAGCTCTCCGACACCAACAACCCGTACGCCGCCCACGTCGCCGTCACCGACGACAAGGTGATCGCGGTCGGCGACGACAAGGTGTCCGCCTGGGCCGCCGCCGACGGCAAGGACGCCTGGCAGTACGGCGGCCAGGGCAAGTTCTGCACCCTCTCCGGCAACGCCTCCGGCGCCACCGTGCTGCTGCACAGCGCCTGCGCCGACAGCAACCCCGGCGAGCAGGTGGTCGCGCTCGGCGTCGCCGACGGCAAGGTGACCTGGTCGCACGGACTGGACGGCCAGCCCAAGACCGTCAGCGTGCTGTCCGCCGAACCCGCCGCACTGCTCACCACCGGCGACCAGCCCACCGACGAGAAGGTCCTCGCCTTCGGCCAGAACGGCGACCCGGCCGGCACCGTGGCGATCATGCAGGACGGCTCCCGACTGGACGCCACCCACGGCACCTTCGACCCGGTGCCCACCGTCTTCTTCCAGGACCACACCCTGGTCAGCACCCTGGCCGCCGCCGACGGCACCCTCGCCGCGGCCGCCTACGACCTCGGCAACGGCAAGCAGCTCTGGCACACCGCCGTCAACGAGAAGGGCACCGTCCGCGCGGTCGGCCTGGACAACGGCGCGCTGGTGCTGGGCGCCGACGAGCGGGTCGGCCAGCCCGCCCACCTGAGCCGGTTCGCCCTGACGACCGGTCAGGAGAGCGTCGGCGGCGGCTTTCCCCGGGACACCGGTTCGCTGCTCACCTCGGGCCGAGTGCTGATCGGCGGCGGCCGGGTGCTGGCCGTCCCCGAGCACTCGACCCACTTCGGCACGGCGACGGCCTACCAGGCCAAGAGCTGACGTCCGTCAGGCCGGCACCGGCTGTGACGCCGACACCGACACCGGCTGCGGCAGCCAGTCGGCCAGCTCCCCGGCCTCACCGGCCCGCAGGCCCAGCGCCAGCATCAGCGAGGCCTCCGGGGTCGGCTCGAACGGGCGCCGCAGCAGCACCATCTGGGCCTGCTCCGGCGTCCGGTCGGCCTTGCGCTGGTTGTCCTCGGCGCAGGCCGCCACGGTGTTCAGCCAGCTGTCGGCACCGCCGCGCGACTTGGGCACCAGGTGGTCCACCGTGGTCGCGCGCCGCCCGCAGTAGGCGCACAGGTGCTGGTCACGGACCAGCACACCGCGCCGCGACCACGGGGCCCGTTGTCGGAACGGCACTCTGACGTACCGCTGCAGCCTGATCACCCGGGGTACCGGCACCGAAAGACCCGTCGCCCGCACCACTCGCAGCGGATGGGCCTGCTCGACCACGGCCTTGTCCTGGAGCACCAGCACCACCGCACGCTGCAGCGACACCGTCGACAGCGGCTCGTAGCTCGCGTTCAGCACCAGCGTGTTGCGCATCTTCCGGGCACCTCCCAGGCCTTCGCCGCCGTCCGGCGGACCCGACCACTGTGACCTTCAAGAGGCCTGCCGGACAACGGAATTTCCGCCGCTCAACGCGGCTGCCCGGGCCTCGGCCGGCAGAGGCGGACAGGCCCTAGGCTCGGCTCGTGCCCAAGGACCCTGCCGCCCCCCTCCCGCGCGGCTTCTTCGACCGCCCGTCCCCCGAGGTGGCCCCCGACCTGCTCGGCCGGGTGCTGCGCTGCACCCTGCCCGCCGGCAGCGTCGAACTGCGCCTCACCGAGGTCGAGGCCTACCAGGGACCTGACGACCCCGCGTCACACGCCTATCGCGGCCGCACCGCGCGCAACGCCGTGATGTTCGGCCCGCCCGGCCACGCGTACGTGTACTTCACCTACGGCATGCACTTCTGCCTCAACCTGGTCTGCGGCCCCGAACTCCACCCCGGCGGAGTGCTGCTGAGGGCCGGCGAGGTGACCGGGGGAGTGGCACTGGCCCGCAGCCGCCGCAGCACCAGCCGACGCGACCACGACCTCGCCCAGGGCCCGGCCCGGCTCGCCCTCGCGCTCGGCGTCGACCGCGCCCAGGACGGCGAGGACGTGGTCGACGGGCCGGTCTTCAGCCTGCTCCCCGGCACCCCGCCGCCCGCCGCGCGGATCCGCACCGGCCCGCGCACCGGCGTCGCCACCGCCGCCGACACCCCCTGGCGGTTCTGGATCGACGGCGATCCCACGGTCAGCCCGTACCGCGCGCACACCCCGCGCCGACGCTCACCGAGTAAAACCGGCTAGCGCGGACCGCGTACCCTCGGACACGCTGGAACCAAGCCTGATGCTGTCGGCCCGCCCAGCGGCGGACCCGACCCGACCAAGGAGAACCGTGACCGTGACGGACATCGTCGACGAGCTGCAGTGGCGCGGGCTGCTCGCCCTCTCCACTGACGAGGACGCATTGCGCAAGGCGTTCGCGGACGGCCCGGTCACGTTCTATTGCGGCTTCGACCCGACCGCGCCGAGCCTGCACCTCGGCAACCTGGTGCAGATCCTCACCATGCGCCGGATCCAGCAGGCCGGACACCTGCCGCTGGGCCTGGTCGGTGGCGCCACGGGTCTGATCGGCGATCCCAAGCCGACCGCCGAGCGAGTGCTCAACGACCCCGAGACGGTGGCCGGCTGGGTCCTTCGCCTGCGCGGCCAGATCGAGAAGTTCCTCGACTTCGAGGGCCCGTTCGCGGCCCGCATGGTCAACAACCTCGACTGGACCTCGGGCCTGTCGGCGATCAGCCTGCTGCGCGACGTCGGCAAGTACTTCCGGGTCAACAACATGATCGCCAAGGAGGCCGTGGCCCGACGGCTCAACTCCGACGCGGGCATCAGCTACACCGAGTTCAGCTACCAGATCCTCCAGGGCATGGACTTCCTGGAGCTGAACCGCCGCTACAACTGCACCCTGCAGACCGGCGGCAGCGACCAGTGGGGCAACCTCACCGCCGGCACCGACCTGATCCGCAAGGCCGAGGGCAAGTCGGTGCACGCCCTGGCCACCCCGCTGATCGTGAAGGCCGACGGCACCAAGTTCGGCAAGACCGAGTCCGGCACCATCTGGCTCGACCCCGAGCTGACCACGCCCTACGCCTTCTACCAGTTCTGGCTCAACGCGGACGACCGCGATGTCGCCACCTTCCTGCGGATCTTCTCGTTCCGTTCGAAGGAGGAGATCGAGGAGCTGGAGCGGGAGACCGCCGAGCGTCCGCAGGCCCGCCTCGCCCAGCGCGCGCTGGCCGAGGAGCTCACCACCCTGGTGCACAGCGCCGAGGAGTACGAGCGCGCCGTCGCCGCCTCCAAGGCGCTGTTCGGCCAGGGCGACCTCGCCGAACTGGCGGCCGCCACCCTGGCCTCGGCCCTCGCCGAGGTGCCGCGCGCCACGGTCACGGAGCTGGCCCCGATGGCCGACCTGCTGGTCGCCGTCGGCCTGGCCCCGAGCCGCTCGGCCGCCCGCCGCACCCTGAAGGAGGGCGGCGCGTACCTCAACAACGCGAAGGTCGCCGACGAGGACGCGGTCCCCACCGAGGCCGATCTGCTGCACGGCCGCTGGCTGGTGCTGCGCCGCGGCAAGCGCAACCTCGCGGCCGTGGAGCTGGTCACGAACTGATGCCGTTTCACTCCACCGGACGCTGAGAGTCTGTCAGGTGGCTTGATCGGTACCAGCCTTGAGCTGGGAAGACAGCCCGGAGGGGCCAGATCTGGTCAGATCTGGCCCCTCCGTGTTTGACGGAGCCGCTCGGCTGGCCTAGTGTTGACCGAGTCGCCTGAACCCGGGCGGGCAGCAGGGCAGCCGAGAGGCCGACCCGGAACCCGAACGGTGCGACCATCACATTTACTGATTTACCAGCCTCGCTTTTTCCCTTCGGATTCAGCATGGTCCGGACCTGGTCCGGAAATACAGTAGAGTGACGGTCGCCGCGAAAGCAGGAAAGACGGACCTGGCCAGCCAGGAAGTCGGAAAAGGCACTGCGCCGGATCTGATAAGCTGGAAACATGAACGAAACACTCGGAGAGCCTGCGAGAGCGGCTTGAAGAAAGTATCCGTTCCTTGAGAACTCAACAGCGTGCCAAAAGTCAACGCCAGATATGTTGACATCCCCGGCCTGGACCTTCTGGTTCGGGTTGGAGATTCCTTTTGAAGTAAAACACTAGCGAGGACGCAGTGCACGGGGTCGGCCTATTCCGCTGATTGTCGTGCCGCTCTGCGCGGGTGTCGACCCGATTACGGGAAAACATTCACGGAGAGTTTGATCCTGGCTCAGGACGAACGCTGGCGGCGTGCTTAACACATGCAAGTCGAACGGTGAAGCCCTTCGGGGTGGATCAGTGGCGAACGGGTGAGTAACACGTGGGCAATCTGCCCTGCACTCTGGGACAAGCCCTGGAAACGGGGTCTAATACCGGATATGACCTGGGACCGCATGGTTCTGGGTGTAAAGCTCCGGCGGTGCAGGATGAGCCCGCGGCCTATCAGCTTGTTGGTGGGGTAATGGCCTACCAAGGCGACGACGGGTAGCCGGCCTGAGAGGGCGACCGGCCACACTGGGACTGAGACACGGCCCAGACTCCTACGGGAGGCAGCAGTGGGGAATATTGCACAATGGGCGAAAGCCTGATGCAGCGACGCCGCGTGAGGGATGACGGCCTTCGGGTTGTAAACCTCTTTCAGCAGGGAAGAAGCGCAAGTGACGGTACCTGCAGAAGAAGCACCGGCTAACTACGTGCCAGCAGCCGCGGTAATACGTAGGGTGCGAGCGTTGTCCGGAATTATTGGGCGTAAAGAGCTCGTAGGCGGCCTGTCGCGTCGGATGTGAAAGCCCGGGGCTTAACCCCGGGTCTGCATTCGATACGGGCAGGCTAGAGTGTGGTAGGGGAGATCGGAATTCCTGGTGTAGCGGTGAAATGCGCAGATATCAGGAGGAACACCGGTGGCGAAGGCGGATCTCTGGGCCATTACTGACGCTGAGGAGCGAAAGCGTGGGGAGCGAACAGGATTAGATACCCTGGTAGTCCACGCCGTAAACGTTGGGAACTAGGTGTTGGCGACATTCCACGTCGTCGGTGCCGCAGCTAACGCATTAAGTTCCCCGCCTGGGGAGTACGGCCGCAAGGCTAAAACTCAAAGGAATTGACGGGGGCCCGCACAAGCAGCGGAGCATGTGGCTTAATTCGACGCAACGCGAAGAACCTTACCAAGGCTTGACATATATCGGAAACGGCTAGAGATAGTCGCCCCCTTGTGGTCGGTATACAGGTGGTGCATGGTTGTCGTCAGCTCGTGTCGTGAGATGTTGGGTTAAGTCCCGCAACGAGCGCAACCCTTGTTCTGTGTTGCCAGCACGCCTTTCGGGGTGGTGGGGACTCACAGGAGACTGCCGGGGTCAACTCGGAGGAAGGTGGGGACGACGTCAAATCATCATGCCCCTTATGTCTTGGGCTGCACACGTGCTACAATGGTCGGTACAAAGGGCTGCGATGCCGCGAGGCGGAGCGAATCCCAAAAAGCCGGCCTCAGTTCGGATTGGGGTCTGCAACTCGACCCCATGAAGTTGGAGTTGCTAGTAATCGCAGATCAGCATGCTGCGGTGAATACGTTCCCGGGCCTTGTACACACCGCCCGTCACGTCACGAAAGTCGGTAACACCCGAAGCCGGTGGCCTAACCCTTGGGAGGGAGCCGTCGAAGGTGGGACCAGCGATTGGGACGAAGTCGTAACAAGGTAGCCGTACCGGAAGGTGCGGCTGGATCACCTCCTTTCTAAGGAGCACATGGCCGGTTGCGAGCGAATGTCTCGCACGGTTGCTCATGGGTGGAACGTTGACTATTCGGCACACTGGGTGATGGTTCGTGAGTACTGCTTCGGCGTGGAAAGCGTTCTTGAGTCTGGTGTGTCGGGCACGTTGTTGGGTCCTGAGGGAATGGCCGTCATGGTCTGAACCTCGAGGATGCCGGTCCCACGGACAGTGCTCGTTTTCGGGTGGTGTAGGTGGGTGTCTGGTCGTTGTTTGAGAACTGCACAGTGGACGCGAGCATCTGTGGCCAAGTTTTTAAGGGCGCACGGTGGATGCCTTGGCACCAGGAACCGATGAAGGACGTGGGAGGCCGCGATAGGCCCCGGGGAGCTGTCAACCGAGCTTTGATCCGGGGGTGTCCGAATGGGGAAACCCGGCAGTCGTCATGGGCTGTCACCCGCACCTGAACACATAGGGTGCGTGGAGGGAACGCGGGGAAGTGAAACATCTCAGTACCCGCAGGAAGAGAAAACAACCGTGATTCCGGGAGTAGTGGCGAGCGAAACCGGATGAGGCTAAACCGTATTGGTGTGAGACCCGGCAGGGGTTGCCGATACGGGGTCGTGGGAAAGTTCTTCAGTCGTCTGCCGGCGGCTGGGTGAGTCAGAAACCGTTGGTGTAGTCGAAGGACATGCGAAAGGTCCGGCGTAGAGGGTAAGACCCCCGTAGACGAAACATTAGCGGCTCACTTGAGCTTCTCCCAAGTAGCACGGAGCCCGAGAAATTCCGTGTGAATCTGGCGGGACCACCCGCTAAGCCTAAATATTCCCTGGTGACCGATAGCGGATAGTACCGTGAGGGAATGGTGAAAAGTACCGCGGGAGCGGAGTGAAATAGTACCTGAAACCGTGTGCCTACAAGCCGTGGGAGCGTCGTTGGTCTTCGGACCAGCCGTGACTGCGTGCCTTTTGAAGAATGAGCCTGCGAGTTTGCGGTGTGTAGCGAGGTTAACCCGTGTGGGGTAGCCGTAGCGAAAGCGAGTCCGAATAGGGCGTTTGAGTTGCATGCCCAAGACCCGAAGCGGAGTGATCTAGCCATGGGCAGGTTGAAGCGCGGGTAAGACCGTGTGGAGGACCGAACCCACCAGGGTTGAAAACCTGGGGGATGACCTGTGGTTAGGGGTGAAAGGCCAATCAAACTCCGTGATAGCTGGTTCTCCCCGAAATGCATTTAGGTGCAGCGTCACGTGTTTCTTGCCGGAGGTAGAGCACTGGATAGGCGATGGGCCTCACCGGGTTACTGACCTTAGCCAAACTCCGAATGCCGGTAAGTGAGAGCGCGGCAGTGAGACTGTGGGGGATAAGCTCCATGGTCGAGAGGGAAACAGCCCAGAACACCGACTAAGGTCCCTAAGCGTGTGCTAAGTGGGAAAGGATGTGGAGTCGCAGAGACAACCAGGAGGTTGGCTTAGAAGCAGCCACCCTTGAAAGAGTGCGTAATAGCTCACTGGTCAAGTGATTCCGCGCCGACAATGTAGCGGGGCTCAAGCACACCACCGAAGTCGTGTCATTCACAGAATACGTCCAACGACGCTGTGGATGGGTAGGGGAGCGTCGTGTTCCGGGTGAAGCGGCCGAGGAATCGAGTCGTGGACGGGATACGAGTGAGAATGCAGGCATGAGTAGCGATACAAGAGTGGGAAACTCTTGCGCCGATTGACCAAGGGTTCCTGGGTCAAGCTGATCTGCCCAGGGTAAGTCGGGACCTAAGGCGAGGCCGACAGGCGTAGTCGATGGACAACGGGTTGATATTCCCGTACCCGCTTTGAAGCGCCAACGCTGAACCAGGTGATGCTAAGCCCGTGAAGCCGGCCCGGAGTCTTCGGACAAAGGGACGTGGTGGAGCCGGTGGTCCAAGTCTGTAGTAGGTGAGCGATGGGGTGACGCAGGAAGGTAGTCCAGCCCGGGCGGTGGTTGTCCCGGGGTAAGGGTGTAGGACGCAAGGTAGGCAAATCCGCCTTGCATATAGTCTGAGACCTGATGCCGAGCCGATTGTGGTGAAGTGGATGATCCTATGCTGTCGAGAAAAGCCTCTAGCGAGTTTCATGGCGGCCCGTACCCCAAACCGACTCAGGTGGTCAGGTAGAGAATACCGAGGCGTTCGGGTGAACTATGGTTAAGGAACTCGGCAAAATGCCCCCGTAACTTCGGGAGAAGGGGGGCCGGAACTGGTGGAGGCACTTGCTGCCCGAGCTGGGGCCGGCCGCAGAGACCAGCGAGAAGCGACTGTTTACTAAAAACACAGGTCCGTGCGAAGCCGTAAGGCGATGTATACGGACTGACGCCTGCCCGGTGCTGGAACGTTAAGGGGACCGGTTAGCTTGGATTCGTCCGGGTGAAGCTGAGAACTTAAGCGCCAGTAAACGGCGGTGGTAACTATAACCATCCTAAGGTAGCGAAATTCCTTGTCGGGTAAGTTCCGACCTGCACGAATGGCGTAACGACTTCTCGACTGTCTCAACCATAGGCCCGGTGAAATTGCATTACGAGTAAAGATGCTCGTTTCGCGCAGCAGGACGGAAAGACCCCGGGACCTTTACTATAGCTTGATATTGGTGTTCGGTTCGGCTTGTGTAGGATAGGTGGGAGACTTTGAAGCCTTGACGCCAGTCTTGGTGGAGTCGTCGTTGAAATACCACTCTGGTCGTGCTGGATGTCTAACCTGGGTCCGTGATCCGGATCAGGGACAGTGTCTGGTGGGTAGTTTAACTGGGGCGGTTGCCTCCTAAAGGGTAACGGAGGCGCCCAAAGGTTCCCTCAGCCTGGTTGGCAATCAGGTGTTGAGTGTAAGTGCACAAGGGAGCTTGACTGTGAGACCGACGGGTCGAGCAGGTGCGAAAGCAGGGACTAGTGATCCGGCGGTGGCTTGTGGAAGCGCCGTCGCTCAACGGATAAAAGGTACCCCGGGGATAACAGGCTGATCTTCCCCAAGAGTCCATATCGACGGGATGGTTTGGCACCTCGATGTCGGCTCGTCGCATCCTGGGGCTGGAGTAGGTCCCAAGGGTTGGGCTGTTCGCCCATTAAAGCGGTACGCGAGCTGGGTTTAGAACGTCGTGAGACAGTTCGGTCCCTATCCGCTGTGCGCGTAGGAGTGTTGAGAAGGGCTGTCCCTAGTACGAGAGGACCGGGACGGACGAACCTCTGGTGTGCCAGTTGTCCTGCCAAGGGCATGGCTGGTTGGCTACGTTCGGGAGGGATAACCGCTGAAAGCATCTAAGCGGGAAGCCTGCTTCGAGATGAGCACTCCCACCTCCTTGAGAGGGTAAGGCTCCCAGTAGACGACTGGGTTGATAGGCCGGATGTGGAAGCCCAGTAATGGGTGGAGCTGACCGGTACTAATAGGCCGAGGGCTTGTCCTCAGACGCTCGCGTTCACTGTGTGGTTCCCGGGTAGCGAACAGCTATCGCCGGCGAACACTGGGTCGATTTATTCGGCCCTGCCAAAAAAGCAACACTATTTCAACTGAAAAGTGTGTTCGCTGAATACCCGATAGGGTTTCGGTGGTCATAGCGTGAGGGAAACGCCCGGTTACATTCCGAACCCGGAAGCTAAGCCTCACAGCGCCGATGGTACTGCAGGGGGGACCCTGTGGGAGAGTAGGACACCGCCGAACAATTCTTCATAGGCCGTGGCCCCAGCGATGAGCTGGGGCCACGGCCTTTTGTGTTTTCTCGAACACCTTGCACAAGCAGGATTCGCTCGGTCCGCCCGCCGCCTCTCCAGGCGCGAGGCCGGAGCCGATGCTCGACAATGAAGTTGGTGTGCGGCCGGTGGCCGGCACCTTGCCGCGTAGGGCCTTGTGGTGTCCCGACCTGCGGCGAAGCTGATGAAGTAGAGGAGTCACCGCGATGTCGAACCCGCCCCAGGACCGTCCCGAGCGTCGATCGGGCGAAGGCCGAGGCTACGAGCCCCGCTCCCGTGGAGGTTGGTCGAACGACCGCGGCCCGCGCCGCGACGACCGCGGTGAGGGCGGCTTCCGCCGCGACGACCGTGACCGTGATCGCGGTGGCGACCGTGACCGTGGCGGGGACCGCCCCACCGGTGGCGACCGTGGTGGCTACCGCCCGTCCGGTGACCGTCCCTCCTACGGCGACCGCGATCGCGGCGGCTACCGCCCGTCGGGCGACCGTCCCTCCTACGGCGACCGCGACCGTGGTGGCGACCGCGGCGGCTTCCGCCGCGACGACCGCCCCGCCGGCGGCGGCGGCGACCGTGGTGGGTACCGCGGTGGCGACCGTCCGTCGTACGGTGACCGTGACCGTGGCGGGGATCGTGGCGGCTACCGCCCGTCCGGTGACCGCCCCTCCTACGGCGACCGCGATCGCGGTGGCGACCGCGGCGGCTACCGCCCGTCGGGCGACCGTCCCTCCTACGGCGACCGCGACCGCGGCGGGGATCGTGGCGGCTACCGCCCGTCCGGTGACCGCCCGTCCGGTGGCGACCGTGGTGGCTTCCGCCGTGACGACCGGCCCTCCGGTGGTGACCGTGGCGGCTTCCGTCCCTCGGGTGACCGTCCGTCCTACGGTGACCGTGACCGTGGTGGCGACCGTGGCGGGTTCCGTCGGGATGACCGTCCCTCGGGCTACCGTCCGTCCGGTGACCGTCCCTCGGGAGACCGTCCCTCGTACGGTGACCGTGACCGTGGTGGCGACCGTGGCGGGTTCCGTCGGGATGACCGCCCGTCCGGCGGTGACCGTGGTGGCTTCCGTCGCGACGACCGTCCCTCCGGTGGCGACCGTGGCGGCTACCGTCCGTCCGGTGACCGGCCCTCCGGTGGCGACCGTGGTGGCTTCCGTCCCTCCGGTGACCGTCCGTCCTACGGCGACCGTGACCGTGGTGGCGACCGTGGCGGGTTCCGTCGGGATGACCGTCCCTCGGGCTACCGCCCGTCCGGTGACCGTCCCTCCTACGGCGACCGTGACCGTGACCGTGGTGGCGACCGTGGTGGCTACCGCCCGTCCGGTGACCGCCCGTCCGGCGGCGACCGTGGCGGCTTCCGCCGTGACGACCGCCCCTCCGGTGGCGACCGCGGCGGCTACCGCCCGTCGGGTGACCGTCCGTCCTACGGCGACCGCGACCGTGGCGGGGACCGCGGCGGCTTCCGCCGTGAGGGTCGCCCGGGCGGTGACCGTGGCGGCAGCCGTCCCTACGGGGACCGTGACCGTGGTGGCGACCGTGGCGGCCGCTCCTACGAGGGCCGGCGTGACGACCGCGGCGACCGTGGCGGCTACGACGACCGTCGGGGCCACCAGGAGCCGGTGCACCGCCTCCCGATCCCCGAGGACGTCACGGGGATGGAGATCGACGCGGATGTGCGCCAGGAGCTGAAGAGCCTGCCGAAGACGCTGGCCGACGACGTGGCCCGCAACCTCGTCATGGTGGCCCGCCTGCTCGACACCGAGCCGGAGGAGGCCTACAAGTACTCCCGGGTGGCGCTCCGCCTGGCCTCCCGCGTCCCCTCGGTGCGGGAGGCGGCCGGCTTCGCCTCGTACATGACGCAGCGTTACTCGGAGGCGCTGACCGAGTTCCGGGCGGCTCGCCGGATGACCGGTCGGGCCGACCTGTGGCCGGTGATGGCCGACTGCGAGCGCGGTCTGGGCCGTCCGGAGCGGGCGCTGGCGATGGCCGGTGAGCCCGAGGTGAAGCAGCTGGACAAGGCCGGTCAGGTGGAGATGCGCCTGGTCGCGGCCGGTGCGCGCGCCGACCTGGGGCAGTTCGACGCCGCCGTGGTCACGCTGCAGAGCCCGGAGCTGGCCTCGCACACGGTGCACCCGTGGACGGCGCGGCTGCGTTACGCCTACGCCGACGCGCTGATCGCGGCCGGGCGTGCGGACGAGGCGCGGGACTGGTTCGCGAAGGCCGTGGAGGCCGACCCGGACGGCGCCACCAACGCCTCGGAGCGGCTGGCGGAGATCGACGGGCTGGAGTTCGTCGACGCGCTGGACCCGGAGGCCGAGGAGGTCGAGGAGACCGAGGAGGACGAGGTCTCGTCCGAGGCCCAGGCCGAGGGCCGGTCCGAGGGTCGCCGTGAGGAGCGCCGCGACGTCCGCGAGGACGGCGAGGACCGGGTGATCTTCGAGGACGACGAGGACGTCGAGGAGTACTACGACGATGACGACCTGGAGATCGAGGAGGCCGACGAGGCCGAGACCGACCAGGTGAACCGCGACCGCGAGGCGCGTCGCGACTGACGCGACAAGCAGGCGAACGCCGGTGACCCCCAGCCCTCGGGCCGGGGGTCACCGGCGTTTCTAGCCCAGTTCGAGGCTGCGCAGCACCAGCCCGGTGGCCGGCTTCGGCCCGAAGGAGGTGGACTTGCGCGGCATCGTGACGCCCTGCTCGGCGAGCCGGCGGACCACGCCCTCGTCCACCGGGTGCAGCAGCACGGCCGTGCCGCCGCTGCGGGCGGCCTCGCGCTCGGCGGCCGCGGCCGCGTGCAGGTAGCCGATCTCGTCGGGGCTGTCCGGGACGTGCCAGGTGTGGTCGAGCAGCGTGGAGTGCAGGACGGTCGCGTCCAGGTGGCGCCACTCGTCGGGACGGTCGGTGCGGACGGTGGCGTCGAGCACCGACTCCTCGGGTTCGCCGATCAGCCAGAAGGTGCCGTCGCCGCCGGTCAGCACGAAGGCGTTGCCGCCGTGCGCCTTGGCCTCGGCGAGGGCCTGCAGCGCCGCGTCCAGCGGGCCGGGGACCTCCTTGACCTGCCAGTGCTCGCCGGCGGCGGCCAGCGCGCGGTCCAGCGGCAGCCGGTACAGCACTCGGTGGATGGCCCGGACCCGCAGGGGGTAGCGCGCGGTGTCCACCAGCAGCACCATGCCCCGGTCCCAGGGACTGAACGGCAGGTGGCGGTGTTCGCGCTGCAGTCGCAGGTACATCTCCCACCGGTGGTGCCCGTCGGCGATCAGCGCCCGGCAGGTGGCCAGATCGCGGGTCACCTGGGCCAGTTCGGCGGGGTCGGTGACGGCCCAGAGGCGGTGCCGGGTGCCGTCGGAGGTGGTGGTGGTGAGCAGCGGTTCGCGCTGCACGGTCCGCTCGATCACCGCCGCGGCCCCGCCCTTGCCCCGGTAGGTGAGCAGCAGTGGTTCCAGGTTGGCCCGGGTGGTGCGCATCAGGCCGACCCGGTCGGCGACCGGCCGGGGCATCACGTCCTCGTGCGGGAGGACCACGCCGCCCTCCCGGCCGCTCACCGCGAGGGCGCCGATCAGGCCGCGCTGCAGCAGTTCGCCGCTCGGGCTGCCCTCGGCGGTGCGCTGCTCGTAGACGTACAGGGCCGGCTTCGGGTCGGGGGCCAGCACGCCCTCGCTCAGCCAGTCCTCCAGCAGCCGGGCGGCGTGCCGGTAGCGGGTGTCGCGGTCGGGGCGCTCGCCGGTGTCGTCGGGTTCGGGGCGCGGGAGGATCAGGCGGACCACGTTGTGCGGGTCGGCGGTCTCCAGGCTGAGTCGGCGGTGCGGGTCCACCACGTCGTAGGGCGGGGAGGTCACCGCGGCCAGGGTGCCGACGCGTTCGGGGACGTACCGCAGCCCGCGGAAGGGCGACAGCGAAAGCCCTGCGGTGGCGACGTGGCCGGGGTCACCGGGGCCGCCCGCTGGGGCGGAGGCGTCGCCTTCTGCACGGGGTGCACTCATCAGTTCTCTCCCGAGGGTCCCTGGCCTGGTGGGCCGGAGTTGGGGCTCCCCCCGCCCGGAGGGTGGGGGAGTGTCGGCCCCGTCGTCCTCGGTTGGCGGACTCCGGGGTGGCGGTCGGTGCGGAAGTTGTCCCCTCCACCGGGAGGTGGAGGAGGTCAATCTGGGAAGGGTATCCGGGAACTAGGTTGTTCCCAGATCTTGGAGAAGAATCCGCCGACCGATCGACCGGTAGGCGTCAGGTCGGGTCGGTGGGGCGTGTCGTTGAGGCGGGTCGGTGGAGCGAGGAGGCCGGGCATGAGTGGTGGGCAGGGGCAGGCCGCCGGCGGGGCGGGTGAGGGGCCGGTCACCGGTGACGGTGCGCCGACCGGGGACGTCTACGAATGGTTCCGGCGCGGCGAGCGGCTGCTCGCGGACGGGCATCCGGCGGCGGCCGAGCAGTTGCTGGCCCGGGCGGCGGCCGCCGAACCGCACTCCAAGAGCATCCGGGAGGCGCTGGCCAGGGCCCAGTTCGACGCCGGGTCGTACGCGGCGGCGATGGAGAACTTCCGGGCCATTGCGCAGGCCGATCCCTCGGACGACTACGCTCAGTTCGGTTGGGGCATCGCGGCGGCCCGGCTCGGCGACTTCGAGACCTCGGTCAAGCACCTGGCCCTGGCGGTGGCGATGCGGCCGCAGGCCGAGCACTACCGCAAGGCGTTGCGCCACACCCGGGCCACCCTGGCGGCCCGGGCCGGGGCGTTCGGGCCCCTGCTGCCCGGTGCGCCGGGGTACCTGCCGCCGCAGGGAGCAAGTGACCGGCAGGGAGCAAGCGACCAGCAAGCGGCCACCGACCAGCCGGCGGCCACCGACCAGCCGGCGGCCACCGACCAGCCGGCGGCCACCGACGAGCAGGCAGCCACTGACCAGCCGGCGGCCACCGACGAGCAGGCAGCCACTGACCAGCAGGCAGCCACCGACCAGCCGAAGGACGAGGACAACCAGGCATGACGGACACTCAGGTCCCGGGCCACAGCGAGCAGCCGCTGATGGCGGCCTACGACACCGCACTGCTCGACCTGGACGGGGTGGTCTACGCCGGCCCGGCCGCCATCGAGCACGCGGTGAGCTCGCTGGACGTCGCCCGGGCCCACGGCATGCGGCTCGCGTACGTGACCAACAACGCCTCCCGCCCGCCGCGCGTCGTCGCCGAGCACCTCACCGAGCTGGGTGTCCCGGCGGCGCCCGAGGACGTGATCAACTCCGCCCAGGCCGCCGCCCGGCTGATCGCCGAGAAGGTGCCGGCCGGGTCCAAGGTGCTGGTGGTCGGCGGTGCCGGGCTGATCGAGGCGCTCGCCGAGCACGGCCTGGTGGCCGTGCACTCGCTGGACGACGGCCCGGCGGCCGTGGTCCAGGGCTTCGACCCCTCCGTGGGCTGGGAGCGGCTGGCCGAGGCCTCGTACGCGGTGGCCAGCGGGCTGCCCTGGGTGGCGTCCAACACCGACATGTCGATCCCGACCGGGCGCGGGGTCGCGCCGGGCAACGGGACCCTGGTGGCGGCCGTCCGCGCGGCCACCGGCGTCGAGCCCGAGGTGGCCGGCAAGCCGCTGCCGCCGATGCACCGTGAAACGGTGCTGCGCACCGGCGCGAAGCGGCCGCTGGTGGTCGGCGACCGCCTGGACACCGACATCGAGGGCGCCTTCAACGGCGGGGTGGACAGCCTGCTGGTCTTCACCGGGGTCAGCACCCCGGCGCAGCTGCTGGCCGCGCCGGCCAAGTACCGGCCGACCTACCTCTCGGCCGACCTGCGCGGGCTGCTGGAGCCGCACCCGCCGGTCACCGCACTGCCCGACGGCGGCTTCGACTGCCGCGGCCGGCAGGCCCGGGTGCTGGACGGCGAGCTGCGGCTCGGCGGCGCGGGGGACGACCGGTACGACGGGCTGCGGGCGCTGTGCGCGGCAGCCTGGGCGGAGCTGGACCGGAGCGGGGAGCCGGCCGACGGGCGCAAGGCGCTGGCGGAACTGGGGTTCTGAGCCTTCGGCCGGTCGGCCGGTCGGCCGGTCGGCCGGCCGAATCGAGCCGAGATCGAGCCGAGATCGGCTAGAGGAGCGTGCGCAGGCGCAGCAGGTCGCGGATGCCGGCCTCCAGCTTGACCCGGCCGCCGGCCCAGGCGCTGGCGAAGTTCAGTCGGCCGCCGACCAGGGCCACCAGGTCGTCGCTGGTCATGGTGAGCCGGATGTCGGCCTTCTCGGTCGGCGCTCCGGGGGCCTGGGTGACCTGCTGGATCCGGCCGTCGCGCAGCACACCGGTGAAGGTCAGATCGAGGTCGGTGAGCCGGCAGCTGAGCGAGCGGTCGAGGGAGGCGGCGCTGCGCACGTTCCCGTTGGCCTTGGCCAGGTTCTGGCTGAGCTGCTCCAGCGCCGTGCGGCACTCCTCGGGGTTGGCCATCGTCTCGATCTCCGGGGTCTGCTCTGGGTGCGGGTCCTCGAGCCACGGTACCGGTTGCTCCGGACGCCGATAGCTGCCGCACAGCGGCGGGTGGACACGGTAGCGTCGACACCGGGCAGCGACTGGCAGCAGGCCCGTCCGGGGCCAGGACGGCACACAGGAGGCACCGAGACAATGCGGCAGACACTGCGGGAGTACGTGGACTTGGCTGCCGGACTCGCCGAGCAGACCGGCAAGCGCGTGGTGGAGACGGCCGCCGAGCTGCTCGAACGGGCGGGCGTCGATGTCGCCGCGGCCGAGCGCACGGTGCAGACCCTGGCCCAGGAGATCGTCACGGCGGGCCGCGGCGGGGTGGACCTGGCGGTCGGACTGGCGCGCGCCGAGGCGGAGAAGGCCGTCGAGCGCTTCGGCAAGCTCGGCGACCAGGTGACGAAGGTCGGCGTCGTCCTCGCCTACCTGGAGGGCAAGCTGCGGGACCTGGAGGACGGCGACGGGGCCGCCGGGACGACGGCGCGTGAGCACGCGCGGGGCGGGGCGGGTACGGCCGGTGCGGCCGGCACAGCCGGGCGCGCGGACGGGCTGTTCGCGGAGGACTGGTCACCGGAGCAGGAGACCGCGGCCGGGGCCGGGGCCGCGGAGTGGGAGCCCGAGGGGCTGCACGCGGACGGGGCGCCGCCGGTGAGGCCGAAGCAGACGACGCCCGCGTGGAAGGCTGCTGCCGCCGCGAAGAAGGCCGCTCCGGCGAAGCAGGCCGCTGCGACGAAGAGCGCTGCCAAGAAGGCTCCTGCGCGGAAGGCGCCTGCCAAGAGGGCGGCCGCTGCGGAAGCCGCCGAGCAGCCGCCCGCCGACGCCCGGAAGACGGCTGCGAAGAAGACGGCTGCGAAGAAGGCCCCCGCGAAGAAGACCACCGCGAAGACGGCGAGCGCGAAGAAGGCACCCGCCTCTGCGAAGAAGGCCCCAGCCAAGAAGGCGCCGGCGAAGAAGCCCCACGCAGGTGAGAACGATGTCTGAGGACCTCCCGGTCGAGCCGACCGACCCCACAACCCCCGAGGACACCCTCGCGGAAACCCCCGAGGAAACCCCGTCCCTGGCCGCCCTCTGGGCCCCCGATCCCGAGCCGCTCGGCGTCAGCGTCGACCCCACCGGGCATCCCGAGGTGGACGCCGCGCTGACCCGGCTGGCGCGGCTGGACGGGGTGCCGACCATCGAGCACGCGGTCGTGTACGAAAATGTGCAGCAGACCCTCAGTACCGTCCTCGCCTCGCTGGACAGCGAGCACAGCGAGCAGAGCCCGTAGGAGCTGAACCACCCGTGGCAGTGGCACGACGCCGACTCGACGCAGAGCTGGTCCGACGTAACCTGGCCCGTTCGCGCGAGCACGCCAGCGAGCTGATCGCGGCGGGCCGGGTCAGCGTCGGCGGGGCAACCGCGACCAAGCCGGCCACCCAGGTGGAGACCTCGGCGGCCGTGGTGGTCGCCAAGGACGAGAACGACCCCGACTACGTCTCGCGCGGCGGTCACAAGCTGGCCGGCGCCTTCGCCGCCTTCGTCCCCCAGGGCCTGGTGGTCGAGGGCCGCCGGGCGCTCGACGCGGGCGCCTCCACCGGCGGCTTCACCGACGTGCTGCTGCGTGCCGGTGCCGCGCGGGTGCTGGCCGTGGACGTCGGCTACGGCCAGCTAGCCTGGTCGTTGCAGAGCGACGAGCGGGTCACCGTGATGGACCGCACCAACGTCCGCGAGCTGACCCCGGAGCTGATCGGTGGCGAGCCGGTGGACCTGGTGGTCGGCGACCTCTCGTTCATCTCGCTCGGCCTGGTGCTGCCGGCGCTGGCGGCCTGCGCGGCGCCCGATGCCGACCTGGTGCTGATGGTGAAGCCGCAGTTCGAGATCGGCAAGGAGCGGCTGGGCAGTGGCGGAGTGGTCCGCAGCCCGCAGCTGCGCGCCGAGATGGTCCGTCAGGTCGCGGATCAGGCTTGGCAGTTGGGGTTGGGTGTGCGGGCGGTAACGGCCAGCCCGTTGCCCGGTCCTTCGGGTAATGTCGAATACTTCCTGTGGTTGCGTCGCGACGCCGCGCAGCTCGATCCCGCAGCAGCGGACCGGGCCGTGGCGGAGGGGCCCAGATAGGGTGCTGGACCAGGTACGTCGAAAGGCCAAAGGCGACCAGTAGGCGTAGGGAGAGGGCTTTGAGCGAGGAACGTACGGTCTTCCTGATCGCGCACACCGGCCGGGAGGCCGCGTTGCGCAGCGTCGAGCAGTTGGTGCAGGGGCTGCTCAAGGCGGGTCTCAGGATCAGGCTGCTGGCCGCCGAGGCGGTCGACCTCGATCTGCCTGACGGGGTGGAGACCGTGCAGGCCGGGCACGGTGCGGCGGACGGCTGCGAGCTGATCCTGGTCGCGGGCGGGGACGGCACGCTGCTGCGCGGGGCGGAGTTGTCCCGCGACACCGGGCTGCCGATGCTCGGGATCAACCTGGGCCGGGTCGGCTTCCTGGCCGAGGCCGAGCGGGACGACCTCGCGGTGGTGGTGGAGCGGGTGGTGGACCGCACCTACGAGGTCGAGGAGCGGATGACCCTGGACGTGCTGGTCCGCACCAACGGCGACGTGGTGCACGAGGACTGGGCACTGAACGAAGCATCGGTGGAGAAGGCGGCCCGGGAGCGGATGCTCGAGGTGGTGACCGAGGTGGACGGCCGCCCGGTCTCCAACTTCGGCTGCGACGGCGTGGTCCTCTCCACTCCGACCGGCTCGACCGCGTACGCCTTCTCCGGCGGCGGCCCGGTGGTCTGGCCGGAGGTGGAGGCGCTGCTGATGGTGCCGATCAGCGCGCATGCGCTGTTCGCCCGTCCGCTGGTGACGTCGCCGCACTCGGTGCTGGCCGTGGAGGTGCAGCCGAAGACCCCGCACGGCGTGCTCTGGTGCGACGGGCGGCGCTCCTTCGAGCTGCCCGCCGGGGCCCGGGTCGAGGTCCGGCGCGGGCAGGTCCCGGTCCGGCTGGCCCGCCTGCACCAGGCGCCGTTCACCGACCGGCTGGTGGCCAAGTTCGCGCTGCCGGTGACGGGTTGGCGCGGCCGCACCGGCAACTGCTGAGCCGGCCGGACAGGCCCTGGTCACACGGCTGGTCACACGGCCAGGGCCGTCACCTCGCCCGGCCACGCCGCGCGCCCGTCGCGGTCGGCCAGGGCGACGGTGGCGGCCAGCCGCTCGGCGGTCTCGGCGGCGGCCGCCGGGGGCACGGTGAGCGGCAGCCGGACGTAGCCCTCGAAGGCGCCGTCCACGCCGAACCGCGAACCGGCCGCGATCCGCACCCCGGTGCGCTCGCCGGCCCGGGCCAGCGCCGCGCCGGACAGGCCCCCGGTGTCGATCCAGAGCGTCATGCCGCCGTTCGGCTCGGCGAACCGCCACTGCGGCAGCCGCTCCCGCAGGGCCGGGAGCAGCGCGCCGGCGCTGGCCCGCAGCTGCTCCAGCCGCAGGCTGCGCATCTCGGTCAGCCGCTCGCCGATCAGCGTGGCGCAGATCAGCTGCTCCAGCACGGGTGTGGCGATGTCGTGGTGGACCCGCTCGTTGGCCAGCTGGCGGATCAGCGCGGGGGCCGCCCGTACCCAGCCGACCCGCAGTCCGCCCCAGGCCAGCTTGCCCGCGGAGCCGACGGTGACCACCTGCGCGGAGCGGTCCAGGGCGGCCGTCGGGCGGGGCGGCTCAGGGGTGTTCCAGGCCAGTTCGGCCATCGTCTCGTCGGCCAGCACCACGGTGCCGGCGGCCCGGGCGGCGGCCAGCAGTTCGCGGCGCTGCCGCTCGTCGATCAGCGTGCCGGTCGGGTTGTGGAAGTCGGGGATCACATAGGCGAGCTTGGGCGCGGCCCCGCGCAGCACCCGCTGCCACTCGTCCAGGTCCCAGTCCGGCAGCTGCTCGGGGCCCTCCCGGCGCTGCGGCACCGGGACCAGCCGGACGCCGCCGCTGCGCAGCGCCTGCAGCACGTGCGCATAGCTGGGCGTCTCGACCGCGACCCGCTCGCCGGGCCGGACCAGGGTGCGCCGGACCAGGTCCAGTGCGCTCATCGCGCCGGTGGTGATCAGGATCTGGTCGGGCGTGGTCGGCAGTCCGCGCTCGCTGAACCGCTGCGCGACGGCCTCGCGCAGCACCGGCACGCCGCTCGGGTAGTGGCCGTGGCCGCCGGCGTAGGCGGGCAGCAGCTCGACGGCGTGGGCGGCGGCCTCGGCCAGCAGCTGCTGCGGGGCGGGCGGTGCGGCCACCCCGAGGTCGATCACCTGACCGTGCTCCTCGGGCGGCAGCGGGAAGAGCGCGTCGCCGGGCGGGCGGCTGCCCTCGGGCAGCGCCGTCCAGCTGCCGGAGCCGCGCCGGCTGCGCAGGTAGCCCTCGGTGCGCAGGGTTTCGTAGGCGGTGGCGATGGTGGTGCGGCTGAGGGTCAGGGCGGTGGCCAGCTCGCGTTCGGCGGGCATCCGGGTGCCGACCGGCAGCCGGCCCTCGCTGATCAGCTGCTGGACCTGGCCGGCCAGCGCCCGGTAGGCGGGGCGGTGGCTGCCGATGGGCTCGGGCAGCCGGGCGGTGCGCAGCAGCCGGGCCAGGGCGGGCGGGGTGACGGTGCCGTGCCAGTTGCTCATGCCGATCAGTCCACCTGAGCTGGATTGGACCTGGAGAGTAGTCCAGTGGACTTCCCATCATGGCAGAGCGGATCTACCCGAAGGAGCCACCATGGCGATCCTCGCCCTGCCCACCGACACGATGGCCCTCGGCCGCCGACTGCCCCAACTGCTGGCCGGCCTGGTGCTCTACGGCGTCAGCATGGGGCTGATGTACCGCGCGGCCCTCGGTCTCGACCCGTGGGACGTCTTCCACCAGGGCCTGGCCCAGCACCTGCGGCTGAGCATCGGCACGGTGGTCTTCCTGACCGGCGCTTGCGTGCTGCTGCTCTGGATACCGCTGCGCCAGCGCCCGGGCGTCGGCACCGTCGGCAATGTGCTGATCCTGGGCGTGGCGATGGACGCCACCCTCGCCCTGCTGCCCGCCCAGCACCAGCTCGCGGTGCGGATCCCGCTGCTGGCCGTCGGCATCGCCCTGAACGGCCTGGCCACCGGCCTCTACATCGGCGCCCGGCTCGGCCCGGGACCCCGCGACGGCCTGATGACCGGCCTGCACCGCCGCACCGGCCGTTCGCTGCGCCTGCTGCGCACCGGGCTCGAGCTCACCGTGCTGCTGGCCGGCGTCGGCCTGGGCGGCAACGCGGGGGTGGGAACGGTCGCCTACGCACTGTCGATCGGGCCGCTGGCGCAGTTCTTCCTGCGCTGGTGCACGGTTCCCGCCGCTGCTTCGCCGATGGTCGCCCGGAACGAATGAACTTCACGTCCCAGGGCCCCGGCTCGTCGCGCGGCGGGGGCGGCGTCTCGTAAGGTCGTCTCCGTGCTGGACGAGATGCGGATACGGGATCTTGGTGTCATCGACGATGCGGTAGTGGAGCTGGCCCCCGGCTTCACCGTCGTGACCGGTGAGACCGGTGCGGGCAAGACCATGGTGGTGACCAGCCTCGGCCTGCTGCTGGGCGGCCGCGCCGACCCGGGCCTGGTCCGCGGCGGGGCGAGCCGCGCGGTGGTCGAGGGGCGGTTGGACCTGCCGGCCGGCTCCCCGGCGGCGGCCCGGGCCCTGGAGGCCGGCGCCGAGCTGGACGACGGCGCGCTGCTGATCAGCCGGACGGTCTCCGCCGAGGGCCGCTCCCGCGCGCACGTCGGCGGCCGCTCGGTCCCGGTCGGCCTGCTGGCCGAGCTGGGTGAGGACCTGATCGCCGTGCACGGCCAGAGCGACCAGCAGCGCCTGCTGCGCCCGGCCCGCCAGCGCGGCGCCCTGGACCGCTACGCCGGTGAGGCGCTGGCCGAGCCGCTGGCCCGCTACCGCACCGGCTACCGGCGGCTGCGCGAGGTCACCGCCACCCTGGAGGAGCTGACCACCCAGGCCCGCGAGCGCGCCCAGGAGGCCGACCTGCTGCGCTTCGGCCTGGAGGAGATCGCCGCCGCCGAGCCGGTGGCCGGCGAGGAGGTCGAGCTGGCCGCCGAGGCCGAGCGGCTCGGCCACGCCGACGCGCTCTCCGCCGCCGCCGTGCTGGCCCACGCCGCGCTGGCCGGCGACCCCGCCGACCCGGACTCGGTGGACGCCGGCACCCTGCTCAGCCAGGCCCGCCGCGCCCTGGACGGGGTGCGCGGCCACGACGAGCGGCTGGCCACCCTCGCCGACCGGCTGGCCGAGGTCGGCTACCTGCTGGCCGACGTGGCCGGCGACCTCGCGATGTACGCCGACGGCCTGGACGCCGACCCGGTCCGGCTGGCCGCCGTCGAGGAGCGCCGCGCGGTGCTGGCCCAGCTGCTGCGCAAGTACGGCTCGGTCGACGGAGGCACCGCCGAGGTGGTGGCCTGGGCCGAGCAGGGCGCCGCCCGACTGGCCGAGCTCGACGGCGACGACGACCGGATCGAGGAGCTGCAGGCCGAACAGGACCAGCTGCGCGGCGAGCTGGCCGCGCTGGCCGCCGAGGTCTCCGCCGCCCGCCGGGCCGCCGCCGGACGGTTCGCCGAGGCGGTCTCCGCCGAGCTGACCGAGCTGGCCATGCCGCACGCCAAGGTCACCTTCGAACTCTCCCGGCTGGACGACCCGGACGGCCTGGAGCTGGACGGGCGCACCGTCGCCTACGGCTCGCACGGCGTCGACGAGGTCGAGGTGCTGCTCGCCCCGCACCCCGGCGCCGCCCCGCGCCCGATCGCCAAGGGCGCCTCCGGTGGTGAGCTCTCCCGGGTGATGCTGGCCGTCGAGGTGGTCTTCGCCGGCGCCGACCCGGTGCCGACCTACCTGTTCGACGAGGTCGACGCGGGCGTCGGCGGCAAGGCGGCGGTCGAGATCGGCCGTCGACTCGCCAAGCTGGCCCGCAGCGCCCAGGTCGTGGTGGTCACCCACCTGCCGCAGGTGGCCGCGTTCGCCGACCGGCACCTGGTGGTGGAGAAGACCAACGACGGCACGGTGACCCGCAGCGGGGTGAAGACCCTGACCGACGAGGAGCGGGTGCGCGAACTCTCCCGGATGCTGGCGGGGCTGGAGGACTCCGAACTGGGCCGTGCGCACGCGGAGGAGCTGCTTGCCACGGCCCGCTCTCCCCGGGAGGGTTGATCACCACTTATCGTTTTCCCAGTAGCGGCCAGTTTTGCCGGTAGCGGCCAATTTTGTCAGTAGCAGGCAGATCGAGTCGGAGCGAGACGACGTGGACCATTCCTCCGCCCGGGGCAGCGCGGTCGGCCCGGAATCGGGCCAGCTGCACGTGGTGCTGGTGCAGGCGGCAGGCAGCGGCGGGATCGGCGCCCATGTGCGTTCGCTCGCGCGCGGCCTGACCGCGCACGGCGTGAAGGTGACGCTGTGCGCCCCGGCCGAGTCCGACGCGCTCTTCGCCTTCTCCCGCACCGGGGCGGTCTTCCACCCGGTGGAGATCACCCCGACCTCGGGCGCCCGCAGCGACGCCACCGCGATCGGCGAGCTGCGCCGGGCGTTCACCGGTGCCGACCTGGTGCACGCGCACGGCCTGCGGGCCGGGCTGCTCTCCGACCTGGCCCTGCGCACCGCGGGCCGGCTGCCCGGACTGCGCCCGGAGACCCCGCTGGTGGTGACCTTCCATCACGCGCTGCTGGCCACCGGCCTGGAGCGGCGGCTGCAGCGGCTGATGGAGCGTCGGGTGGCGCGGGCCGCCGACCTGGTGCTCGGCGCCTCCTCCGACCTGGTGGCCCGGGCCCGTGAACTGGGCGCCACCGACGCCCGGCTCGGCCCGGTGGCCGCCCCGCCGCTGGCCACCGCCGCCGTCGACCGGGCCGAGGCCCGGGCCGCGCTGCTCGGGCCCGAGGAGGCGGACCGGCCCCTGGTGCTGGCGATCGGCCGACTGGTCCCGCACAAGGGCTTCGGCCAGCTGCTCGACGCCTCCCGGGAGCTGGCCGGCCTCGACCCGGCGCCGCTGGTGCTGCTCGCCGGGGACGGCCCGGAGGCCGCCGAACTGCGCGAGCGGATCGCCGCCGAGCAGCTCCCGGTGCGCCTGCTGGGCCACCGCACCGATGTGCCCGGGCTGCTGGCGGCCGCCGACGCGGTGGTGATCAGCAGCCGCTGGGAGGCCCGCTCGGCGGTCGCCCAGGAGGCGCTGCGGGCCGGCGTGCCGCTGGTCGCCACGGCGGTCGGCGGCATCCCCGAGCTGGTCGGCGACGCCGCCGTGCTGGTGCCCGGGGGTGACCCGGCGGCCCTGGGCCGGGCGGTGCGCGAGCTGCTGGCCGACCCCGAGCGGCGCGCGGCGCTGGTCAAGGCCGGCCCCGTCCAGGCCGAGACCTGGCCGGACGAGGCCGCCACCGTGGCGCAGGTGCTCAGCACCTACGACGAGCTGACCAACCGTTAGGCGTGTCCGGCCCAGGACCCGTCCGGCCCAGGACCCGTCCGGCCCAGGGCTCGTCCGGCCCAGGGCTCGTCCGGCCCAGGGCTCGTCCGGCCTAGGCCGGAGCGGGCTGGCTGACCACCGGCCCCGGCTGCCCGGCCGGGTGCTGGACCTGCGGGGCCAGGTAGGCCGCCCCACAGGCGGTCAGCCGCAGCGCGGTGTCGATCAGCGGCACGTGGCTGAACGCCTGCGGGAAGTTGCCGACCTGCCGCTTGAGCCGCGGGTCCCACTCCTCGGCGAGCAGCCCCAGGTCGTTGCGGAGCGCCAGCAGCTTCTCGAACAGCTGCCGGGCCTCGGCCACCCGCCCGATCATCGCCAGGTCGTCGGCCAGCCAGAACGAGCAGGCCAGGAAGGCG
Source organism: Kitasatospora azatica KCTC 9699 (assembly GCF_000744785.1). Classification (NCBI taxonomy): domain Bacteria; kingdom Bacillati; phylum Actinomycetota; class Actinomycetes; order Kitasatosporales; family Streptomycetaceae; genus Kitasatospora; species Kitasatospora azatica. The sequence continues at coordinate 2,001,111 of NZ_JQMO01000002.1, read as the reverse complement.
CCCTCGTGTCCGGACAGCCCGTCGACGTTGTTGCCGTGGTCGTCGTGCGTCGGGTAGCGCAGCACGAACCCGTCCTCGGTGGACAGCTCGCGCTGGATCGCCTCGATGGTGCCGATCACCCGCTTGTCGTCCGGCGGCAGGAACCCGACCTGCGGGATCAGCAGCAGCGAGGCGTCCAGCTCGTGGCCGCCGTAGTACTGGGTGAAGGTGTTGCGGTCGGCGTCGTAGCCCTTCTCGCAGACGTCCGCGTGGATCTCGTCGCGCAGCGCCTTCCAGCGCTCCAGCGGGCCCTCGGCCTCGGTCTGCTCGATCAGCTTGATGGTGCGGTCCACCGCGACCCAGGCCATCACCTTGGAGTGGACGAAGTGCCGGCGCGGCCCGCGCACCTCCCAGATCCCCTCGTCGGGGGCCTTCCAGTGCTCCTCCAGGTAGCTGATCAGGCGCAGCTGCAGCAGGTGGGCGTGGTCGTTGCGGGACAGGCCGGTCATCTGGGCCAGGTACAGCGCCTCGACCACCTCGCCGTAGACGTCCAGCTGGAGTTGGCCGGCCGCGCCGTTGCCGACCCGCACCGGGGCCGAGCCCTCGTAGCCGGGCAGCCAGTCCAGGTGGGTCTCGGTCAGCTCGCGCTGGCCGGTGATCGAGTACATGATCTGCAGGTTCTCCGGGTCGCCGGCGACCGCGCGCAGCAGCCACTCGCGCCAGGCCCGGGCCTCCTCCCGGTAGCCGGTGCGCAGCAGCGAGGAGAGGGTGATCGCGGCGTCCCGCAGCCAGGTGTAGCGGTAGTCCCAGTTGCGCTCACCGCCGATGTCCTCGGGCAGCGAGGTGGTGGGGGCGGCGACGATGCCGCCGGTGGGCGCGTAGGTGAGCCCCTTGAGGGTGATCAGCGAGCGGACCACGGCGTCCCGGTAGGGGCCCTGGTAGGTGCACTGGGCGACCCACTCGAGCCAGAACTCCTCGGTCAGCGCGAGCGAGGCCTCCGGGTCGGGGACCTCCGGCGGCGGCAGGTGGGAGGCCTGCCAGGTGAGCGCGAAGGTGACCCGCTCGCCGGCCTCGACGGTGAAGTCCGCGTAGGTGGTGAGGTGGTGTCCGTAGGTCTCGGCCTCACCGTCCAGCCAGACCGAGTCGGGGCCGGCCACCGCGACCGTGCGGTGCCCGCCGCCCTGCTGCTCCACCCGGTGGACCCAGGGGACGATCTTCCCGTAGCTGAACCGCATCCGCAGCGCCGAGCGCATCCGCACCCGGCCGGCCAGGCCCTCGACGATCCGGATCATCTGCGGCACCGGCGCCTGATCGCTCAGGTGCCGCGGCGGCATGAAGTCGGTGACCCGCACCCGGCCGCCGTGCTCGGTGTCCCACTCCTGCTCCAGGATCAGCGTGTCGCCCCGGTAACGGCGCCGGTCGGCCGGCACGGCGGGCGCGGCGGCACTGCTCGGCACCACCTTGAGATCACCCGTATCGGTGAAGGGCGCACGCGGCGCGGGGGCCGTCGGGGCCGGCCCGGCCGGGGCGATCTCGGCGGGGCCGATCCGCCAGAAGCCGTGTTCATCGGTGCCCAGCAGGCCGGCGAAGACGGCGGGGGAGTCGAATCGGGGCAGGCAGAGCCAGTCCACAGCCCCGTCTCTGCTGACCAGGGCAGCGGTCTGCATGTCCCCGATAAGTGCGTAGTCCTCGATACGGCCGGCCACGTGAATCTCCAGTTCGCGGTAGTGCTCGGCGGTCGCCGACCTGAGCGAGAGCAGGGGACTGCGGGCCGGGGGGTCACGCGGGCGCTGGGGGAGAACGGGTGGAGCGGGGGAGTCCGGTCGCGCATCGGGGACCAAGAGGTGTCGTCCGGACCCCTCGTCCTCGGCGTGCTCTGCTGTCGGCGATGCGTCCGTGCAGGATACGACGACGGGGCTGGGCTGAGCACCCGGAAACGATCAGGTACCGCCGTCTGCTCAGGCGCGGTGGGCGAAAGTAGCCCGACTGGGTGAGCGGCGCAGTTGAACGGGGGATCCGGCGGTGATCATTCCGGGTCATCGCCCCCCGCTCGAACGGACCCCCCATCCGGGGGTCGGATCACCCGGGCGGGTCAGTGCGGAGGCGCGCGAACGCGTGCCGTCCACCTCGCTGATACCCTGGTACCCCGTGGACTGGTGGGATCAACCGCCCCGGACCCGCTGACTGACGACCCCGGTTTTCCGAGGGTTCCGCCAGCGGCGCGCCCGCACTCCACCAGCGTCATCCTCGACATGCGACCCACGGGAGCCCCCTCTTGGCACAGCCCCATTCCGGCAAGGCGGCGAACAGCCGCGCCGTGACGACCAAGCACCTCTTCGTCACCGGGGGTGTCGCCTCATCGCTCGGCAAGGGGCTCACCGCCTCGAGCCTCGGTGCGCTGCTGAAGGCCCGTGGTCTGCGGGTGACGATGCAGAAGCTCGACCCGTACCTGAACGTGGACCCGGGCACCATGAACCCGTTCCAGCACGGCGAGGTGTTCGTCACCGACGACGGCGCGGAGACGGACCTGGACATCGGCCACTACGAGCGGTTCCTGGACACCAACCTGCACGGCTCGGCCAACGTCACCACCGGCCAGGTGTACTCGACCGTCATCGCCAAGGAGCGCCGCGGCGAGTACCTGGGCGACACGGTCCAGGTCATCCCGCACATCACCAACGAGATCAAGTCCCGGATCCGCCGGATGGCGACCGAGGACGTGGACGTGGTGATCACCGAGGTCGGCGGCACCGTCGGCGACATCGAGTCGCTGCCGTTCCTGGAGGCCGTGCGCCAGGTGCGCCACGAGGTCGGCCGGGACAACGTCTTCTTCGTGCACGTCTCGCTGCTGCCGTACATCGGCCCCTCGGGCGAGCTGAAGACCAAGCCGACCCAGCACTCGGTGGCCGCGCTGCGCAACATCGGCATCCAGCCGGACGCCATCGTGCTGCGCGCCGACCGCGAGGTGCCGCAGGCGATCAAGCGCAAGATCTCGCTGATGTGCGACGTGGACGAGGAGGCCGTGGTCGCGGCCATCGACGCCAAGTCGATCTACGACATCCCCAAGGTGCTGCACGGCGAGGGCCTGGACGCCTACGTGGTGCGCCGCCTGGACCTGCCGTTCCGCGACGTGGACTGGACCAGCTGGGACGACCTGCTGCGCCGGGTCCACGAGCCCCAGCACATCGTGAAGGTCGCGCTGGTCGGCAAGTACATCGACCTGCCGGACGCCTACCTCTCGGTGACCGAGGCGCTGCGGGCCGGCGGCTTCGCCAACAACGCCCGGGTCGAGATCAAGTGGGTGACCTCGGACGACTGCGAGACCCCCGAGGGCGCGCGTGAGCAGCTCGGCGACGTCGACGCGATCTGCATCCCCGGCGGTTTCGGCGACCGCGGTGTGACCGGCAAGGTCGCGGCGATCACCTACGCCCGCGAGAACAAGGTGCCGCTGCTGGGCCTGTGCCTGGGCCTGCAGTGCGTGGTAATCGAGGCGGCGCGTTCGCTGGCGGGGCTGGCGGAGGCGAACTCCACCGAGTTCGAGCCGGCCGCCAAGCACCCGGTGATCTCCACGATGGCCGAGCAGCTCGCGATCGTGGACGGCAAGGGCGACCTGGGCGGCACCATGCGCCTGGGCCTGTACCCGGCCAAGCTCGCCGAGGGCTCGATCGTGCGCGAGGTCTACGGCGGCGAACCGTACGTCGAGGAACGCCACCGCCACCGCTACGAGGTCAACAACTCCTACCGCGCCGACCTGGAGAAGACCGGCCTGCAGTTCTCCGGTCTGTCCCCCAAGGGCGACCTCGTCGAGTACGTCGAGTACCCGCGCGAGGTGCACCCGTACCTGGTGGCCACCCAGGCGCACCCGGAGCTGAAGTCCCGTCCGACCCGCCCGCACCCGCTCTTCGCCGGGCTGGTGGCCGCAGCCATCAAGATCAAGACTGACGGTCAGTAGGACGTCGTTCTCCGAACGGCGGCCGCCCGTGCAGCGATGTCTCGACTGCGCGGGCGGCCGCCGTTCGGCGTTAGATTGTGTCGCATTGACGAGAAGGTCGACTGGGGAGTGGGTCTCATGATCACGGACATCGCCGAGGAGTGGACCGTCCGGTCCAGCTCGCAGCCGTTCCAGGGCAAGGTCACCGGCGTGCGCACCGACGAGGTGCTGATGCCGGACGGCAGCTACGCCCGCCGGGACTACCAGACCCACCCCGGCTCGGTGGCGGTACTGGCGCTGGACCAGCAGCAGCGGGTGCTGCTGGTGCGCCAGTACCGGCACCCGGTGCGCCAGCGGCTGTGGGAGCTGCCGGCCGGCCTGCTGGACGTGCCGGGCGAGAACCCGCTGCACGCCGCGCAGCGCGAGCTCTACGAGGAGGCGCACTGCAAGGCGGGCGAGTGGCGGGTGCTGGTCGACTTCTACACCTCGCCCGGCGGGACCGACGAGGCGCTGCGGCTCTTCCTCGCCACCGACCTGGCCGAGGCCGAGGGCGAGCGCTACGAGGCCGGTGGCGAGGAGCTGGAGATCGAGACGGCGCGGGTGCCGCTGGACGAGCTGGTCGCGCTGGTGCTGGCCGGGGAGCTGCACAACCCCACCCTGGTCACCGGCACGCTGGCCCTGCACGCCGCCCTCACCGGCCCCGGCCCGGACGCGCTGCGCCCCGCCGACTCCCCCTGGCCGGCCCGCCCCTTCACCGCCGGGTAGATCAGGCAGTGCCGCCGGGTGAGTGATTGGGCACCTGGTCATACCGGTGTCCTCTCGGCCTGATCGCCAATGCGAACTACGCTTCGCAGACGGGACCGTGGGCGACTGGTCGGGAGTGGCGCTGGTGGCGAGGAAGACGGCGACGATGGACGCACGCCCGGCTGCCGAGGGGCCGGTGGCAGGGCTGCCGCCGTGCCCCGAACCGTTCGCCGGGCGGACCGCCGAGCTGGCCGCGCTGCGGGCCCAGGCGGCCCGGCCCGCCGGCCCGGCCTGCCGGGTCCTGGTGGTGGCCGGGCGCCCGGGCTCCGGCCGGACCGCGCTGGCCCGCTGCTTCGCCCGCACCCTGTCCGCCGAGCACCAGGTGCTCGCCACCCACCTGGCCGCCCCGACGGCACCCCCGACGCCCCCGGCGCCGTCGCCCGCCGCCTGCTCGCGCTGCTCGGCCTGGACACCCGCGCGCTGCCGCCGGACGGGCCGCAGGCCGAGGATCCGGCCTGCGCCGACCTGCGCGCCGCGCTCACCGGCCGCGCCACCCTGCTGCTGCTCGACGACGTCCCCGACGCCGACCACCTGCGCCCGCTGCTGCCCGCCGAACCGCGCTGCCTGGTGGTGGCCGTCACCGCCGGGCCGCTGACCGCGCTGGCCGAGCGCTTCCCGGTGGACCCGGTGATCCTGCGCGGACTGGACGAGGCGGCCGCCGTCGAGCTGCTCACCGGTCTGGTCGGCGGCACCCGGGTCAGCTGCGACCCGGTGGGCGCCGCCGAGTTGGCCGAGGCCTGCGCCGGGCGTCCGGCGCCGCTGCGGCTGATGGCCGGCTGGCTGCGGTCCCGTCCCAAGGCGGCGGTGCCCGAGGCCGCCGGCGCACTGCGCGAGGCGGCCCGGGCGCGGTCGGGCAGCGAGCCGCTGGCCGCCGCGCTGAGCCTGCGGTACGCCGCGCTGCCGGTCGCCCAGGCCCGGCTGCTGCGGATGCTCACCCTGGCCCCCGCCGGCCGGCTCGACCTGCGCACCGCCTCCGCGCTGGCCGGCGCTCCGGCGCCGGAGGCCGCCGCCGCACTGCGCGCGCTGGCCGAGTGCGAGCTGCTGGACGAGGAGGAGCCGGCCGCCGACGGCACCCCGCGCTACCGGGTCCCCGGCCGGTTCTCCGCCGAACTGACGGCACTGCGCGAGCGGCTGGACCGTCCCGGCGAGCTGCAGTTGGCCCGGGCCCGGCTCCTTGAACGGCTGGTCCGCCTGGTGGACTCGGCCCGGGCACTGCTCGACCGCACCGTCCCGGGCCCCGACCCGCTGCCCGGGCCGCTGCGGCTGCGCTCCGCCGCGCAGGCCGGGCACTGGCTGCGCGAGGAGCGCGAGCTGCTGCTGGACGCCGCCGAGCAGGCGATCGCCGGCGGCGACCTGGACGGCTCGGCCGGCCGACTGGTCGGCGCCCTGCTGCGCACCCTGCCACTGGCCGCCGCCGACGGTCTGTCGCCCGCCGACGCCTACCGGCTGCACCGCGCGGTGCTGGCGCTGGCCGAACGCCAGGGCGCCCCGCGCCGCGCGGCGGCCGCGCTGCTCAACCTGGCCGAGCTGCGGGCCGCCGCCGGCCAGTGGGCGGCGGCCGCCGAGCACTACCGGGTAGCCCTCGCGCACACCCGCGATCCGCTGGACGAGCCCGCCGCGGCCCGCGCGTTGGAGGGCGTGGCAGAGTGCCGGCGAGCGCTCGGCGACCCGGTGCGCGCTGCCGACGCGTACGGTCGGGCGTTGGCCCTGCGGCGGAGCCTGGACGAGCCCGCCGCCCAGGCCAGGCTGCTGGTCCGGATCGGCGAGGCGCATGCCGCCCAGCGCCGTTTCGAGGAGGCCGGACGGGAGTACCGCACGGCGCTGGCACTGCTGCGCCGGCTCGGCGACGAGCGCGGGATCGCGGCCGTCGGCACCGCCCTGGAGCGGCTGGGCAGTTGAACGCGCAGTGGCCCACAGGCGTACTTGCGGTATCCCCTGGGGTGTATGGGAGATTTGCCCGTCCTGAGCCGCTTTGCCAGGAACGCTCCGAGGCAAGCCTACGAATCTGCCAATGAGTCCAGCAGATTTAGTCACTTTGGAAGGCTGACGGATGTGCTGGGCTTCATTACACTCGACTTAGTCGCGCAGTGCAGCGCGCCCCGGCAAGGCCGTGTCCAGGCCGGAGGCATGCCCGCGCAAGGCACCCGCCGGTCTTCCCCCGGTTGGGACTCCCATGGCAAGAGGGACGTGTTTAACCGTGACCAAGGTCGGCATCCCCCGCGAGGTCAAGAACCACGAGTACCGCGTGGCCATCACGCCGGCCGGCGTGCATGAGCTGGTCCGCAACGGCCACGAGGTCTACATCGAGGACGGCGCCGGCATCGGCTCCTCCATCCCGAACGAGGAGTACGTGGCCGCCGGTGCCACCATCCTCCCCACCGCCGACGAGGTGTGGGCCACCGCCGACCTGCTGCTGAAGGTCAAGGAGCCGATCGCGCAGGAGTACCACCGCCTGCGCAAGGGCCAGACCCTCTTCACCTACCTGCACCTGGCGGCCGACCGGGCCGGCACCGACGCGCTGGTCGCCTCCGGCACCACCGCGATCGCCTACGAGACCGTGCAGACCGCCAACGGCGCGCTGCCGCTGCTCGCCCCGATGTCCGAGGTCGCGGGCCGGCTGGCCCCGCAGGTCGGCTCGTACCACCTGATGCGCCCGGCCGGCGGCCGTGGCGTGCTGCCCGGCGGCGTGCCCGGCACCCACCCGGCCAAGGCCGTCGTCATCGGCGGTGGCGTCTCCGGCTGGCACGCGGCCACCATCGCGATCGGCATGGGCTACGAGGTCACCCTGCTGGACCGCGACATCAACAAGCTGCGCGAGGCCGACAAGATCTTCGGCACGAAGATCAAGGCCATCATGTCCAACAGCTTCGAGCTGGAGAAGGCCGTGCTGGACGCCGACCTGGTGATCGGCGCCGTGCTGATCCCGGGCGCCAAGGCCCCCAAGCTCGTCACCAACGAGCTGGTCTCCCGGATGAAGCCGGGCTCCGTGCTCGTCGACATCGCGATCGACCAGGGCGGCTGCTTCGAGGACTCCCGTCCGACCACGCACGCCGAGCCGACCTTCCAGGTCCACAACTCGGTCTTCTACTGCGTGGCCAACATGCCGGGCGCCGTCCCGAACACCTCCACCTACGCGCTGACCAACGCCACCCTGCCGTACGTCGTCGAACTGGCGAACCGCGGGTGGAAGGAGGCGCTGCGCCGCGACGCCGCGCTGGCCAAGGGCCTGAACGTGCACGAGGGCCAGATCACCTACGGTGCGGTCGCCGAGGCCTTCGGCCTGCCCGCCATCTCGCTGGAGAGCGTGCTCGCCTGACGCTCCGCCAGGCAGTCGGAAGCACTGCCCGAGGCCCCTGGTCGGCTCACGCCGGCCGGGGGCCTCGGCGTGCGTCAATACCGTGCCGGTCGAGTCACCCGCCCCCTCGCCACCCCTTGACAGAACCCGGTCGGACAGCCGACACATCGGGCCCACTACCGTGGATTGTGTTGCTGCGAACGCCCGGAACGGCCTAGAGTCGCAAACCGTCGGCATGGTGTCAGGCTGACGAATCGACATAATGCCCTGGATGCCCAAGGAGGTAAGACGACTTGTGAATGAGTCGACATTTGCTCCCGGGGGTGGTCAGCCAGGACTGGCGGAGCGCGTCTCCGGACAGCCGACCGACGACACCGGGGCCGCACATTCCACCGTCGGTGCGAGCGAGATCGGCACGGTAGCCGTCCGGACCTTCGAGGCCCGCCAGGCCGCCGCCGCGACCGCCGGTCACGCCATTTACGACGCGGACCTGTCCGCACAGGGCCTCGGCTACGCCGAGTTCCCGTACGGCTCCTACGACGACCCGGACGCCGAGTACGAACCCGATCCGGAGTACGCCGCCACCTTGGCCCCCGATGCAGCACGTCAGCGACGTGAGCGGATCGGCCCCACGGGCCGCCCGCTGCCGTACTTCCCGATCCCCGCGCCGCTGGCCGAGCACGGCCCCGCGCAGATCATCGCGATGTGCAACCAGAAGGGCGGGGTGGGCAAGACCACCTCCACCATCAACCTGGGCGCCGCGCTGGCCGAGTACGGCCGCCGGGTGCTGCTGGTCGACTTCGACCCGCAGGGCGCCCTCTCGGTCGGCCTCGGGGTCAACCCGATGGAGCTGGACGTCACGGTCTACAACCTGCTCATGGAGCGGGGCCTGACGGCCGATGAGGTGCTGCTCAAGACCGCCGTGCCCGGCATGGACCTGCTGCCCTCCAACATCGACCTGTCGGCCGCCGAGGTGCAGCTGGTCAGCGAGGTGGCCCGGGAGTCGGCGCTGGCCCGCGCGCTCAAGCCGCTGCTGCCGGACTACGACTTCGTCATCATCGACTGCCAGCCCTCGCTGGGCCTGCTGACGGTCAGTGCCCTGACGGCCGCTCACAGCGTGATCGTGCCGCTGGAGTGCGAGTTCTTCGCGCTGCGCGGAGTCGCGCTGCTCACCGAGACGATCGAGAAGGTCTGCGAGCGGCTCAACCCCGACCTGCGCCTCGACGGCATCCTGGCCACCATGTACGACTCGCGCACCGTGCACAGCCGCGAGGTGCTGGCCCGGGTGGTCGAGGCCTTCGGCGACCACGTCTTCCACACCGTCATCGGACGGACCGTCAGGTTCCCGGAGACCACCGTGGCCGGTGAGCCGATCACCACGTACGCGACCAACTCGGTCGGCGCCGCCGCCTACCGCCAGCTCGCCAGGGAGGTGCTCGACCGGTGCCGCCCCGTCGAGTGAGCCTCCCGGGCGCCGACGAACTGTTCCGCACCACCGGGGGGATGGCGCTCTCGCCCTCCCTGGCCAGCCGCTCCACCGCCGAGCCGGCGGACGGCGGTGCGCAGCAGCCTGACGCTCCCTCGGCTGACGCTCCCTCGGGTGCGAACGGCGCTCCCGGCACCGCTGCGGCGGCCGGCGCGCCCGGACAGCGGGCACCCCGGGTGCCCGGTGGCCGCCCGGCGGACGGCGGGGCCACCGCGCCCCGGCCCGCAGTGCCCGCTCCGGGCGGCCCGGAGGACCAGCAGCCGGGCGCGGACGGCACCGTCCGACGGCGGCCCCGCGGCCGGGCGCCGCGCCGGCCCAGCGGGCGCGAGCGGCACGACGAGAAGATCACCGTGTACGTCTCCGCCGAGGAGCTGATGGACCTGGAGCACGCGCGGCTGGTGCTGCGCGGCGAGCACGGCCTCGCGGTGGACCGCGGCCGGGTGGTCCGGGAGGCGATCGCGGTGGTGCTGGCCGACCTGGAGCAGCGCGGCGAGGCCAGCATCCTGGTCCGGCGGTTGCGCAACCGCTGAGCGCATGTGCGGTCACTGAGCGCGTGCGCGGCCGGCCCGGAGCCGGTGCGTGTGAAGATGGACTGCGATGTCCAGTACCTCCCAGCCCGCCGCCAGCCCGCCGCGCAGCACCTTCCAGCTGCGGCTGGCCAACTTCGAGGGTCCCTTCGACCTGCTGCTCGGGCTGATCGCCAAGCACAAGCTGGACGTCACCGAGGTGGCGCTGTCCCAGGTCACCGACGAGTTCATGGCGTACATCCGGGCGATGGGCCCGGACTGGGACCTCGACCAGGCCACCGAGTTCCTGGTGGTCGCGGCCACCCTGCTGGACCTCAAGGCCGCCCGGCTGCTGCCCGCCGCCGAGGTGGAGGACGAGGAGGACCTCGCCCTGCTGGAGGCCCGTGACCTGCTCTTCGCCCGGCTGCTGCAGTACCGGGCGTACAAGCGGGTGGCCGCCGTCTTCGAGCAGCGCTGGGCGAGCGAGGCGCTGCGCCGGCCGCGCACCGTGGGCCTGGAGCCGCAGCACGCCGAGCTGCTGCCCGAGGTGGTCATCCACGTCGGACCGGAGCGGTTCGCGCAGCTGGCGGCGAAGGCGATGACGCCCAAGCCGAAGCCGGTGGTGTACGTGGACCACATCCACACCCCACCGGTGAGCGTGCGGGAGCAGGCCGCGCTGGTGGCGGCGTACCTGGCGGAGCACGGGGAGGCGCGGTTCGCCGCCCTGGTCGCCGACGCCGGGGACACCCTGGTGGTGGTCGCCCGCTTCCTGGCGCTGCTGGAGCTCTACCGGGAACGGGCGCTCGCCTTCGAGCAGCCGGAGGCGCTCGGCGAGCTGACGGTCCGCTGGGTGGCGGAGGCCGACCGGACGGTGATCGAGGTGACCGACGAGTTCGACCGACCACCGGGCGAGTCGGCGAGTGAGGCGCAGAGCGAGTCGCACAGCGAGCTGCGCGGCGCGTCACAGGGCGAGTCACAGGGCGAGGAGGAACAGCAGTGAGCGCGGATTCATCGAACACCCCTCGCCGGCGCACCCTGGGCCTGCCCGGACAGCCGCGCGCCGAGGAGTGGCTGGAACCCGCCTACCCGGACGAGGAGGCGGTGGCGGGCGCGGACGAGTGGGTGGAGCCCGAGGGGCTCGAGGAGGCCGCTCCCGCTGCCGTACCCGCGCCTGCCGCTGCTGCTGCCCCCACCCGCCCTCCGCGGGCCAGGAAGGCACCGCAGCCGGTGGAGCGCGACCGCGGCGGCCTGGTCCCCGGCCAGGGCGGCGAGAGCGGCCTGGGGGCCGGTGCCGGGGCCGCGGGAGCGCAGGCCCCGGGGATCGCGGAGCAGAGCGGGAGCGGGCCGGCGGCCGAGGCGCCCGCCGAGCCCGAGGTGGCGCTCAGGCCCGGGCTGGAGGCGGTGCTGATGGTCGCCGACGAGCCGATCGCCGAGGCCCGGCTCGCCGACGTGCTCGGGCACCCGCGGGCCGAGGTGGCCGACGCGCTGCGGGAGTTGGCCGCCGAGTACACCGCCCAGGGCCGCGGCTTCGAGCTGCGCCTGGTGGCCGGCGGCTGGCGGTACTACAGCCGCGCCGCCTGCGCCCCCGCCGTCGACCGGTTCGTGCTGGACGGCCAGCAGGCCCGGCTCACCCAGGCCGCGTTGGAGACCCTTGCGGTGGTCGCCTACCGGCAACCGGTGTCCAGATCCCGGGTCTCGGCGGTACGCGGTGTGAACTGTGACGGCGTGATGCGTACCCTGGTACAGCGAGGACTGGTGGAAGAGACCGGGTCCGAGCCCGAAACAGGTGCGATCCTGTATCGGACGACGAACTACTTCCTGGAACGGATGGGGCTTCGCGGCTTGGACGAGCTGCCGGAGCTGGCGCCCTTCCTGCCCGAGGTCGACGACGTGGAAGCGGAGTCCCTCGAAGGCAGCGCTGTCGCGGACGCGGTGGCCGCCGCGAGCGCACGGGAAGTGCAGTGAGGTCGGCCGGCACGACACCCGCACTTCCCACGAACAACGACGACGTACGGACATTTGATGCGTAGCAGCGGTAGCGGTAACGGCAGGAACAGCGGCGGCGGTGGCGGTGGCAGCCGCGGTGGGCAGCGTGGTGGCAGCGGCGGCGGCTCGTACGGAGGCGGCGGTGGCGGCGGCCGCAGCGGCGGCGGGTCCTACGGCGGTGGCGGCGGTGGCCGCAGCACCGGTGGTGGCGGCTCGTACGGAGGCGGTGGCGGCGGCCGCAGCGGTGGTGGTGGCGGCTCCTACGGCGGTGGCAGCGGCGGCCGCAGCAGCGGTGGCAGCGGCTCCTACGGCGGCGGTGGTGGTGGCCGCAGCGGTGGCGGGTCCTACGGCGGTGGCCGCAGCACCGGTGGTAGCGGCGGCTCCTACAGCGGCGGCCGTGACGACCGTCGCGACAGCCGTCGGGACGACCGCCGTGACGACCGCCGTGACGACCGTCGTCAGTACCCCGACCGTCCGCTGCGCCCGGAGGAGCGTCGCTACGACCGTCCCGAGTTCGGCGGCGGCCCCAACGCCACGCCCAGCCGCAACAGCTACACCGCCCGCCGCCCCGGCCCGGCTCCGCGCCCGCGCCGTGAGGGCCAGGGTGCCCCGGGCGACCCGCGCCGCCAGCCGCAGCGTTCGCGCGAGCTGCAGGCCAAGATCGAGGACGCGGTGCTGGCCCGGCACGACAAGCCGGCCGTGAAGCTGCCCAAGACCTTCGGCGAGCCCGAGGGCGAGCGCCTGCAGAAGGTGCTGGCCCGGGCCGGCATGGGCAGCCGGCGGGCCTGCGAGGAGCTGATCGAGCAGGGTCGGGTCGAGGTCAACGGCGTCCGGGTGACCGAGCAGGGCAAGCGGGTCGACCCCGAGAGCGACGAGATCAAGGTGGACGGCCTCACCGTGGCCACCCAGTCCTACCTGTTCTTCGCGCTCAACAAGCCGGCCGGCGTGGTCTCCACCATGGAGGACCCGGACGGCCGCCAGTGCCTGGGCGACTACGTGACCAACCGGGAGACCCGGCTGTTCCACGTGGGCCGCCTCGACACCGAGACCGAGGGCATCATCCTGCTCACCAACCACGGCGAGCTGGCCCACCGGCTGACCCACCCGCGGTACGGCGTGACCAAGACCTACCTGGCCGCGATCCAGGGCCCGATCCCGCGTGACCTGGGCAAGCAGCTGGCCCAGGGCATCGAGCTGGAGGACGGCTTCGCCCGCGCCGACAGCTTCAAGGTGGTCTCCAACGTCGGCAAGAACTACCTGGTCGAGGTCACCCTGCACGAGGGCCGCAAGCACATCGTGCGCCGGATGCTCGCCGAGGCGGGCTTCCCGGTGGAGAAGCTGGTCCGCACCCACTTCGGCCCGATCGCGCTCGGCGACCAGAAGTCGGGCTGGCTGCGCCGCCTGACCAACCCCGAGGTCGGTCAGCTGATGCGTGAGGTCGGCCTGTAAGGCCCGCCCGTCCCACCAGTCCCGCAGAGGTCCCGCCGCAGTAGGGACCGCCCAGCCGAGGGCCGTGCACGTGAAGTGCGCGGCCCTCGGCGCTGTCCGGAGAGCTGTCTGTACAACGCTCCGGTCGCCGTTGACCTGGACAGGCTTGTCAACGGGCTCGCTCGTGGCAGAAGATGGCCACGAAAACATCACTTTCCATTTGGCGTGAAACCGCCACCCGGGGGAGGGGGCGTCATGCTCGACGCTTTCAGCGCGCTCGGGCTCTCCGAGCCCGACGGCCAGGTCTATGCCGCGCTGGTGGCCGCCCCGCAGTCCACCGCGGCGGAGCTGGCCGAGCGGTGCGGCCTCAGCGTGTCGCAGGGCGACAAGGCACTGCACCGGCTGGCCCAGCAGGGCATGGCGACCCGGGCTCCGGTGGAGCGCGACCGGTACCTGGCGGTGGCCCCCGATGTCGCGATCGGCACCCTGATCGGCCACCGCGAGGCCGAACTGCGCAGCGCCAGGGCCGAGATGCACCGGCTGATGGACGCCTTCCGCGAGGCCTCCCGGTTCACCGACCCGGCCCGCTCGGTGGAGGTGCTGACCGGGGGCGAGGCGATCTCGCAGCGGATCGAGTACCTGCAGGACACCAGCGTGCAGCAGGTCCGCGGCTTCGACTGCCCGCCCTACGTGCAGGACGTGCAGGACGCCGCCTCCTACCTGACCAGGCTGCGCCGCAAGCTCAAGGAGGGGGTGCGGTTCCGCACCGTCTACGACCGCGAGGCGGTGGCCTGGCCGGGCCGGCTGGAGAACGAGATCCTGGTCGGCGCGGCGGACGGCGAGGAGGCCCGGGTGCGGACCACCCTCCCGATGAAGATGATCATGTCGGACGACCGGATGGCGGTGATCCCGATCAGCGCCGGCGACAGCGTGCTGGACGCCGCCTACGTGATCCACCCGTCCGCGCTGCTGCAGGCACTGGACGGGCTCTTCGAGGCCGAGTGGGACCGGGCCGTGCCGCTGCAGGCCGCACTCGGCACCGAGCCGGGCCTGCGCGAGCCGGAGGCCGACCAGCGCAAGCTGCTCGGCCTGCTCGCGGCCGGCCTCACCGACGAGTCGATCGCCCGCTCGCTCGGCTGGAGCGCCCGCACCACCCAGCGGCGGCTGCAGGCGCTGATGCGCGAGCTGGGTGCCACCACCCGCTTCCAGGCGGGCATGGCCGCCCGCGAGCGCGGCTGGCTGTAGCGCCCGCCGGCGGCGGCCTCAGCGCCGTCAGCTCCAGGGGGTGAACCTGGACCAGCGCCCGCTCGAGCCGCGCTCCAGCTTCTCCAGGCCGACCACCGCGTTGCGGTTGAGCCGGCCGTAGATGTGCGGGAAGAGCACGTCAGGGGCGGTACCGGGCGGGCGGTCCCCGGTCGGGGCCTCCCAACGGACCATCGGATCCACCAAGTCCTCCTCGATCAGCAGGGCCATCAGCGGATCCGGCGTCTTGGGGAAGAACAGGTTCGCGACAGCCAACGCGGTGGGCTCGTCCGGGGAGCAGTGGATGAAGCCGTCCGTCAGCAGCGAGGTGGCGCTGTACGGCCGGCCGGGATCGCGGAGCCAGTCGTCCAGGGGCGCGAGATGCAGGATCATAGGTCTGTTGTACCCCTACAGCCCCGCGACTTTGGTGGAGGCGGCGACCTCGTAGACCAGGGTGACGGTCCGCCGGGCGCTCGGGGCGAGCGGAAGCTCCCACCGGACCACCCCTTCGGCGTCCACCGACTGCGGGCGCGGGTCGCAGGCCTCCTCGCGCAGCCGGACCTCGACGGCGGAGACCTCGGAGACCGGGATCCGCTCCCGCAGGGTGACCAGCTGCTCCCCGGTCTCGCCCGGCGGGGAGAGCCGCGAGACGTGCACCCGCACCGTCGTGGTCAGCACGCTGCGCTGGCCGAGCCCCGGCAGGCCGGTGCTGCCCCGGGACTCCTCGACCTCGCGGACCAGGCGGTAGTCGTCGGCGCCGGCGAAGGCCAGCTCGGCCACCGCCCCGGCCGCGGTGAACCGCAGCTCGCCCCGGCCGACGAAGCCGCTGCCCCGGACCAGCTCCACCGGCCCGGCCAGCAGCGGATGGGCGGCCGCATTCCGGAACGTCACCACCTCGCTGACCAGCGGGGACAGCTCCGGCGCAGCCGTCCGCTCGGCAGTGGCGGGCACCGCGAAGGCGCCGAGCGGGACCCGGTGCGCCCGCCCGTCCCCGGGCACGGTGGCCGGGGCGGTGGCGGTCAGCACCCGCACCTCGCCCCCGTCGTCCACCCCGGGCAGCTCGGTCGACCAGGGCGTCGGGCTGTCCGGACCGAGGGTGCTGATCTCCTCCTCGCGCAGCTCGACCTCCACCGTGCGCCGCTCCTCGGCGGAGAGCTCACGCAGCGTCAGGCGGTCCTCGTGCAGCAGCGGCGGCTCGGTGGCCAGTGCGGAGCGGGCGGTGGAGAGGGTGAGCCGGACCCCGGACCAGTCCTCGCCGGTGGCCTGCCAGACCACGGCGTCCGACTCCAGGCGCAGCTCGCCGGCGCCGTAACGAGCGCGGTAGGCGGGGCGCCAGAGCGCACAGGGCGTCAGATGGCGCACCGTCAGCCGGGTGCTCGCAGCCTGCTCGGCGTGGACGGTGAGGTCGAGGTAGGCGAGCAGCGCGGGCTCGGCGGCCTCGGACTCGTCCAGTGCGGCCGTGGCCTGGCGCTCCTGGGCGGTCAGCTCGGCCAGTTCGGCGCGCAGGGCGCGCAGCCGCTCGCCGTGGGTGTCCTGCTCCGCCTCCACCCGCTCCAGCTCGCGCGACCAGCGGACCGGCTCGGCCTCGTCGTGGCCGGTGCCCTCGGCGATCTCGCGCAGCAGCTCGGCGGCGAGCTGCTCCAGCAGGGCGAGCCGGGCGGTGAGGCGCTGCTGCTCGGCGGCGCCGGTGCGCAGGGCGGCTCGCAGCTCGTGCAGGCGGTGCCGCAGCGCGGAGTCCTCGGCGGTGGGCGGGCCCGGCGCGGGTGGGGTCCAGCTGCGGCTCAGCCGGGCGTCCAGCACCCGGGCGGCCGGGTCGGCCAGCTCGGCGCGCACGGTGTGGTCGACCGCGAGCGGGGTGACCGGGCCCAGCCGCAGCCGCTGGGTGCCCGGGGCGAGGGTCAGGGTGGCGGTGCGCTCCAGGTGGGCGCGGTCCTCCAGGCAGGTGGCGGCGGTGACGGGCAGCGGGATCGGCTCGGGCACCGGTGCGGCTGCGGACGTGGCTGCGGACGTGGGCATGGGCGTGGACGTCATGGCTCAGCTCCTTCGGTTGCCGCCGGTCAGGGCCTGGCCGGCCGGGAACCGGATCTCGTAGCCGCCGCTCAGCACGGCCGTGCCGCCGGGTGCCAGGTCGACGCGCCAGCAGCGGGTGCCGCGCGGGTGCTGGAGCGACGGGGCGGCGGGGGCCGACCAGGCGGGCGTGCCGGGCTGGTCCTCGACCCGGATGTCCCGCTCGCCGGTGACCGGGATCCGCTCGCGGACCTCGACCGTGACCGGGTGCGGCAGGCGGTTGGCCAGCTCGACGTGGATCCGCTCGGTGACCACGGTGGTGGAGCCGCGCAGCCCGGCGGTGGACTCCTGGGTCTCGGTCCGCCGGGTGGCGCGCACGCTCTCCGCGACGCCCAGGCCGATCCGGCGGGTGGCGCCCGGGGCCAGTGTCGGCAGCGCGGTGCTGAGCAGGAAGGTGCCGTCGGCCGTGACCTCCAGCGGGCCGGCCAGCAGCGCGTGCGCGGAGTCGTTGGCCAGCAGCAGGGTCGCGTAGACGGCCGGGTCGACGGCGGGCACGCAGACGTACTCGGGGGTGAGGCCGACCGGCAGCTCGGTCAGGCTGACGGTGTGCCAGGCGCCGTCGGAGGGCAGGTCGACCCGGGCGGCGGCGTCGTAGCGCTGGTCGAAGGAGCCGGCCGAGTGGCGGGGGAGCACGGCGTGCGGGGGCAGCGGCGCGGTGTCCGGGGTGCCCAGCGCGCGGTGGCGGGCCGGGGTCGGGTGCAGTCGGCCGCGCTGCGCCGCTGGGGCGGTCGGGCCGGCGAGGGTGAGGCCGGCGTAGTCGAGCAGGTCGGCGGCGGGGGCCGGGGGAGCGGGCGGGGGCGGGGGTGGCGGCGGGGCGCTGGCGAAGGCACCGGCGGGTGCGGGGGCGGCCATGGCGCGCATCGGCTGGCGACCTCCGTCGTCGGCGGAACCGAAAGAACCGGGGGCGCCAGGGGCCACGGGGGCCCCTGGGCCGGCGGGCGCGGGAGGGGCGCCGCCGACGGCGGGCGCGGCTCCGTAGGCCATCCGCCGGCTCATCGCGACCTGCGGCGCCGGTCCGGCGGCCGCCACCACCAGCGGACCCATCGCGCGGAGCGGCGGGGTCACCCGGTCGTAGTCCGCGAAGAGCTCGCCCAGGCCGCTCGGCGGCTCGCGCCAGCCCGACGGAGCCGGCGCCGGCTGCCGGCGGCCGATCCGCAGCGAGCGCAGCCGGGGAACCTCGGCCGGGCGGTGCAGATCGGCCGTGGAGAGCGTGAGCCGGACGTCGGTCCAGTCCTCGCCGGTGCGCTGGGCCACGGCCGCGCGCAGCGTCAGGGTGCCCGTGCCGGCGCCCGGGCGGTGGTCCAGCCGGTAGCTGGGCACCCAGCGGGCGCCCGGGACGCGGTACTCCAGCTCGACGGTGACCGGGGCGCTGGGGCGGGCCTGCCCGGGATCGTCCGGGGTGAGGGTGACCAGGGCGACGAAGGCGGTCTCGACCGGCGCCGCCGCCTGCGCCGTGGACGCCCGCTCCAGCTGGTCGATCAGCAGCTCCTCCTCGTGCTCGGCCAGTTGCAGGCGCTCGCGCAGCTCCTCGGCCTCGGCGTGCAGCGCGGTCAGCCGGGCAGCAACGAACTCGGCGAGCGCGAGCAGCGCGTCGGCGGGCGCGCGGCGGTGCGGCGTCTCGCGGGACGCCTTCGGCGGGACGGCGCGCAGTGCGGCGGTCTGCTCGACGCGGGCCGCCAGCACGTCCCCCCACAGGCGCAGCGCGGCGGTCTTCTGCTGGGCCTCGGTGAGCAGGCGGCGCAGCTCGGGCAGCTCGTCCGGGCTGCGGACCTCGGCCTCGGGGGCCGGCCGGACCTCGGTGATCCGCCAGCCGGGCGGGCCGGCCGGCAGGGTGGCGCGCAGGCTCGCCGCGTCAAGAGCACGGGGCAGGCCGGTCAGCCGCAGCTGGACGGGGACAGCGGTGCTCGCGGTTTCACTCGCGGTGTTCGTGCCATCCGTGCCGTCCGTGCCGTCCGTGCCGTCCGTGCCGTCCGTGCCGTCCGTGCCGTCCGTG
Source organism: Kitasatospora azatica KCTC 9699 (assembly GCF_000744785.1). Taxonomy (NCBI): domain Bacteria; kingdom Bacillati; phylum Actinomycetota; class Actinomycetes; order Kitasatosporales; family Streptomycetaceae; genus Kitasatospora; species Kitasatospora azatica. The sequence goes on along the minus strand of NZ_JQMO01000002.1, from coordinate 1,982,394 downwards.
CCGTCCGTGCCGTCCGTGGTGCTCGCGGGCAGCCGGCCGGTGGCGAGGCGGTGGCAGAGCGCGCCGGCGGCGTACACCACCACGGAGTCCAGGGTGGTGGGCCAGTCCGGTGGTGACGGGCTGTCTGCGGGCTGGAGTGTCACAGGAGATGTGCCCCTCTCGTGCGTCTCTCGTGCGTCGAGCTGCGCGCTTCGCGGGGCCCAGTCTGCCTGGTGGGGGTGACAGCTGTCGCGGACCCGGGGTTGGCGGGGGCGAGGGAGCGGGGCCGCGGCGGGTACGGGAGGATGGGCCCAGACACCGTGTCCCACCCCCCAGGAGAGCACCCCGCCATGCGCACTGTCGCCGTCGTCGGCACCGGTCTGATCGGCACCTCCGCCGCGCTCGCGCTGTCCGCCCGGGGGATCACGGTCTATCTGGAGGACGCCGACCCGGACGCCGCCCGCACCGCCGCCTCGCTGGGCGCCGGCAGCACCGAGGAGCCGCCCGGCCCGGTCGACCTGGCGGTGGTCGCGGTCCCGCCCGCACTGGTCGGCAAGGTGCTGGCGGACTGTCAGCGGCGTGGCCTGGCCCGCTGCTACACCGACGTGGCCAGCGTGAAGTCCGGCCCGCGCGCCGAGGTGACCGCGCTCGGCCTGGACACCGCGCACTACATCGGCGGCCACCCGATGGCGGGCCGCGAGCAGTCCGGACCGCTGGCCGCCCGCGCCGACCTCTTCGAGGGCCGGCCCTGGGTGCTCACCCCCACCTCCGACACCGACACCGAGACGCTCAACGCGGCACTGGAGCTGGTCGCGCTCTGCGGCGCGATGCCCGTGGTGATGGACGCCGCCGCGCACGACCGCGCGGTCGCGCTGGTCTCGCACGCCCCCCAGCTGCTCTCCTCACTGGCCGCGGCCCGACTGGAGCACGCCGACGACACGGCGGTGCGCCTCGCCGGCCAGGGCGTGCGCGACGTGACCCGGATCGCCGCCTCGGACCCGCGGATGTGGCTGGACATCCTGGCCGCCAACGCCGGCGTGGTGGCCGACATCCTGGAGGAGCTGGCCGGCGACCTGACGAGCACGGTGACCGCGCTGCGCGCGCTGGAGACCGGCGACGCGGCGGCCCGCCAGGCGGGCAGCGAGGGCATCGAGGCCGTGATGCGCCGCGGCAACCTGGGCCAGGCCCGGATCCCCGGCAAGCACGGCGCGCCCCCCACCCGGTACGAGACCGTGGTGGTGGCGATCGGCGACCAGCCCGGCGAACTCGGCCGCCTGTTCCGCGAGGTCGCCCGCGCCGGGGTCAACGTGGAGGACGTGGCGATCGACCACTCGGCCGGCCGCCAGGTCGGCCTGGTCCAGCTCTCGGTCACCCCGAGCGCGGTTCACCAGCTGACGACCAGCCTGCACGAGCGCGGCTGGGACGTCCGGGACTGAGCGACCGCAGCGGGCGACCGAATCGGGCGGGCGGAACCGGGCAGGCGAATCGGGCGGGCGGAATCGAGCGGGCGGTGCGGGGTCGCCGGTCGTCTAACCTTGGTGTATCTCCCCCGGGCGTCAAGAAGAGAGGTTCCCCCGTGGACACTGCCGACCGAGCGCATGCCCCGGTCGTCGTCGCCATCGACGGACCCTCCGGCTCCGGCAAGTCGACCGTCTCCCGTGCGGTGGCCGCCCGGCTCGGGCTGAGCTTCCTGGACACCGGCGCCATGTACCGGGCGATGACCTGGTGGATGCTGGCCAACGAGATCGACGTGGACGACGCCGAGGCGGTCGCCATCGCCTGCAGCAAGCCGGTGATCGTCTCCGGTACCGACGCCGACGGCCCGACCATCACGGTCGACGGGGTGGACGTCTCCGGGCCGATCCGCGGCCCCGAGGTGACCGCCAAGGTCAGTGCGGTGGCTGCGGTCCCGGCGGTCCGGTCCCGGCTGGTGGAGCTGCAGCGCGGCTGCGCCGAGCCGGCACCGCGCGGGATCGTCGCCGAGGGCCGCGACATGGGGACCGTGGTCTTCCCGGACGCCACGGCGAAGATCTTCCTCACCGCCTCAGAGGCGGCCCGGGCCGAGCGCCGGGCGGCCGAGCTGCGCGCCAAGGGCGTGGACGAGGCGACCATCACCGCGATGGCCGCCGACCTGGGACGGCGCGACGCCGCCGACTCGTCCCGGGCGACCGCGCCGCTGAGCCAGGCCGCGGACGCCGTGCTGGTCGACACCAGTGACCTGACGCTCGATCAGGTCATCGACACCATCGCCGAGTTGGTGGAGCAGCGGGCCGGTCACCTGACCGCCGCCTAAGAATTTTTTTCGCGCTGCCCGGGCGTTCGCGCCCGGGCAGGTACGCACGGCCGGTCCCGTACAGCGGGGCGGGCCGGGAAACGGAACAGACGAATATGAGCAACGAGCACCTCGCCACCCACGGCGAGCTGGACGACTCCGAGTACGCGGAGTTCATGGAGCTGGCCGCGGAGGAGGGCTTCGAGGGCGAGGACCTCGACCTCGAGAACGGCGGCCACATCCCGCTGCCCGTGCTGGCCGTCGTCGGCCGCCCCAATGTCGGCAAGTCGACCCTGGTCAACCGGATCATCGGCCGCCGCGAGGCGGTCGTCGAGGACAAGCCCGGCGTGACCCGTGACCGGGTGAGCTACGAGGCGACCTGGAACGGCCGCCGCTTCAAGGTGGTCGACACCGGCGGCTGGGAGATCGACGTCCTCGGCATCGACGCGATGGTCGCCGCGCAGGCCGAACTCGGCATCGAGACCGCCGACGCGGTGCTCTTCGTGGTGGACGCCACGGTCGGCGCCACCGACACCGACGAGGCCCTGATCAAGCTGATCCGCCGGGCCGGCAAGCCGACCGTGCTCTGCGCCAACAAGGTCGACGGCCCGTCCACCGAGGCGGAGGCCGCCTACCTCTGGTCGCTCGGCCTGGGTGAGCCCTACCCCGTCTCCGCGCTGCACGGCCGCGGCTCCGGCGACCTGCTGGACGCCGTGATGGCCGCGCTGCCCGAGGCGCCGCCGCAGACCTTCGGCATGGCGGTGGGCGGTCCGCGCCGGGTGGCGCTGATCGGCCGTCCCAACGTCGGCAAGTCCAGCCTGCTCAACAAGGTGGCCGGCGAGGAGCGGGTGGTCGTCAACGAGCTGGCCGGCACTACCCGCGACCCGGTCGACGAGCTGATCGAACTGGGCGGCAAGACCTGGAAGTTCATCGACACCGCCGGTATCCGCCGCCGGGTCCACCTGACCTCCGGTGCCGACTTCTACGCCTCGCTGCGCACCTCCGCCGCGCTGGACAAGGCCGAGGTCGCGGTCATCCTGATCGACTCCAGCGAGCCGCTCGCCGAGCAGGACACCCGGATCATCTCGATGGCCGTCGAGGCCGGGCGCGCGGTCGTCGTCGCGTACAACAAGTGGGACCAGATGGACGAGGAGCGCCGCTACTACCTGGAGCGCGAGATCGAGCAGGATCTCGTCCAGGTGCAGTGGGCGCCCCGGGTCAACGTCTCGGCGCTGACCGGCCGGCACATGGAGAAGCTGGTGCCGGCGATCGAGACCGCGCTGGCCGGCTGGGAGACCCGGATCTCGACCGCCAAGCTGAACGCCTTCCTGGGCGAGCTGGTCGCGGCCCACCCGCACCCGATCCGCGGTGGCAAGCAGCCGCGCATCCTCTTCGGCACCCAGGCCGGCACCAAGCCGCCGCGCTTCGTGCTCTTCGCCTCCGGCTTCCTGGAGGCGGGCTACCGGCGCTTCGTCGAGCGCCGGCTGCGCGAGGAGTTCGGCTTCGTCGGGACCCCGATCTCGATCTCGGTCCGGGTGCGCGAGAAGCGCAAGCGCAAGTAACGGCCGACCGTCGGGGGGTCAGCCGCGGCCGGGGGGCAGCGAGAGCAGGTTCCCCCGGTGGCGGCCCGGGGCGGCCGGGGCCGGGACGGTGACCGGGGCGAGGTAGCCGGTCGCCACCCAGCCCTGGCCGCCGCCCGACTGCTGGAGCTGCTGCTGGGCGGCAGCGGCCTGCTGGTGCTGCGCGGCGTGCTGCAGCGCGGCGGCGGCCTGCTGCTGGTGGGCCGACTGGTGTTGGGCTGCCGGCTGGAGCTGCTGCGGGGACTGCTGCTGGGCCGGGACGAACTGCGGCACCCCGGGCAGCTGGCCCACGTAGGTGGGGAACGACTGGTGCTGCGGGAGCCCGGTGCCGTACTGCTCGCCGCCGTGCTGGCTGGCGCCGTGCTGACTGACGGCGGGCTGACTGGTGCCGTGCTGGCTGATGCTGTGCTGACCGGCGCTGCGCTGCCCGCGGTAGTCGTCCAGCACGCCGCCGTACGGTCGCTCGCGGACCGCGAAGCCGGTGAACCGCAGGTCCTCCTCGCCGGACCGGTCACCGGGCAGCGCCCGGAAGAGCCGCCGGTACTCGGAGTAGAGCTCGTCGTAGATCGGGGTGGGGACGCTCGGATGCTCCCCGTCGTACGACGGCCTCATCGCCGGGATCCCCCGGGTGGTGGTGGTCTGGCGGAAGGCTGAGGTGACGTCGTAGTTGTACACGTAGGGCCCAACGAGCGAACGGCAATGGGGATGCGGGTCGCCGTGGGTACTCGGGCGCCCGCCAGGGGCCGCGCGCCGGTCGGCGCGCGGCCCCTGCTGTGCTCTCGGTTGCGCCGTCCGGGGAGGGCTCGGCTGCCGCCGGTCGGCGCTGTTCGGTTGGGCTCAGGTGCCGGCCAGCGGCAGGGTCGCGGCGACCACCAGGCCGCGGGCGGAGGCCCGGTCCAGGGCGGTGCGCAGCAGGTCCTCGCGCGGCTGACGGCCGATGGTGCCGGCCGGCGCGGCGTACATCACCACCGTGGACTGCCGGGCGGCCGCCATCCGCCAGGCCTCGGTGACCACCAGCGGCTGATGGGCCTGCCACCAGGCGCTGTTGCCGACCGTCGAGGGCTGCAGGATCGAGTGCAGCCGGCCCATCGCGACCAGCACCGACCAGCCGGGCAGCCGGGCCGGCGGCTGGTCCACGTCGGTGATCGGCGCGAATCCCTGGTCGGCGAGGAGCGAGAGGAACTCGTCCGTGCCGCTGGTGCTGCCCGGCCGGCCGACCGGTCCGGTGGGCTCGACCACCAGGGCGGCGTGCCCGGTGTCCCCGCAGAGCACCAGGCCGCAGGTGACGCCGAGGACGGCGGGCTCACCGGGGGACGGCACCCGGGCGCCCGGGTCGGCGGTCGGTGCCTGCGGTGCGGCGGCGGCCGGGGCGGGGGTCGACGCTCCGTGGAGCGGGTCGCCCAGTGGCGGGCCGAAGGGATCGGTCAGCGGGCCGGTGGGCCGACCGCCGAGCTGGCCGGGCAGCGGATCGGTGAGGTGACCGGTCAGCGGGTCGGGGTAGCCGGCCCCGTCCGGGTAGCCGGCCTGGGTCGGCAGGCCGCTGCCCTGGGCCTGGCTGATGCTGCGCACCGCGCCGAGCAGTTGCTCCTCGGAGACCGGGACCACCTGGGACGGGATGCACCTGGCGTGGGCGAAGGCCAGCACGGCGGTTTCCTCGCCCACGAAGAGCACCGTGCTGGTGCGTTCGTGCAGCGAGTCCCCGGGCGTCCGGCAGGAGGTGCAGTCGTAGGTGTCGGGGGCGTGTGCCCCGCCCAGCAGACGGTCGGCCTCGTCGTCGCCGATCTCGGCGCGGACTTCGTCGCTGACATCGAGCAAGCGCGGCAACAGGACTCCTCGTTTCGGTGGCTGGGCGGGTCGGCGCCCTGGCTCGGCCCGGCGGGCCCGGCCGCCATTACCAACGGTGCCCTGTGGTCGGAGTCACGGCTTGGACCCTGGAGTGTCCGTTTTTGCCGCTGATCCGACTGCGGGTGGTTGATCCGAGTTCACGTTCTGTCGACGATGTGCGCAGGCTCACAGGAGTCGAAATGTGACCGGGGCCACGCGGACAAGAGGTTTGAGTCGCATAAATGGTCTTAAATCGGACAGTCGACCTTGGTCGCCCTTGATCCTTACCGTGGGTAACGGCGAGCTGACCTGGGTCGACCCCGAAGCGATCATGAATCGGTTGATTCCGGGTGGGCGCCGCACCTAGCTTCATTCCCGGTGCAACGAGCACCACCCGGGTTCACCCCCAGCGCACCCCACCGGGTGCCCACCGTCCGGCCGCTCGAACAGGCCGGAGGTTGCGTGGCGGAGTGGCCGGGGCGGCGCGGTACGTCGGACACGTACTCGGCCGCCTCAAGGACGCGGCAGGCGAATCGGCCCCTCACCGGGCCTGGTTCCGCACGCCCGCCCGGGGCAGTCGAGAGGGATTCCATGACTTTCCGTAACGAGAACACCGCCACCACCGCTGCCACCGCCGCCCCGAAGAAGCGCAACTGGGTCCGGATGGCCGTTCTGGGTGGCGCTGCCGCCGCCCTCCCGGTGGCCGGCCTCGTCACGGCCACCACGGCCTCCGCCGCCTCCACCGCCACCTGGGACGCGGTCGCCCAGTGCGAGAGCACCGGCGACTGGAGCATCAACACCGGCAACGGCTTCTACGGCGGCCTGCAGTTCACCTCCTCCACCTGGGCCGCGTACGGCGGCACCCAGTACGCCCCGCAGGCCAACCTGGCCACCAAGGGCCAGCAGATCGCGATCGCCGAGAAGGTGCTCGCCGACCAGGGCCCCGGCGCCTGGCCGGTCTGCTCCGTCAAGGCGGGCCTGACCGCCGGTGGCGCGCCGGCCGCGGTGGACACCTCGTCCTCCGCGAGCTCCGCCACCAAGCAGAGCGCCCCGGTCCAGCAGGCCACCCCCAAGGCCGCCGCCCAGCCGGCCGCCGCCCCGAAGACCAGCGCCCCGGCGCAGGACGCCAAGCCGGCCACGCCGAAGCCCGTCCAGAAGCCGGCCGCGCCGAAGAGCACCCAGTCCACCGGTGGCAGCACCTACACCGTCAAGAGCGGTGACACGCTGAGCGCCATCGCCGCCGCCCACGGCACCAACTGGCAGAGCCTGTACCAGCACAACGTGCAGGTCGTCGGTGGCAACCCCGACCTGATCCTGCCCGGCCAGGTGCTCTCCGTCTGAGCCTGACGCCCCGCGTCACCGGTACTGCTGCGAACCGCCGCTCCCCTCTCCCGGGGCGGCGGTTCGTTGCGTTCTCTGGCGGGGGTTGGGGGCGGGGGTTCGGGGGTTTCGGGGCTGGGCGGGGGCGGCGCTGCTCGAACGGCGTACTGGGTTCGCGGTGGGGTGGCCGCGTGCGCAGAGTCGGAGGATGCGACACCGAATAGCCCTGCTGCCCTGCACAGCCCTGCTGCTCTGCGGCGCCGCGACCCTGCTCGCACTGCCCGCCCAGGCCGCGCCGGCCACCCCGCCGAGCCCCGTTTCCGACGCCACCTGGGAGCGGGTCGCCGACTGCGAGAGCGACGGTGACTGGGCCGCCGACACCGGCAACGGCTACTACGGCGGGCTGCAGATCTGGCCGCCGACCTGGAAGGAGGCGGGCGGACTGGCGTACGCGGCGCGCCCCGACCTGGCCACTCGGCGCCAGCAGATCACCGTGGCCCAGGAGATCCTCCGCCAGCAGGGCTGGCCGGCCTGGGCGGCCTGTGCGCGGGACTTGGGGCTGCTGCGGTGAGAATGCCGCTGTGAGTGGCGAGAATGCCGCCGTGAGTACTGACATCAGCAGCGTGGACAGCGCCAGCGTGGACATCGTGGTGGTGGGCAGCGTCAATCTCGACCAGCTGATCGAGGTGGTGGCGCTGCCGAGGCCGGGGGAGACGGTTCAGGGCGGTCCGGTCGCCCGGCTCGGCGGCGGCAAGGGCGCCAACCAGGCCGTGGCGGCGGCCCGCCTCGGCCGCTCGGTGGCGCTGGTCGGCGCGGTCGGGACGGACCAGGACAGCGCCGGACTGCGCCAGGAGCTCGCCGCCGAGGGCATCGACATCACCCGGCTCGCCGCCGTCCCCGGGCCGCCCGGTCAGGCGGTGGTGCTGGTCGACCAGCAGGCGGAGAACTGCATCGTGGTGTCACCCGGCGCCAACGCCGCGGTCGGGCCGCCGACCGTCGAGGCGGCCGCCCGGGAGCTGGCGGCGGCCGCCGTGGTGGTCGCGCAGCTGGAGATCCCGCTGCCCGCGGTGCTGGCGGCGGCCCGGCTGGCACGCGGGACCTTCGTGCTCAACCCGGCGCCCGCGGTCGCGCTGCCGCCGGAGCTCTGGCCACTGGTCGACGTCCTGGTGCCCAACCGGACCGAGCTGGCCCGGCTCGCCGGGGTGCCCGAGGTGCTGGACGTGGCGCACGCGGCCCGGCTCGCGGCCGCGCTGCCCTGCCCGCGGGTGGTGGTCACCCTGGGCGCCGCCGGTGCGCTGGTGTGCGAAGGGGCGGCGTACGAGCTGATCGCCGCGCCGCCCGCCCGCGCCGTCGACACCACCGGAGCCGGCGACACCTTCTGCGGCGCGCTGGCGGTCGCGCTGGCCGAGGGACGCCCGCTCGGCGCGGCGGCCCGGTTCGCGGTCCGGGCCGCCGCGCTGAGCGTCGAGCGGACCGGCGCGCGCACCGCGATGCCGAGTCGGGCGGCGCTGGAGCGGCGTACGGGGTGACTGGTGGTTCGGTGGGGATTCTGGGGGTTTGCTGGGGCGGTTGGCGAGCTGCGGGAATTCCCGGGGCTCCGGCGGCCTTCTGGATTGACAGCAGCGCTAGGTCGCCGGCGCCTCCGGTGTGCCCGCTGGGAGAGGACACGCCATGGGAACGCCCGTCGACCAGCTCGTCGACCTGCTGGATCTGGAACAGATCGAGCTCAACATCTTCCGGGGCCGCAGCCCCGAGGAGTCGCTCCAGCGCACGTTCGGCGGCCAGGTCGCCGGGCAGGCGCTGGTCGCCGCAGGCCGCACCGTGGACGGCGACCGTCCCGTGCACTCGCTGCACGCCTACTTCCTGCGCCCCGGTGTCCCCGGCGTGCCGATCGTCTACCAGGTCGACCGGATCCGCGACGGCCGCTCCTTCACCACCCGCCGGGTGCTCGGCATCCAGCAGGGCCGCAGCATCTTCGCGCTGACCGCCGACTTCCACGTCCCGGAGCCCGGCGGCATCGAGCACCAGGAGGCGATGCCCGCCGTCCCCGACCCCGAGGAGCTGCCCAGCGCCTTGGACGAGGTCGGCAGCCGACTCGGCGAATTGCCGCCGTTCATCAGCCGCCGTCAGCCGTTCGACATCCGCTATGTCGAGCGGCTGCGGTGGACCCAGGAGGAGCTGTCCGGCGTGCAGCCGCGCAGCGGTGTCTGGCTGCGGACCAACGGCGCGCTGCCCGACGACCCGCTGATCCACGTCTGCGCGCTGACCTACGCCAGCGACATGACCCTGCTGGACTCGGTCCGGGCCCCCGTCGAGCCGCTCTGGGGCCGGCGCAACTTCGACATGGCCTCGCTCGACCACGCGATGTGGTTCCACCGTCCGTTCCGCGCCGACGACTGGCTGCTCTACCAGCAGGAGTCGCCGATCGCGCACGGCGCCCGCGGCCTGGCGCGCGGTCAGATCTTCGACCGGAGCGGCCAGTTGGTGGTGTCTGTCGTGCAGGAGGGTCTGTTCCGACCGCTGCGGGAGCACTGAGCCGCTGTAGTCACCGATGGGTTCTCACTAGTGCTAGTGGATGAGGAGTACCGCCCATGACCGCCGACGCCGAGGAATGGAAGCGTTGGACCGACGCCCGCACCGCGACGGTGAGCGCCCCGCACGGCATGCTCGCACTCACCGGCACGTACTGGCTGGACGCCGAGTCGGTGGAGATACCCGGCATCCCAGGCCGATGGTCCGCCGGGTCGGACGCGGTGCGGGTGGTCGCCGCCGCGGCCGACGGTCTGCGGGCCGGTGACGCCGTGGTCGACGGCGAGCTGCTGCTCCACCCCGACACGTACTCCCGGGCAGGGGTGGTGAGCTACGGGGACACGCTGCTGGTCCCGATCGAGCGCGAGGGCGAGCTCGCCGTGCGGGTCTTCGACCCCGAGGCCGAGAGCCGGGCGAGCTTCGCGGGCATCTCCGTCTTCCCGTACGCGCCCGAGTGGTCGGTCGCCGCCGTCTTCACCCCCTTCGAGGACGGCGAGCAGGCCGTCACCGTCCCGAACGCGGACGGCCGCGAACGGTCCCTGGCGGTGGCCGGCCGGCTCGCCTTCCACCTGGCAGGCGAGCCCTGCACGCTCACCGTGGGCCGTGGGCGCCGGGGCCTCAGCGGCGTGATCGCCGACGCCACCAGCGGCTCGGAGACCTACCGGTTCCGCTTCATCACGCTGCCCGCCCCCGACGCCGACGGTCGCACCGTGCTGGACCTGAACCGCGCGTACCTGCCGCCGTGCGCCTTCGCCGACCACTTCATCTGCCCGTTCCCGCCGCCGGGCAACCGCCTGCCGCTCGCGGTGCGGGCGGGCGAGAAGGCGGTGCTGCGGCGCTGACTTCGCGGGTCGACGCGGCTGACCGAGCGGGCCAGTCCGGACCCTGCCGGTGATCGCCGAGGGAGCAGGGGTGACGATAGGTCGTTGTGTCGACCAATCATCCCACCACTGCTCCCGGCCCTCCTCCGTCTCCGACTCCCGGACCGTCGCCGACTCCGACTCCGACTCCCGATCCGTCTCCTTCCCCTTCTCCGACTCCCGCTCCCGCTCGGCGGATGTTCGCGGACCTGACCCCGCTGCGCTCCAGCCCGCACTACCGGCGGATCTGGTTCGGACAGGGCGTCTCCTCGATCGGCCAGCAGATGACCGCCGTCGCGGTCTCCGTCCAGGTCTACGCGCTCACCCGGTCCACCTTCGCCACCGGCCTGGTCGGCCTCTGCTCGCTGCTCCCGCTGGTCGGCTTCGGCCTGTACGGCGGCGCCATCGCCGACTCCGTCGACCGGCGCAAGCTCGGCCTGATCGGCGCCGCCGGCCTCGCCGCGGTCTCCGCGATCCTGGCCGCCCAGGCGCTGCTCGGCCTGCACCAGGTCGCCGTGCTGTACGTCGCCGTCGCACTGCAGGGCGGCTTCTTCGCGATCTCCTCGCCGGCCCGCTCCTCGATGATCCCGCGCCTGCTGCCCGCCGAGCAGCTACCGGCCGCCAACGCGCTCAACACCATCAGCATGAACCTGGGCATGACGGTCGGTCCGATGCTCGGCGGCCTGCTGATCGGCGCCTACGGCAGCCAGTCCGCCTACCTGGTCGACACCGCCGCCTTCGCCGCCGTCCTGTACGCGATGTGGCGCCTGCCCACGATGCTCCCCGCCAACGGGACCGGCCGGCGCGCCTCGGTGCTCGACGGCCTGCGGTTCCTGCGCGAGCAGCCCAACCTGCGCACCAGCTTCCTGGCCGACCTGGCCGCGATGATCTTCGGCCTGCCGCGCTCGCTCTTCCCCGCCCTCGCCGTCGGCTTCTACGGCGGCGACGCCCGCACCGTCGGCCTGCTGGTCGCCGCCCCCGCCGTCGGCGCCCTGGTCGGCGCCCTGTTCAGCGGCTGGATCTCCCGGGTCCACCGGCACGGCCTCGCCGTCCTGATCGCCGTCGCCGCCTGGGGCCTGTCCATCGCCGCCTTCGGCCTCACCTCGGGCCACCTCTGGCTCGGCCTCGCCCTGCTCGCCGTGGCCGGCTGCGCGGACACCGTGTCCATGATCTTCCGCAACACGATGATGCAGGTCGCCGCCCCCGACGAGATGCGCGGCCGACTCCAGGGCATCTTCATCGTGGTCGTCGCCGGCGGCCCCCGCCTGGGCGACTTCGAGTCCGGCAGCGTCGCCGCCCTGAGCACCCCCCTGGTCTCCGTCCTCACCGGCGGCCTCGCCTGCGTCGCCATCGTCCTCCTCCTCGCCGCCCGCCGCCCCGCCTTCCTCCGCTACGACAACCGCCACCCCACCCCGTGACCCACCCCTCACCGCACGCATCCACCCACACCGTGACCTGCACCGAAACCTGGCAGCGAGCACCCCCCGCCGTGCTGTATTGTTTTCCACGTCGCCGGGACACCGGAGACAAGGTCGAGAAGCCGGGCACCAAGCCCGGGTCCGAGACCACGGGACGTGGCGCAGCTTGGTAGCGCACTTGACTGGGGGTCAAGGGGTCGCAGGTTCAAATCCTGTCGTCCCGACTTGCATTCATGCAGGTCGTAGGCCGTTTCCGCCGTTGGCGGGAGCGGCCTTTCTGGTGTTCTGTCAGCTGGTGGTCGCATGGTGGTCGCGCCGGTCACAGCGGGACGGGGGCGTGGCCTGCGTGTTCGCGCCGGCTGCGGCGCCGGCGGTCGGTGAGGTGGTCGCGGAACTGCTCGATCAGATTCCGTGGCCGATCGGCGCGTTGGGCGGCATGGAGGGCCAGTTCCGCGGAGTCGAGGAGCCGGGCGATGGCGTCGACGGCTTCGCGGGCGGCTTGGCGGGTGAGGTGGCTGTAGATGTTCGCGGTGGTCGACAGGGTGCGGTGGCGTAGCGTCTTGGAGACGATCACGAACGGGACGCCGCCGTCGAGGGCGAGGGTGGTGGCCAGGTGGCGCAGGTCGTGGACGCCGATGCGGGGGACGCCGGCCTTGTCGCAGAGTTTGTGGAAGCGTCTGAGGACGTGGGTCGGGTCGAGCGGGCGGCCGTGGTGTTGGAAGACGTAGCCGTGGGCGGGGACGGCGAGGCCGAGGAAGTGCTGGTCGGCCTGGTCTTCGAGGGCTCGGCGGGCGCGCTTGTTGATGGCGATCCAGGTGAGGCTGCTGGGGGTCTTGGGGGCGGTCAGGACGGCGTAGCGGTTGTCGACGCTGGAGAGGGTGTAGCGGACGAACAGGACACTGTCGTCGAGGTGGACGTCGTCCCAGTGCAGGCCGAGGGCTTCGCCCTTGCGCATACCGGTGTTGATGATGAGTTCGACGAGGCGGGCGAGCAGCGGGTCGTGCTCGTGGGTGTAGTCGAGGAAGCGGACGGCTTCGTCGGGGGTCCAGATCCGGCGTTCGGGCGTGGGCGGGCGGGGGACGACGGCGGGCTTGGCGGGGTTGTGGCCCAGGCGGTGGCGCAGGACGGCGGCGCCGAGGGCGCTGGAGAGCGTGGCGAGGATGCGATGGACGGTGACGCGGCCTCGGCCTGCCTTGAGCTGGGCGCGGGCGTAGTGGTCGATGTGCTCGTAGGCGAGGTCGTCCAGAAGGATGCGGCCGAGGGCGGGGATGAGGTCCTGGTGGACGTAGGCGCGGTAGCGGGCGAGGGTGGTGGGCTTGAGTCGCAGTTCCTGGGCGGCGAGCCAGGCGATCAGGTAGTCGCCGAGGGTCTGGCGGGGGTCGGGGGTGTATCCGTAGGCCTGGCCGTCGAGGAAGCGGTGCAGGTCGGTGCGGGCGGCGTCCTCGTTGGGGTAGCCGCCGCGGCGGACGGTGTGGCGGCGGGTGTCGGGCCAGGGGACGTCCACGGCGTAGGTCCAGGTGCCGTGGTCGGGGTCGGATGCCAGGCGCGGGCAGTGCGCGCCGAGCTGCCGGCGGATGCCGTCGCGGCAGCCGCAGCGCCGGTACACCCGGCCGCGATCCTCGGAGCATTGCATCGTGATCACCTCGATGGCTCGGGCGGAGCTCTCCTTTCAGTCTCGTCCTGTCGACCAGGCGCTGCCCTTGGCGCCAGGCCAAGGGATCGTTGCAGGTCAGCGGGCATGATTTGCGGACGGTGAGCGCGTGGTGGTCGCACCAGGCCCGCTGATCCGGCCGCAAGGAGGTGTGTGCGGCGGCTGGGAGTCGTGCGACGGCGGTGATGCGGACGGGGTGGGTCTCCCGTGTCCGGTCACTCTTTGTGACCGGACACGGGAGAGCGGCCTTCGACTCTTGTTCGCCTTTCGGGTAAGGGTCTTCGACTGTTGACGACTGGCACCAGTCACGGTGAGTGACCTATTCCGGGTGGTCGGGCCGTCGGGCGCACGTGGGCGTGAGTCAGATGAGCCGGTCGCGGTGCTCTGCGGCGACTGCGCGGATGAGCGCGGCGAACTCTGCGCGGCTGTGGTGCTGGTGCCGTTCGGCGCTCTCGTCGTCCGATTCCTCCTCGTCTTCGTCGTCGAGTTCGGCGTACTCGTTGTGGAGGAGCCAGCAGCCGCGGATGCCGGCCAGGAGGTCTTCGAGGAGGTCGCGGGCGGGTCGGCGCGGGTCCAGTGGTGTCAGGCGGATCCCGGTGAGTACCGCGTCCGACTCCGCGTCGTCGGTGTACTCGGCGATCATCTCCTCGGCCTCGTCGAGTTGCTCGCGGAAGGTGGCCGGGTCGGGGAGCATGCCGTCGGCGACGCGCATGGCGTGGCGGACCAGTCCGGTGACGGCGTCGAAGGGGGAGGTTCCGTCGTCGAGGAGTTCCAGGACGAGGGTGGGTGTGTGGTGGGGGAGGGCCTCGATGTTGTCGGCCTGCGCGACCACCTCGGTGGGCGCGTACCCGGACACCTCGGAGACGGCCTCGGCGGCGGCGTACAGCCAGTGCGCCGCCGCGACTGCGGCGGCGGTGGGGTCGATGTCGGAGAACAGTTCGGCCGGGCCGAACGGGTCCTCCTCCAGGAGCCGGTCTGCGGCGGCGACCTGCGCGGGGGAGGCGTCTTCGCGGCTGAGCAGCACGGCCTGCTGGGCTCGGCCGGTGAGGTCTCCGAGCTCGGCGCTTTCCACGGCGGCCAGCTCCGCTGCGGTCTCGGCGTTGACGGCCTGGGTCAGTTCAGGGTTGTCCAGGGCGACGAGGGCTCGCCCGACGCGGTGTGCGTTCTCCAGCAGCGGGCTGTATTGGACCACCATTGAGCCGCCCTGGGGAAGGTTCGGTTCAGCCATGGCCTGGGCGACATCGTCGAACGCCTTTCGTTCCTGTTCGCGTCGCCAGCCCTCGCTGTTGACCTCGAGCGAGTCGGCGGCGCTGGCCGGGTGGGTGTAGGTGCGCCAGGCCGCGGTCGACAGTTGGGTGAGCGTGGCCGCCAGGCGTGACAGCCCGCCGAGGTCCGTGTCGGCCGGGACGGCGGCGAGCCGCGTGGCCAACTCGCCCTGTCCGGTGCCCCAGGTGGCGATGAGTTCGCGTCGAACAGGGTCGACGCAGTATCGGGTCATGGCGGACCACCTCCAGCTCGGCTACGTCATATCACCTGGCAGCGGGTCGTCGTGACGCGACTGGAGATGTTCGTCCGTTCCGGTACTGCCGGAGTCGGTGGGCCGCGGGAGTTCTGCATGCGTGCGAGGACGCCGAACGCAGCGCCCTGGTCAGTGCTGCCGCCGCTGGCCCCACGCGCGGCGAAGTCCACGTTGGCGGTGTGGTTACGAGGAACCGCGGCGGCCAGAGCGCGTGAACGCGGCACGCGCCTGCTCGGCCTCGGGTCGGATCGCGCACTCCTCGGCGTGGTCGTTGAGAAGTCCCATCGCCTGCATGAAGGCGAACACCGTGGTCGGCCCGACGAACTTCCAGCCCTGCTTCCTCAGGTCCTTCGACAGGGCGACCGACGCCGGCGAGGTCGACACGGTCTGCGGCTCGGGCAGGTCCTCCGGGGCGGGCTCGTAGCGCCAGACGAGGGCTGCCAGCGAGTCCTCGCGGTCCAGCAGGTCCTCGACGCGGCGGGCGTTGTTGACCACCGCCTCGATCTTGCCCCGGTGGCGCACGATGCCCGCGTCCTGGAGCAGGCGCTCGACGTCCCGTTCGGTGAAGCGGGCGACGCTGTGGACGTCGAAGCCGTTGAACGCGGCGCGGAAGTTGTCCCGCTTGGCCAGGATGGTGCGCCAGCTGAGCCCGGACTGGAAGCCCTCCAGGCTCAGCTTCTCGAACAGGCGCCGGTCGTCGCCGGCGCCTGGGAAGCCCCACTCGGTGTCGTGGTAGGCCAGGAACTCCGGCGCGGCGCCGCTCCACGGGCAGCGGGGTCGGCCGTCCGGGGCGAAGGTCGGCGTGGTCATCCGATCACGGTCCTCTGTTGTGGCTGGCGGGAGGTCTCAGGCCAGTAGGAACTTCAGGCGGTCGTCGGCCATCCCGGGGGCGATCTCGATGATCTCCGCCTTGACGACGTTCTCTGCGACGAACGGGTCGGCGTTCACCCGGCTCTCCAGCTCCTCCCGGGAGGTGCTGTGCGCCAGGACCGCGCCGCCAAGGCCCGGCTGGATGCTGCCGACGAGCAGGAACACGCCGTCGTCGAGGCCGCGCTGGATCCACTCCTGATGGCCCGCCATGTGCTGGCCGGCGGCGCTCCTGTTGTCGGAGAAGCGCAGCAGCACCACGAACATGTGATCCCCTCTCTGCTGACGCGAGTGCGTCAGTCCCCTGCCGGTTCGCGCAGCAGGCCTGCTGGGCGTTCGGCGCCTTCTGTGTATGTGCTCAGCCAGGTGCACATCTGCTGGACTTCCCGCCGGACGAAGTCCTCGTCCCTGAAGGCGTTCGCGAGTGTGGCGACGCCCTGGCTGAAGGCGAGCACGTGCATCGCCAGTGCGTCGGCCTTCGCCTCGTGCCCGAGCAGCGCGAACTGGGCGCGCAGCCACGTGCGGAAGAGCGTGAAGAGGCCGCCGGCTTCCCCGAGCGCCGAGTGGTTCAGCTTCGCCAGCTCGGTCGTCAGAGTGCCGATCGGGCAGCCGTAACTCTCGATGTCCGCACGGTTGGTCAGCAGGATCTCGATGAACCTGCGGATGCGCGCGCCGGGCTCGTTCTCCTCGGCTTCCCACCGTTCCAGCAGGCAACGCCGCTCCGCCGTGCGGGCGGCGATCACCGCGTCCAGGAGGTCGTCCTTGGACTTGAAGTGGTAGTAGAAGTTGCCCTTCGAGACGCGAGCGGCCTCGGCGATCGTCGCGAACGACGTGTGCTCGTAACCCTGCTGATAGAACAGCCGGTCGGCTGCCGAGACGATCTGGGCCCGGTTGGTCGTGTCGCTCACCACCGTGCGCCTCCTCGTCCGCCGGCCGCTTCGCCGACTGTGCCTCTAGGACGCTCGTCCCACGCAGAGTTTAGGACGTGTGTCCTAAGGGCTGTCAAGGTGGGGGGAGTTCGGCGTGAGGTCCTTCGCTCTTGGCGAGGTGCCGCTGGGCCGCTATCTTGGAATGGTCGTTCCAAGAAGTGTGGCGGAGGCGGAAAGCCGATGGCGGACGTGAAGCACTTTGATCCCGATATCGCGCTCGACAGTGCCCAGCAGCTGTTCTGGCGGCGCGGGGCGGCCGAGGTCGGCATCGCCGACGTGGTCACGGCCACCGGGCTCAGCCGCTCGAGCCTGTACGCCACGTTCGGCGGTAAGCAGCAGCTCTACCTCGCCGCGCTGGAGCGCTACATCCAGCAGGGATCGGCCCCAATGCTTCGCCAACTATCAGAGGACGACCGCGGCTTGCCTGCAGTCGCGGCCTTCTTCGCCCGACTGGTGAGCATCCGCTGCACCGGTCCGCGGGCACGCTGGGGCTGCATGATCGCCAACGCCCATGCCGCCGGCGAAGGCGGCGACGCACAGGTCGCGACCCTCCTGGAACGCCACCACGCCCTGCTCGTCGGCGCGCTGCGTGCAGCGCTGGAACGGGCCGGGGAGCTGGGCCAACTGCGGCCCGGCGCCGAACCCGCCGACTTGGCGGACGTGATGGTCCTGCTCGCCTACGGGGTGAACCTGCGCTCCCGTTCCGGCGCCGACACCGCTGCGCTGCAACGCCCGATCGCCGCCTTCCTGGCCTCGATCTCCGTCAACACGCCGACGAAGGAGCCCTTGTGAGCACCGCGCACTTCCCCCTGCACGACGAGACCACCGCTCCCGAAGCGGCCCGCCCCCACCTGGAATCCGCCAGGCGCAGGATGGGCTTCATCACCACCCTCAACGCCGTCATGGCCACCTCGCCCGAACTCCTCGCCGGATACAACGCCCTGGCCGAGCAGTTCATGAAGTCCTCCCTGCCCGCCCGCGCCAAGCACGTCGTGCTCATCACCGCGAGCGTCGAGAACGGCTGCGCTTACTGCGTGGCCGCCCACTCCACCCTCGCGCTGCGCTCCGGGCTCGAAGCCGACGAGGTGACGGCGCTGCGCAACGCGAATCCCCTGCGGGACCGGGCGCTGGAGGCGGTTCGTCGATTCACGCGGGTGATGGTCGCCGAGCGCGGCTGGGCGCCGCAGGAGGAGGTGGACGCGTTCATCGCCGCTGGGTTCACCGAGCGGCAGGTGCTGGACGTCGTACTCGGCATCGGCATGAAGACGCTGTCCAACTACACCAACCACATCGCCCACACACCCCTCGACCCGGCCTGGCAGCAGCAGGAGTGGACCCCCGACCGCTGACCTGCGTCCGAGCGGGATCCTCAGAACGCAGGCGCCGGCAGCGCGAGAGTGCGATGCCCATGACGCCCGTCATACGTGCTGCCAGTCGTCAGGGTGACGGCCGGCTCTGCGGCGCGACCCGGACGGGTGCCTGGGCGGTGCGGATGAAGGCGACGCGGGTGGTGGCGGTCGGCGGGTAGTCGCGGTAGCCGCCCGGGGTACGCGGGGGCAGGTCCAGCAGGCCGGCCTGCTCGTAGAAGCGCAGGGTTTTGGTGGTGGTGTGGGTGGTTGCGGCGAGGGCTCCGATGCGCATGCCTGCACGTAGCTCCTGACCTTCCAGTGGGATGGAAGGTCAAGCGTCGGCTGCGGCGAACAGGGAGGTGCCGCGATGCGGGTGGAGATGCTGACGGTTCCGGACTGCCCGAACGGCCCGGTCCTCGAGGAACGGCTCGGCGTGGTGCTGGCCGCGCTCCCCGGGGTGGAGCTGGCGCACCACGTGGTGGAGGACCAGGAGGAAGCCGAGCGGCGGGGCATGCATGGTTCGCCGACGCTCTTGATCGACGGGCGTGACCCGTTCGCCGCCCCGGTACCGCGGCCAGTGTGTCGTGCCGGCTCTACCGGGGGTCGGACGGCCGTGCGGGCGGGGCGCCCTCGGTCGACGACCTGCGGCGGGTACTCGGCGTGCCGGACACCACCGCCGACCCCGATCGGCGGACCGCGGATGCCGGCCCTGCCGGTCGAGGCGGCCGGGGCCAAATCGCACCCGCCGAGCGCGGGCTGCGGGCGGTGCAGCAGACCGTGCTGCGGTCCTTCGCCACCACCGGCACCCCGCCCGAGGTCGCTGATCTGCAGCGGGCCGCCGAACCCTTCGGCCTACCGGCCGCGCAGGCGCCCCGTTCGTGCGGCGAGTCCCGTGCAGCTGGTGGGCGGTATCTTGGCGCCGTGGACTACCTGGTTGAGCTTCGGCGTGAACTGGATGCGTTCGGCGCCGCGTTGGATGGTGATCTGTCGGCTCCGGTCGAGCACTGCGGCGGTTGGAGGTTGGTGGATCTGGCCGTGCACATGGGAGCGGGGAACCTGTGGGTCGTCGCGGCGGTGCGGGAGGGGCACGGCGACGGCTATGACGAGGGTGCCGCACCCCGTGACCGGGATGGTCTCAAGGCCTGGTACGCCGAGACGGCGGACGCGCTCGTGCAGGCCCTGTCGGTTGATTCCTCGATGGGGGCGTGGACGTTCTTCCCGCCGCACACGGTCGGTTTCTGGCGTCGGCGCCGCAGCCAGGAGACGCTGATGCACCGGTGGGACGCCGAGCACGCGCTCGGCTCGGCGACGCCGATGGATGCGGCGCTCGCCGCCGACGGTGTCGCCGAGGTCTTCGACACCATGGCGCCCCGCATGATCTCCAAGGGGGCCGCCACCCATCCAGAGCAGGCCGTGCGGATCACCGCCACCGACTCCGGCCGCTGCTGGACTTACGGGCCCGGTGAGCCGATCGCGGAGGTCGCGGGCACTGCCGAGGACCTGCTGCTGATGTTGTGGGGGCGCAAGCCGCGCGATACCGGATCAGTGACCTGGACCGGGGACCGTGAGGCGGGGTTGGGTGTGCTGGCCGGGCCGCTGGTCCCCTGACTTGGGATCAGGCGACGTTCGCCCTGGCAACAACGGCGCGTAGGCTCCGGTCGTCGGCGTGCGATCCGGTTGAGCCGGGATGGCCGGGTGTAGGCGATCTCGACGTTGTCGGCGGCGCCAGTTCGTAGGCCGGTCCCGATTGGCCCACGTACTGGTGCGCCCGCACCGTGCTGGGCTCTCAGCGCTGCGCGACGTAGTACACGTTGAGGATGTCGCCCTCGACCCGCTGGGTGTCGATCCGGCTGAAGCCTGCCTCGCCGAGCATCCGCAGGGCGGTCTGCTCACCCCAGACGGTGCCCAGGCCCTCGCCGCCCTCGCTGAGCGAGACGCTCATACAGTAGAAGGTTGAGAAGGTGTAGAGCGCGGGCCCGAGCGGGTGTTCGAGGTTCTCCTCCAAACGACTGGAGGCGGAGATGTCGCCCATCAGGAAGACGCCGTCGTCCTTCAGCGCGCCGGCGACGGCCGCGAGGGTGCGGGCGGGCCGGGCCAGGTCGTGGATGACGTCGAAGGCGGTGATCAGGTCGTAGGAGCCGGTCAGCTCGGCGCAGTCGCCGACCCGGAAGTCGGTGTTGGTCAGGCCGAGTTCGGCGGCCTCGGCGCGACCGGCCGCGACGCCGTCCTCGGACATGTCGAGCCCGTGGAAGCGGCTGGCGGGGAAGGCCTTGGCCAGGACGTTGACGGCGTGGCCCTGGCCGGTGCCGATGTCCAGCGCGTCGATGCCTGCCCGCAGGCGCTCGGTGAGGCCGGGCACCAGCGCGACGATGCCGTCCACCAGGGCCAGGTCGTAGACCTCCCCGGACTCCTCCGCCTGCAGGGCCTGGAAGCGCGGGTACGCCGAGTACGGCACACCGTCTCCGGTGCGGAAGGCTTCGAGCACCCGCTGCTCGACCTCCCCGCACATGCCGATGTCCTGGGCGATCCGTGCCAGGTTGTCCGGCCCGGCCGACCTGGTGAGCGCCGCGGCGTGCTCGGGTGGCAAGTGGTAGGTGGCCTGCTCGGGCTGGTAGTCGACGAAGCCGCCGACCACCATCGCGCCCAGCCACTCGCGGACGTAGCGCTCGTCCAGCCCGGCGGACCGTGCGATCTCCGCGCTGGTGGCCGGCGCCATGGCGGACATCGTGTCGAACACCCGCTCTCGTGGCCCAGGCCCGTCATCAGGCACAGGCACGCGTCGTTCAGCACCTGGATCATGCGGCCGCCGAACTCCTCAGCCTTCACCGCGTCCAGTTCTGCGACAGACATCGCTCCTCCTCCCGCCATCGGGCCGCGACGAAGGAGACGAGAGGTGCGGCCGACCGCACTCGTGCGGCGGCTCGATGAGACGGCGACGGAATCTCTTCTTCCTCGCCACGCTACGCCGCCCGGTGAAGCTACCGCACTGCCGAAGCGTCACCGGCGACGATGCGGCAGCGGCGTCTCAGCGGTTGCCGAGCGCGGCTTCCTCCCGGTCGAGGTCGTGCTGCAGGCTCCTGCGCGTGGCGTCGCTGATCCGGTGCTCGTCGTACAGGCGGTGCAGCTCCGTGCTCTGGACGGCGATCACCTCGTGCCGCAGCTCGCGGTAGGTGGCCTCCATGGTGCTGCCGTCCGGGCTTTCGATGCTGTGGTCGAGCCGGGCGTTCAGGGCGCGCCGGACGCGGTCGATGACCGGCTCGGGCATCGTCTCCAGGGAGGCGAGGTCGTCGACATGGGCGAGCGCGGCACGGTTGATGGCGTCGCGGGCATCCGCCTCCTCGCGGGCGGTGTGCTCGGGTTCCAGGGCCAGCCCGGAGCGGTTGACCACGGCCGCCAGGCTCAGTCCCTGGACGACCAGGGTGAACACCACGACCGCCGTGGTGAGGACCAGCACCAGGGCACGTCCGGGCAGCGGGCTGCCGCCGTTCGCCACGAGGGGGATCGACAGGGCGGCGGCCAGCGGCATCACGCCGCGGGTGCCTGCCCAGGTCACCACCCCCGCCACCCGCCAGGACATCCGGCCGCGGGAGGGCTTCACCGCCCGGGTCAGCGGCAAGGTCGACAGCACGCGGACGGCGATCAGCACGGCTGCCAGGGTCAGGGCCTGTAGCGGCCACCAGCCGGTGCCCTTGGGCAGGTCGCGCACCAGCGCGGGCAGCTCCAGGCCGACGATGCTGAACACGACGCTCTCCAGCAGGAACACCACGACCGCGTACACGGCATGCAGTTGGAGGCGGATGTGGGCGTCGGTGAGACGGCGCCCGGAGCGCCCGAGCAGGACGCCGGCGACGACGACCGAGGTGATGCCAGAGGTGTGCGCGGACTCCGCCAGCACGTAGGCCGCGTACGGGGTGACCAGGGCGATCACGGTCTCCAGCACCGGGTCGGTGGTGCGGCGGCGGATCAGCCACACCAGGCCCGCGACCGCCGCGCCGATGATGCTGCCGCCACCTCCGAGCAGCAGGAACTCCGCGCCTGCCGCGGGCAGGCTCACCGCAGCCCCGGTGGCCACCGCGATGCCGACGGCGACCTTGAACAGCACCAGCGAGGTCGCGTCGTTGAACAGGCTCTCCGCCTGCACGAGGACCTGGACCCGCCCCGGCAGCGCGAGCCGGCGGCCCAGCGCGGTGACGGCCACCGGGTCGGTGGAGGCGAGCACGGCGCCGAGGACGAACGCCATCGCGGGCGGCAGACCGGTCACCGCGACCGCCACGAAGCCCACCGCCGCAGCCGAGGCGAAGACCAGGCCGAACGCGAGGATCGTGACCGGCTTCCAGACCGTGCGCAGGTCGCGCAGCGAGAGCTCCTCGGCGGAGGCGTACAGCAGTGGGGGCAGCACGACCAGCGCGATCGTCTGCGGCGGGATGTGCAGCGCGGGCACGCCGGGTATCAGTGCCACGGCGAGGCCGGCGAGGACCAGCAGTGATGGGGCGGGGATGCGCCAGCGGCGGGCGAAGGTGGCCACGGCGGTGGCCAGGACCACCAGGAAGAGGACGATTCCCACGGCGCGCATCTGCGAAAGACCCCATCACGACGAGCGGGGTCGCTGCCGCCTGATCGCTGCAGTCGTCCCCCGAGCCGACCAGACTTCCCGGCACACCATGAATAATTTTATCGGGATTTTATCAGGGGAGGCGTGGGGCGGCGTATCGGCGGCGCAGTCGGCAGCTCTCGGTGGGCGAGGCGGTCGCCCGAGCGCATCGGATGGAACGCGTTCGGGAGGCGTGCTGGAGCGCGCCTCCGGACCGGCTGCGAGGAGGGCGGATGCTGCCCGATTCGAACGGGTGTGTGTAACGGCTTCCGCTGGCCCCACCTGTCCAGGTTCGTGTGGCCCCACCTGTGCGTTCGACGGCGGGAACGACATCCCAGCTCCAGGTGCTTCTTTGACCTCGAACACAGCAGACGGGTGGGGCCAACTGAGCCCGTACGAGGTGGGGCCAAACCAACCCGTTACAGACAAACGGGCGGCCCAGGATCGTTCGGCGGGCGATGCTGTCCGCTGTGGAGCCGCGGCAGTGGTCGGCTCGTTTTCGGCAGGCGTGCTGTCGGCGCACCGCGGCTCCGGTCCTGCGCGTGACCACCCGCGACAGGCGGCCCCCGCCCGCAACAGTGGAGCGCGGATCCTGACGCTTTTTTGACGCCACGCTAGCGGTTTCTTGACGTACAGTTACCGCTCGGTGTGCCGGGAAGTCTGGTCGGCGACGTGCTCTGTCGTACCCGTTTCCGGAAAGGCCTCCGACGTGACCGCCGCCAAGACCACCTCTCCCGCTAGTGTCCAGCCCGCTGTGGCCGGCCGGGGACCGCGCCGCTCCGTGCTGTTCTTCGCGTTCGCCTTCGCGGTGATCGCCGATCCGGTCTCCTCGGTCGCTTACGCGATCGAGGCGGCGCTGCGTGCGCTGCACGGTGACCTTGCGCTGCTGCTTCCCACGATGGCTCTGGTGATCGGCCTGGTGGTGCTGGTGACGGCGAACTACTGGCAGCTGGTGCGGCGCTTCCCCAAGGGTGGCGGTGCGGCCGCTGCGGCGGGGCGCGCGTTCGGTGCGCGGTGGACGTTCCTGCCGATCGGCGCGTTGGTGGTGGACTTCGTCCTGACCATCGGGATCTCGATCGCGGCCGCGTCCAGTGCGGCCATCGCCCTGTTCCCGGGACTGGCGCCGGTACGGATACCGCTGGCACTGGGGCTACTGGTGGTCGTGGCGGGGCTGACCTGGTTCGGCCACGGCGGGCGACTGCTGTTTGCCGGGATGACGGTCCTCTTCGTGGTGGTCTCCGTCGCGGTTCTGGTTCTGGGCTTCAACTCCCCTCACGCCCTGGGCGCGGCGCCGACCAGCACGGCACCCGGGCATTCGGCCGCCCTGGCGGTGGTACTGGCGTTCCCGGTCGCGATGGCACTGGCCACCGGCATCGAAGCGCCGTCCACGGCGATCGCCCAGCTCGGCCAGCTCGACGACACCCACCGGCGCCGCTTCGGGCGCGGCACGCTCGCGCTGCTGCTGGTGATCGTCGGCGGCCTCACGCTGGCGCTGACCGCGCTGGCGGTGCGCCTGCACGTCGGTCTGCCGGGCACCGACTCCACCCAGATCGCGGACATCGCGCACGCCGCCGCCGGGCCGGGCTGGCTCTACGGGGCGTTCCAGCTGACGAGCTCGCTGCTGCTGCTGGCCGCGGCCAGTTCCTCCTTCCAGGCCGGCCCCGGGCTGCTGAAGGCGCTGGCCGGAACGAGCACCAATCCGGGTGTGCTGCCTCCCGTGCTGGGCCGGGTGAACAAGCACCACACCCCGTACTGGTCGGTGGTGGTGTACCTGGGCGCAGCGGCGGTGATCATCGTGGCGGCGGCCGGCAAGGAGCAGGAGCTGGTGCTGTTCTACGCGGTCTCGGTGTTCGTGAGCTTCCTGGTGGGCCTGCTGGCGATGGCCCGCTTCGCCCGTACCGAGCGCAAGCCCGCGCTCGCGGCCGTCAACGCCCTCGCGGCGGCGGCGGTCGCGTTCACCCTGCTGGTCAACCTGCTGCGCGGCTGGCCGATGCTCTCGCTGGCGGCGACCGTATTGATCGGCGCCGTCTTGTACGGGCTGTGGGTGCGGGCGGGCAGCCCGAGCGGCATCGAGGATGTGGAGCGGCAGGCCGAGGCCGGATGAGTTGCCGGGTGGGCGCCGGGACGGTGTGGTGCTGACCTTCGCCGCACGCAGACGCGACCTCACGTGGGCGGTGGCGCTCGAGTACGCCACCGTGCTCTGGCTGGCGGCCGGCATCAGCCTGCTGATCCCGGCGGCCAGCGCCTCGCGGGCACCGATGACCGCCGGGCTGGGCATCGACGCGTTCGCCGGAATCCTTGCCTCGTCGGCGGCGCTGAGGGCGCTGCACGCCGCTGACCGTGACGGCCGGCGGCGTGCGTTGGGGCTGGTGCTCGCTGCACTGGCCGCTGCGGCCGGTGGTGTGCTGCTGCCGGGGGCGGCCGTCCTCGACGCGGGCCTCGGGCATGCCGGTCTGGGGCCGACTCGCGGATGGGCGATAGCCTCCGCAGTGGTGATGCTTCTGTTGGCCCTGGGCAAGGCGCGGTTCGGGCGCCGACTGGCGAACACGGCTCTCACGGCGGACGGTCGGCTGGCCGTGGTGCACGCGCTGGTAGCGCTCGGCGTGGTGCTCGCCTCGACCGGTTCCCTGCGCGCTTGGTGGTGGGTTGCGGCCGCGCTGGGCTGTGTGTGCTGTCTGTGGACGGGGCTTGGCACTGCACGGGACCTGCGCAGGACGTGATCGCTCCGAGCGGTGAGAGCCTGGTGCCTGCCCTTGTGAGTGAGACGGGGCTGTCTCGTGGCAAGGACAGGGGCGAGGGTTGGGCCGACCCGGTGGTGAGGACCTTCGGGCCTTCCGCCGCCGGACGCGTGACGGCGAGAGCGGGGAGGGCGTCGGATGCGCGGGCGCGGTGCCGGCGGCTGAGCCGGCGGGTCGCAGATGCCGTGGTTCACCGCGTCAGCGGAAGACACCGGTGTGGCCGAGGGAGTAGCGGCCGGGCTGGGGGTAGACGCACAGGCCGTGGGGGCCGGCGCCGACCTTGATGCGGGCCAGGAGGTGGCCGTCGGCGGTGGAGATGGCGTAGACCTCGGCGTTGTAGCGGCCGCTGAGCCACAGCACGTTGCCGTCGGCCGAGACGCCGCCCATGTCGGGGCTGCCTCCGTCGGGCAGTTGCCACTTGGCGCTCAGGTGGCCGGTGGCGAAGTCGAGGAGGGAGATGGAGCCTTCGCCGCGGTTGGAGATGTAGAGGCTCTTGGAGTCGCGGCTGACGTAGAGGCCGTGGGCGCCCTTGCCGGTGGGCAACAGGGTGGGTGGGGCGAAGGTGTCGCCGTTGAGGATCCAGACGCCGTCGGCCTTCATGTCGGCGATGTACCAGGTGCGTCCGTCGGGGGAGATCTTGACGTCCTGGGGCATGGCGCCGTCGAGGGGGATCTTCTGCTGGGCGGTGACGGTCATGGCGGCGGTGTCGACCTTGAGGAGGTCGCCGGAGAACTCGCAGGAGACGATGAAGTAGCGGCCGTCGGGCGAGAAGTCGGCGTGGTTGACGCCGGCGCAGTCGACCGGGACCGCTTTGACGACGGCCATGGTGTGGGCGTCGCGGAAGACCAGCTGGTGGTCGGCGGAGGCCATGACGACGGCGTACTTGCCGTCGGGGGTGAAGTAGAGGTTGTAGGGGTCGTGCACGTCGACAGGAGCGCCGGGCTTGCCGGTGGCGGGGTCGATGGGGGTGAGGGTGTTGCCGAGGTCGTTGTTGACCCACAGGGTCTTCAAGTCCCAGGAGGGGACGACGTGCTGGGGTTGGTGGTCGACGTGGAGAGTGTCGAGGACCTGGTAGGTGGCGGGGTCGATGACGGTGACGGTGTCGGACTCGGTGTTCGGTACGTAGACCCGGGAGGGGAACCGGCGGACGGTATCGGCCAGTTGGCCGGGGCGGTCGGCGGCGTACAGGTCGTGCGGGTCCAGCGGCGGTGGCATGCCCGGCAGCAGGTTGGGGTCGGTTGATGGCGATGCGGCAGCGGGCCGGGCGGCATTGGCCGGCGCGGGCGCGGCGCTGGTCTGGGCTGTCGTGGCCGAGGGAGTGGAGCAGGCTGTGGGTAGCAGGAGGCAGGTGGGGGCGAGCAGGAGGGCGAGTGCGGTCAGGAGGGTCCGGCGGGCAGGACGGTGAGTGGGCATCAGGTGAGGAGCTCCGACATCGTGACGGGTTGGAGGGAGCGGGCGCGGAGGCCGTCGAGGATCGCGGGCAGCGCGGTCACGGTGCCCGGGTGTCCGAGGTGCAGGCTGACCACCGAGCCGGGCCGGACCGCGTCCAGCACCGTGCGGGTGACGGCTTCGGGGCCGGGGTCGGTGGAGTCGAGAGAGTCCAGGCCGTAGCCCAGGCAGTGCCCGTAGCCGGCGAGGCGGGCCTGGGCGGCCACCATGGGGGTGCAGTCCTTCGCCTGGGAGGGGCGGAACCAGCGGCCGGGTGAGCCGGTCAGGCGTGTGAGGCGGTCGGCGCAGTCGGTGATCTCGGCGAGGGCGCGATCTGCGGGCAGGGCGGAGATGTCGAGGTGGTGCATGGTGTGGTTGCCCAGTTCGTGGCCGCCGTCGAGGATCCGCCGGGCAGTGCGGGGCTGGTCGTCCAGCCATGCGCCCACCGCCAGGACCGTGATCCGTGCACCTGCCGACTCGGCCTCGCGCAGCAGCGCGGTCGCGAGATCTGCGTCGCCCTGACCGTGGAAGGTCAGGGCGACGCGGGGCGAGCCGACGGGGCCCGAGCTGATCTGGAACGGGGCGGCTGAGCCGGTGCTGGACGCGCTGCTGGCGATTCCGAAGCTTGGCGTCGACGAGGCGCTGGCGGCTGGCGTGCTGCCGCGGGCAGTTGCGAGCCCGGAGCGGGAGTGGGAGGCGCACGCGCTGCCGGTCGGCCCGAGGATGGCGGCTGCGGCCAGCGTCCGCAGCAGGGACCGGCGTGCGAGGCCTGTCACGGCCCGTGCTCCGTATCCGAACGCGGAAGGTCGTCCGGCGGGATCGTCCGGCGGCGCGGCAGGCGACTGCGCACGCCCCTCCGGCGGCGGGCGCATCGCGCTGCGCCCGCCGCGGCCGGCCCGAGGAGCGTCGGCATGGTCCCCGGCGGTGGGCATGGCGGGGCGGAGCTGTGCGGGCGATACCCGCAATGCAATCTTTGCACAGTGCAACAGTATCCGCCGCGAGTCCGGCGGCCGAACTCGCCACGCGGGGCATCAGCCCACTGGTGGTCGGGCTCGGGAAGCGCGCGGCCTCGGGTCGGCGGTGGCGGACGTCCAGTATTCTTTGCATAATGCAATGAGATCTGGGAGTACTCGTGCCGACCTCCCGCGTCCGCCCCACGTACCCGGAGTGTGCCGTGCAGCCACCGAACTCGGACGATCCGCGCCACGCCCGTTTCATTCGCGACTGCCTTTCCACGGGTATACCGCTGGCCGAGGCGCAGGCGATGCTTGCCGCTCACCAGCGGCGCGACGTCACCCACCCGGCGCTGTCCGGGGTCGAAGACGCAGGCCAGGGCGAGGAGTTGTGACCCTGCCCGCCCGAGCATGCTGAACGGAGGGCCCTGATGCCCCGAAGGATCGCTCCCGCGCCCGCTCCGACCGGACTTCGCCGCCACCTGCTCCGCGCGCCGATCCGCCTGTACCGCTGGCACCTGGGGTGGCTCCTGGGCGCGCGCTTCCTGCTGCTCACCCATGTCGGCCGGGTCAGCGGCCAGCCACGCCACGTCGTCCTGGAAGTCGTGGGCCGCGACGCCCAGACCGGCGCCTATCACCTCGCCTCCGGCTTCGGCCCACGCTCGGACTGGTACCGCAACATCCGGCAGCACGCAGGCGTGGAGGTCCAGGTCGGCCGGCACCGGCTGAGCGGCTATGCACGCCCCATGACCCGCGAGCAGTCGGGCCGCGCGATGGCCGTCTACGCGCTGCGCCGCCCGAGGGCCGCCCGCCGCCTGATGGCGTTCTGCGGGCTTGAGGTGGACGGGACTTCGCAGGACTACTTCCTCGTGGGCCGGGACCACATCCCGTTCGTCGCCGTCCACCCCGCCGCGCTGGGGGCGCCACTGTCCCGCGGCACTCAACTCGCCGGATGAAGGCCGCCACCTGCCGGTGCCACGAGGACCGGGCAGTACGCACGGTGCAGGACATCGCTGCTGACCGATCCGCTGCGCAGACGCGGGATCCCGTTGCGCCCGTGGGAGCCGACGAGAAGGCGGGCGTGTCGGCTCGCCGCCACCAGCACGGCTCTGAGACTGTGTGCTCGACCCGCACGGTGGCGGGCAGGTCGCGGTAGCGGGCCCGCAGGGAGCCGATGCGCAGTTCGAGAGCTTGGTGCTCTGCGTCGACCACGTCGGCGCGGGTGGACCGTACGGCGGGCGCCAGGCCGGGGGTGAGCAACTGCGGGTGGCGGTCGGCGTGGAGGATGTCCAGCTCGGCGCCGTGCAGGGCCGCCTCGGCGAAGGCCAGGTGGAGTACGGGCTCCCCCGGCTCGGTGGCCCCCACGCCCGCAACCACGGGACCCGCCGCGTTCGAAGCCGCGAGGGCGGGCCGGACCACGAGAACGGGGCAGGGTGCGGCCGGCCAGGCGCAGGGCAACCGAGCCGATCCGGACACGGGTCGGGCCGAGCTTGACGTGGTGGCCACGACGGTCAACAGAGCGTCCTACGAGCGCGAGACGAGCGACCGCACGATCTGTCCGTCACCCCGCAGCTGCCGTACCGGGATGTTGGGGAACTCGTGGGACAGAACCCGGGCGCAGGGCACGGTCACGGCGTGGGCGGCCGACTGCGCGGTCGCGGTCGCGGTGGCCACAGCCGGTACCGGCCGGTCGACCACGTGCAGCAGTCGTACGCCTGCGGCTCGCGGCTCGGCTTCGCGGGCGGCGCGGCACACCAGTGGGTGCAGTCGTGTCGGCCGTCGATGCCGACCAGTGGGGGGCTGGTGTCCGCGGCGCTGTAGGTCACCCGTTGTCGATCCTGCTTTCCCGGGCCTTTGTCACCGGGTGCCCGGTCGCCTGGGGCAAGCCCTGTTCACTTACCCATTGACCGGTGAAGCAGGATCGTCCCGAAGCCGCTCGCGGATCTCCGCTGCTTCCGCTGTCCGCCCGACACTCTCCAGTCCACTGGCCAAGTTCGCCTCAACTACTTGCAGCTTCTCAAGGAAAGCACCGGGGTCGCCGGCCGCCAGGCGGCGGTAGACCTCGGCCGACTGCGCTGCGGCCTCCAGTGCTTCGTCGGGCCGTCCGGCTTGCCACAGGCCGATGGCGAGGTCGCTCAGATAGCCCGCGAGAGTGGGTTCGTAGGTCCCGGGGTCGGCGGCGGCCAGCCGCCGGTGCCTGGCGACGAGCTCCGCTGCCGCCTCCACCAGGTCGGGCCACTGCTCCATCGAGTGGTGCAGGAAGCCGAGGTTGGCGAGGGCGGTGATGAGCAGGGGCTCGCGGCCCGGCTGGCTGGACACCACCGACCGGTGGATCAGGACAGCCTCCTCCAGGGCCGCCCGCGCCTCCTCTCGGCGTCCCGCTTTGAACAGCTCACCGCCGAGGTTGCCCAGCGCCGTCGCGAGGCCCTTCTCGTGCACACGCCCGTGGCGCTCGACCGCCACCCGGCCGAGCGCCACGGCCTCCTGGGTAGCGGCGAGCGCCTCCTGCGGGCGGGCAGCATGTGACAGGGCGACCCCGTGGTTCAAGACCGCGTTCGCCAGAGCGGGCTCGTGAGCCAACGGGTCTGCGGCGACCAGCCGCCGGCTGAGCGCCACGGCCTCCTCGCTCACGGCCAGCGCCTCCTGAAGGCGTCCCGCTGGGAGGAGCATGTGCACCAGGTTGCCCAGCACCAGGGCGAGCTCGGGCTCGTGTGCCGCAGGGTTGCCGTCCGCCAGCCGCCGGTGCACCGATACGGCCTCCTCGGCGGTCGGCAGTCCGCCTCCCACCTCGGCCAGGGTGCCCAGCGCCTGGGCGAGCTGGGGCTCGTGGAGCAGGTCGGCCTCGGCCAACCGCCGGTAGCGTGCCACGGACTCCTCGCCGGCCGCCAGCGCCTCGGCCCCGCGGCCGACCGCCCGCAGGTAACTTGCGAGGTTGTTCAGCGCCATGGCGAGGTCCGGCTCGTGGGCTTGCTCGTTGCCGGCCACCAGGCGCCGCCATCGGGATACGGCCTCCTCGGTCACTGCCAGCGCCTCGGCCGAGCGCCCCGCCTGCACGCGGGCCGCACCGAGGTTGACCAGCGCCGTGGCGAGGTCCGGTTCATAGGCCGGCGCGTTGTCCGCGGCCAGCGCCCGCCACAGGGCGACGGACTCCTCGCCGACGGCCAGCGCCTCGGCCGGGCGACCGCCATCCAGCAGGTGCTTGACGAGATTGACCAGGACTTTGGCAAGGTCGGGCTGATGGGCCAGGGGGTTGCCGGCGGCCAACTCCCGGTAGAGAGCGGTGGCTTCCTCGGTGGTGTCGAGTGCCTCGGTCCGACGCCCCGCGCGCGCCAGCAGCGTCCCGAACGTGATCAACGCCTCGGCCAGGCCCGGCTGGTGAGCCTGCGGGTTGGCGGCCGCCAGTCGGCGCCGGATGGCAACGGACTCCTCGCTCATCGTCCGGTCGCCCATCGCCGCGCCGAGATTGTTCAGCGCCTGGGCGAGCCCGGGCTCGTACCTTCGAGGGTTGACCTCGACCAGCCGCCGGAAGATCTGCACCGCCTCTTCGGCCGGTCGCCGGGCCTCGTCCCGGTCTCCCAGCTGCCCTGCGAGGTTGGTCAGCTCCCTGGCCAAGTCGGGGTCGTAGGCCTGTGGGTTGCCGGCGGTCTGCCCCCGCCGCAGCTCGATGGCCTCCGTTGTGGCCTGCCGTGCCTCCTGCCGCCGCCCCACTTCGGCGAGTTGGACGCCCAGGTTGCCGAGCGCCAGAGCGAGCAGCGGCCCGTGCAGCTGTGGATCGGCGGCGGCCAACCGCCGTCCGAGGGCGACCGCCTCCTCGGTCGGCTCCAGTGCCTCGCACCGTAGGCCCGTCTTGGACCGCATAGAACCCAGGTTGGTCAGGGTCGTGACGAAGTCCTTCTCATGGGACGGGTCGAAGGCGGCCAGCCGCCGGTAGACGGGTGCGGCCTCCTCGGCTGCCGCCAGGGCCTCGCTGGGTCGTCCCTCGTCCGCCAGCCGGGCCCCGAGGTTCGCCAGCGACCTCGCGTAGTCGGCCTC
The DNA here is from genome assembly GCF_000744785.1 of Kitasatospora azatica KCTC 9699. NCBI lineage: Bacteria > Bacillati > Actinomycetota > Actinomycetes > Kitasatosporales > Streptomycetaceae > Kitasatospora > Kitasatospora azatica. The sequence continues at coordinate 1,950,555 of NZ_JQMO01000002.1, read as the reverse complement.
GTACGCCTGTGGGTCGGCGGCGGCCAACCGCCGATGGATCGCCAGCGCCTGCCTGGTCGCCTCGAGCGCCTCCTCGCCGAGCCCCAGATCGGAGAGGCAGAGTCCGAGTTGACTGAGCGCATCGGCGAGGGCGGGCTCATGAGCCGACGGGTCGCCGTCCGCCAGGTCGCGCAGTACGGCGACCGCCTCGCGGCTCGCCGTCACGGCCTCCTCGCTCAGCATGGCCCAGGAAAGGCGCTTGGCGAGCAGGTCGAGGATGCGCGCGCGACCAGCCGGATCCTCGGTGGTGGCCAGGTAGTGGGTCGCGGTGCGGCGGACGATGGCAGCCGCGGCGACGTCCAGATCGGTGTGCTGGGACTTCGGGAGTAGTTCCTCGATCGCGTCCAGGACATCGATGTCGACACCGTCGAGACTCGCCAGCGCGGTGAGCGCGGCCCCGCCGGCCTGGAGGGCGAGCTCGGGATGAGCGGTGAGCAGCGGGTAGAGGTAGCCGCTGGCGACCTCGGGCCAGCGGCGCGCGGTCTCGATCAGTACTGTCAGCGTGCTGCGGATCCATGGTGCCGGGTCGTCGGGGTCCGGGCTGCTGAGCAGCAGCCGAACCGCCCGAGCGGCCCATTCGTCAGGGGAGGCGTTCGTCTGCTGGTGGCCGACGATGGCCAGACCGAGGAAGTCCTCACCGAGACGGTCCGGCTGCAACGGCTCCAACACCGTCGAGGCGTCACGCGGTGGATAGCAGTACCTGTGATCGCTGATGATCTGCTGGGCCATGGCGTTGGAATCGGCCAGGTCGGTCCGCCGCATGGCGGCGTACGCGTCGTCGATCACCTGCGGGCGGGTGAGAGTGACGACGAACACGGCGTGCCCCATACGCTCCGGGCCGGTGGTCAGCGGTTCCGGCGTGCGCCGGTGCAGCTTGGTCCAGTGCAGCAGTTCGCGGTCGAGGAGGTAGGCGGAGGTCCGGATCGGGTCACCGGGCACCTCCTCGCCGCGCATCTCGGCGTCGACGGCGGCCAGCGCGGCGGCGTGGATCGTCAGGACCTGTGCGTAGTCCTTGCCGTGGTCAAGGTCCGGGGGCGGTGCGATGCCCCGTGCCCGGTCCTCCGGCAGTCCGAGTTCCCTGGCGAAGCACACGCACGCCTCGGTGAACAACGCGGCTCTCGACGTCGGTTCGCCGGCCAGCGGTGGTAACTGCCACTCGTCGGTGGCCACCTCCAGCTCGTTGGCGATCGACGTCTTCAGGGCCCGCCACCAGAGGTCGGCCGGGCGCGCGAGCAGCAGCACCCGAACCGGTCCGCTGCTCTCGTAGCCGAGGGCGTCCTCCAGCAGGTCGTCCAGCGCGGTGGCGGACCAGCGTTCGGCGTAGTCCACCACCAGGAGGGTTCCCCGTCCGGACGGAAGGGCCGAGGTCTCCGGCTGCCGCCCCCGCTTGGCGCGCGCGACCGCTTGCAGGACCACCCACCCGGCCGCGCGGCTGAGCTCGGCGAAATGTGCGGCCAAGCGGGTCTTGCCCTGCCCACCGGGCCCGTGCAGCAACCGCACCGTCATGACCGGGCCCGTCGGATCGTCGCGCCACCGGGTGAGGCTGTCCAGGTCATCCTGACGGCCGGTGAACGTCACCACCTGGTGCCAGGACGTGAGCAGTTGGGAGGGCTGCCCGGCCAACTCTCCGTATTTCACCGGGCGAGGCTGCTGCGGGAAGTCCTCGATCCGGTAGCCGGGCCGCCACTGGTACACGTTGATCGTGCCGCCGCCCTGCGTGGCGAAGACACTTTGGCCGGTGTTGGTCTGCTGGTAGCTGCTCACGGCCGCTGCCCGGGCGGCGCCTGGTGCACGTTGATCGTGCCACCGCCCTGCGTGGCGTTGACCTGGCCGCCGTTCTCAGCGCTGTTGTTCTGCACCCAGTTCTGCGCGTTCTGCGGCAGTTCCTTGCTCAGCGCCTCCATCAGAGCCCGCAACTCGGCTTCGGCCTCGGGGTGCTCGCGCAGCAGTGTCGCCAGTCGTCGCCGCCACGAACCCACCAGATCCTGGCGGGCCGCATCGCGGTCCTCCTCCCGTGCCACCTCGGCAGCATCGTCGTCCAGCCTGGCCTCGATGGCCGCCGGATCCTGCCCCCGACGGCGGAACAACTGGACGATACCGGTCCGGGCGGCCTCCCACGCTCCGGTCGCCATCGCCGACACGATGGTCGTCGCCCCGGCCATGGCCAGGCTGGCCAGCTCCTGCTCCATCCCAACGCCCCCTCTAAGCACTGATGCACCAACTTGCCATTCATACATTTAATCTGATCAACCATCACGCATTCACGGCCCGGCACTATCGGGCTGCTAGCGGGGCCGTGCTTGCCCCAATGGCGTTGCCTTTGGCCCCGAGTCCTCGGGGCCTCGTGCTTGACGGGGCGCCATCACCGCCATCACCTAGACCCAGGTTGTCGGCAGTCGCACCGTCAGCACTCCGCCGCCGGGTGGGCCGCGACCGGGACCACCAGACGTTGTCCGACGTCAATGCGAGTGGTGTCGAGGAAATTGATGGCCTGCAGTTTCGTGACCGTCGTCCGGTAGCGGCAGGCGAGCAGACTCAAGCTGTCGCCCTGTTTGACGACGATCGCTGATCATCACGGACGAGGTTACAAGCACCTCGTCTTCGCCACTGGCCACCACCCCATCGCCGCCCTTCCCGGCATGCGCGAGCGCACCGTCTCGATCTCCTTGGCCGGCAAGACCTTGTCCTTCATGGGTTGGAAGGTTGGTTGTCGGACTGCCCCACCAGTCGGGTGCCCCTAGCGGCCCGGGTCGAACATCGCTGCCCGGGGAGCACTGGTTCTCGCTGGTGCTCCTGTCGGCCCGTGGTCACGCGTCGGCGGGCGGCGTGTGCGGTGGCGTGGGGCGGTGGAGGGCGGCGAGGAGGGACTGATGGGTGATCCAGCCGGTCAGGTGGGTGTGGGTGGGGTCGAGGACGGGCAGGCCGGCGCCGTCGGTGTCGACCAGGGCTTCCAGGGCGGTGGACAGGTCGCTGTCGGCGGTGATGAGTGCGGGCCGGTGGGTGATGGCGACGACGGTGGAGGTGTCCGCGGTGCCGGCGGCCAGGGCCTCGGCGGCGCGGCGCGCGGTGGCGGTGCCCAGGTAGTTGCCGTCCTCGGTGAGGACGGGCAGCACGCCGTGTGGGGAGGCGGCGAGCACGTCGACGGCCTTGGCCAGTGGCATGGTCTCGTCCACGGTGTCGGGCAGGGGTTCCATGACGGTGGCGACGGTGAGGCCGGCGAAGGGTGTGCCTGGGGTGGGTGCGTCGAGGTCGATGCCGCGGCGGCGCAGCTTGAGGCTGTAGATGGTGTCCCGGGACAGGGCTCGGCTGGTCAGGGTGGCGAGCACGATGGCGGTCATCAGCGGCAGGATGATCGTGTATTCGCCGGTGAGTTCGAACAGGATGATGACGGCGGTGATGGGGGCGCGGGCGGCGCCCGCGAAGACCGCTCCCATGCCGATCAGGCCGTAGGCGCCGACGGGCCCGGCGACGCCTGGGGCAAGGTGCTGGGTGGTGGCGCCGAAGGCGGCGCCGAGCATGGCCCCCATGAACAGCGAGGGGGCGAAGACGCCGCCGGACCCGCCGATGCCGATGGTCAGGCTGGTCGCGGCGATCTTCCCGATGAGGAGCAGGAGCAGGAAGCCGATGGCGTACTTGCCGTTGACGGCGTTCTCCAGCACGGGGTAGCCGACGCCGTACATCTGCGGCAGCACCAGCAGGAGCAGGCCGAGGAAGAGGCCGCCGACGGCGGGGCGGGCCCATTCGGGTCCGCGCCAGGCCCAGTCGCAGGCGTCCTCGATCCAGTACAGGATGCGGGTGAAGCCGACGCCGACCGCTCCGGCGAGCACGCCGAGGAGGGCGAAGAGCAGGTACTGGGACAGGTGGTGGACGCCGAAGGCGGGCAGTTGGAGGAAGGGGGTGTTGCCGAAGGCGGCGCGTCCGATGACGGAGGCGACCACGGAGGCGAGGACCACCATGCCGAAGGCCTCGGCGGTGAAGTCGCGCAGGATCAGCTCCATCGCGAAGAACACTCCGGCCAGTGGCGCGTTGAAGGTTGCCGCGATACCGCCGGCCGCGCCGCAGGCGACCAGGACCCGCATCCGGTCCTCGGCGACCCGCACGAGCCGGCCCAGGGTCGAGCCGAGGGCGGAGCCGATCTGCACGATCGGCCCTTCGCGGCCGACCGAGCCGCCGCCGCCGATGGTCAGCGCCGAGGCGAGGGACTTCACGAGGGCGACCTGCGGGGCGATCCGCCCGCCGCGGCGGGCGACGGCGTACATCACCTCGGGCACGCCGTGCCCGCGGGCCTCGCGGGCGAACCGCTGCACCAGCGGCCCGTACAGCAGCCCGGCGACCACCGGCGCCAGCACCACGAACCACATGCCGAGCCAGGGCACGTGCGGGTTGGCGGCGTGCCCGGCGGCGGAGTAGTCGGCGTGGCCGGACAGCAACATGGTGAACGTCTTGATCAGCCAGCGGAAGACGATCGCGCCGCCGCCGGCGCCGGCACCGACGACAAGGGCCAGGACCAGCAGGCCGCTCTTGGTCTCGCGCAGGGCGCTCGGAGCGTCGGCCAGGCCGCGGCGAACGCGCGGTCCGAGGGAGGCGGACGGCGCGGGGGATGAGGGTGTCGCTTCGGCTCCAGTCACCTTTGCATTATGCAAAACATATCGTCGGACTGTGCAAAGGTCTCTCTGGTTGAGACGCTCGCAGTGGGGAGAAGCGGGCTGGGCTGCCTGTGCTCCTGAGTGCCGGCGCTCTGTTGCGCATGCCGGCGCGGGTAGGAAGCAGGCGGAACCTTGCCCTAGTCCTTTGCATGATGCAAGAGTAGAGGTGGATCGCAGGTTGGAGGAGGGGTGCGTGGCGCAACAGGGGCAGGGCCGCCAGCCGCTGCTTGCCGCGCTGCCATTCGCGGTGATGGTGCTGGTGGCGAGCGTGGACGTGCTGGCCGGACCGGATGTCGGCTACCTCGCACTGTTCTCGCTGGGCCCGGCGTTCGCCTGCGTGACGGGCTCGGTGCGCCGGGCCGTGCTCGTCGGTGCCGTCGCGTTCGTCCTGTGTGTGAACGTGGCCTGGTACGACACACTCCTGACGACGCGTCGGGCAGTGGTCGCGCTGGCCGCCGTGGTGGGCGCGACCGCCGCCGCGCTGGCGGCAGCGGTGCGTCGGCGCCACGAGCGGGAGCTCGCCGACGTGCGTTCGGTCGCCGAAGCCGCGCAACGAGTGCTGCTGCGCCCGGTGCCTCGCACGGCGGGCCGGATGCGGGTGGCGGTCTCCTACACCTCCGCCGCCGCGGAGGCCCGGATCGGCGGGGACCTGTACGAGGTGGTGCCGGCTGCCGCCGGCGGCGCGCGGGTGATCGTCGGGGACGTGCAGGGCAAGGGCCTTGACGCGGTGGAGACCGCGGCACTGGTCCTGGGTGCATTCCGGGAGGCGGCCCCGGACGAGCAGTACCTCGATGCGGTGGGCCGGCGCCTCGAGCGGGCCCTCAACCGCCGCCTGGACGGCGAGGAGTTCGTCACCGCGGTCCTGGCCGAGGTGGACGCCGACCACACCGTCACCCTGCTCAACTACGGCCACCCGGCACCGCTGTTGATCGGCGCCGACGGGACGGTCCGGCTCGCCGAACCGGACGTCGCCGCCCCGCCGCTGGGCCTGGCGAGCCTGGGCCCGGCCGGCCCCGAGGCCCACACGGTCGACCTGCGTCCGGGCGACCAGATGCTGCTCTACACCGACGGTGTCGCCGAGGCGCGCAACAGCCGAGGAGAGTTCTACCCGCTGGTCGACCGCGCGTTCCTGCTCGACCACGAGGACCCCGAGCGGGCGCTGGAGGCCCTGCGCCAGGACCTCGTCAGCCACGCCGGCGGGCCGTCGAACGACGACGCCGCCATGCTCCTGCTGCGCTACCGGGACGAGCCCGACGGGCCGTCGCAGTGATGGGGGTGCGCCGTTCGGCGGGCGCGGGCGGCGGGTGGTCGACCGTGTCCCGCACCGGTCACAGGCCATCCACCGGAGCGAAGACGCGATGACGTGAAGAACGCCGCTATTTCGTCACCATCTTCTGCGAACAGGGCCGTTGGCACGACAGGTGCTCGGCACGGAGGGACGGCAGTGAGCAACGTGTTCGACCAGGAGCTGCGTGAGAAGCTCCACGAGGCCCGCAGATTGCGCGACGACGCTCGCAGCGCGAATGACGAGGACGGCGCCCAGGCCTATGCCGGACGGGTGGCCCTCCTGCTGCGGATCGCGGAGCAGCACGGTGTCGTGGTCGAGCGCTGCGAGGCGGCGGTCGACGTGGACTGAGGTGTCGGGTTCGCCGTGCCACGCGGAGGTGGAGTTCCCTCACGGGCGGGGGCACCCGGCACCGCTCCGGGGGACGGCGCCGTTGCGGGGCGGGCTGCGTCCGGTGCGCGAACTGCTCGCGAAGATCAAGATCGAGTGTGGGCCCCGACCAGAAGGAGACACCGAGTTGCGCTTCGAGATCACCGCCTACGACGACAGCGGTGCCCGGATCCGTTGCGAGACCGGCGACGAGGCGAGGGTGCGCGAGCTGATCGACGAGGCGGCCGGCGCAGGCTGGCGACTGCACATCCGCCCCAGCCCGGTCGACAGCTCCGCTCCGTGCGAGAAGGAGACCGGCCGGTGAGCGAGGCCGCCGACGACGGGAAGGGCACGCAGCGGCCCTGGCAATGATCACGGTCGCCCTGGGCCGTCGAAACGACGGTCCGCTCCGTGCGGGGGTTCATCCATCGCCTGCCTCGCACCGGGCGGGGGCGGCAGCAGGGGCGGAGTGGCCGGCGTGCCCGATGGCGGGTTTCTCCTGGTCGCCGATCCCGTCAGGAGGGCCGCGACCCGCGCCTGTGTGGTGAGCGCGAGGCGTCTGGCCGCTGCGTGGGTCGCGCGCATGCGCAGGGCGTCGACGAGTGGGATCCCGGCGGCGTCGGCTGCTTCCAGGAAGCGCTCGCACTGCGGGTCGTGGAACGGCTGCTGGCTGGGCAAGGTGCTTGTCCCTCGTGCGGGTTCCGGGGCCCGGTTCTCCGGTCGGTCATTTGCGCTGACGCGGCATGGCGCCAAGCGGCGGCCGTTGCCCGGCCGACAGGGCCTGGGTGCCGCAGCAGTCCGCGTCCGTCGCGGGGCGGCAGTCGGCGAGAGCGTCGGCCGCGCTGGCGTAGGTCTGGAACACGCGGTCGGTGCCGAAGGCGCTCAGGGCCGTGCGGGCGTTGCTCGCCGGTGCCGGAAGGACCAGGCGGAGCTCTCCGCCGCGGGCGGCCATCTGGCGGCGTGTGGCGACCAGGACCGCGAAGCCGCCGGAGTCGCAGAAGTCCAGACCGCCCAGGTCGACGACGAGCTGTCGGCAGCCGTCCCAGATCAGCCGGAGCAGCCGCTCGCGGAGGGCGGAGACAGCGGTGAGGTCGAGGGTCCCGCCGATGTGGATCAGGGTCCATCCGTGGCGCTGGCCGTAGGTGACGTGCGCGGTGCTCAGGGCGGTGCCTTTCGCCGCCTGTGGCCGGCTCCCGACGCAGCGGGGGCGCCGGCCACAGGAGTGTGGGAGGTGGACCGCCGCGCGGATTCGGTGTTTGACGGTCGCCGGGCTGGGCAGCCGCCGGTGTCGGAAGCCGACTCCGGCGGCCGTCGGCAGGCCTGGAGAACCTGGCGACGGCCGAGCGCCGGAGCCCCCTCCCGAGGGCGGGGGAGATGCCCGGGGGAAGGTGTTGTGCCCCGCAGCGGGCGCCGGGACAGCCGCTCGCGAACGAGGTGGCCGTGTCCGGCGCGGTGGACACCGACGAGACCATTGCATTATGCAAAGAAATCTGACGATGCGCCAGTCTTGGGCGTGAAAGGGGGCGTGCGAGGCTTGTGGCAGCCCTTGGGTGCGCCTGGAGTCGACCTGCTGGTCGGCTCTGCGGGAGCCTGCGGCGGGTCCGCCGGACAGCCTGTGCCGTCGCGGCTGGCTTCGTACTTCGTGGGTGACTGAATCAGCTGGTTCGGGGCCCGCAGGGGTGTCTGTTGGAGCCGTGGCGGCGTGACGAAGTCTTCCCGGTCCCCGCGGCCACGGTCGGTGCGTCGGCGCATGGAGTGCGCAGTCAGTGCCGTGGTGGAGAAGCGCCTGGGCGCTCTGCCTGTCGGTGCCGAGTTTCCGCGCAGGCTGGATGTGGCCGGGACCGTCGACCGGTGGTGCCCGGGCCGGGACACCGCTCATCTGACAGGGTGCATCCCGACCTCAATCGCGGACCGTGCCGTAAGGGCGGGAGGCGCGACGCGGCTTCTCCGTGCTCCGGGAACCCGTCCTGCAAAGGGGTGTTGGGCAAGATCCAAGCGCGTCGCGAGGCATCCGCAGGCAGCGCTGGGTTGCCTCAGGCACCACAAGGGCCTCGTAGCCCATCCGGCGTGGGGCCTTCGTCATGATGCGCCCGCACAATCGCGGTGACAGGGAAGCGAAGTGGTGCCCGGACGGTGCAACCGGGCCCCACCTCGCTACCGGGCGTCGCCGGCTCGCGGCTCCGGGGGCAGTCGAGCATTACCTGCTCTCGGTGCGGTGTGGCCGGCCGCGGCCGCTGGAGCGGGACCCAGGTTCAGACCCCGATGAGGCTGTCGTGCGACGAGCGAACGTACACCGCCCAGGTCAGCACGGCACACAGCGCGTAGAAGGCGATGAAGGCGATGTAGGCCGCGTCGCCGGTGCCGGTCGACAGGAACGACTGACGGAACGCGATCTGCACCAGGACGCCGCCGAAGGCACCGACTGCTCCGGCGACCCCGACCAGGGCGCTGGCCAGCTTTCGGGCCTGGAAGCTCTCCTGTTTGGCGTCGGCGCCCTCGCTGAGCCGGGTGACGGCCCGGGCGTGGAAGATCGCCGGGATCATCTTGTACACCGATCCGTTCCCGACGCCCGTCAGTGCGAACAGCACGGTGAACGCCAGCACGAACAGTGGTACCGACTTGGCGTGGGAGGTCGCCAGTACGGCCCCGGACACCAGCGTCATCGCGACGAAGTTCCACATTGTCACCGTTGAGCCGCGGAAGCGGTCGGCCAGTGCTCCGCCGACCGGGCGGATCAGCGATCCGACGAAGGCCCCCAACCAGACCACGTAGATCGGGTGCGCGACACCGGACGCGGCCAGTACCTGGCCGAAGGCGAAGCCGAAGCCGATGAACGAGCCGAAGGTGCCGATGTAGAGGAAGGAGATGATCCAGGTGTGCCGGTGGCGGGCGACTTCGCGCAATGCGCCGGAGTCGTTGGTCGCCTCGGTGAGATTGTCCATCCGCGTCCACGCCGTTGCGGTGACCACGAGGACCAAGGGGATGTAGATGTACAGCAGGACGCGGGGATCGGTGGCCGCGCCGAAGGCTGCGATGATCAATGCGCCGGCGATCTGCACGGTGGCGACGCCGATGTTGCCGCCGCCCGCGTTGAGTCCGAGCGCGCGGCCCTTGAGCCGCTGCGGGTAGAAGTTGTTGATGTTGGCCATCGACGAGGCGAAGTTGCCGCCACCGACCCCGGCGAGCGCGGTGACGACCAGCAGGGTGTCCAGGGACACCCCTGGCTTGAGCAGGACGAGTGCGAGCACCGAGGGGATCAGCAGCAGCCCGGCGGAGATGACCGTCCAGTTGCGGCCGCCGAATTTGGCGATCGCGAAGGTGTAGGGAAGTCGTACGAACGAGCCCAGCGCCGCCGGAGTGGTCGTCAGCAGGAACTTGTCGCTCACGCTGAAGCCGTAGGTCTTCTGGGGCATGAACAGCACCAGGACCGACCAGATGGTCCACACAGAGAAGCCGATGTGCTCGGAGAGGATCGAGAAGATCAGGTTGCGGCGCGCGGTCCGGGAACCGACGGTCTCCCAGAACTGCTGGTCCTCCGGCAGCCAGCGGTCGATCCACCGATGCGGTCGGCGCTGCAGGAGCTCGTCGTCGGAAGCCTGCTCAGTCAGCTGTCCGGATGTGGTCGCGTTTGTGTCGGTCGCCATGAGGGTGTCCTTTCGCCGGGCGGTCGAATGCCTTCCGGCGCCAGCACGCTAGGCGGACCGTGTTAACCGGCCGCCCACCTCCACTACGCGGCCTGTAACGAGGTCCTAACACCGCCGGCGGGACACTGTGAGGTGGCCGTTTCGCCACCTCGACATGACGGATCCATGTCGGCGATCGTCATGCGCCTCACAGCGGCCACGGTGTCTTCCGTTACTGAATTCCCCGGACTGGCGAGCAGCTCGGCATTCCAGCAGATGAAGCTCGGGTGCCCACCGCTGGTGTGCTCACACGTCTGGTCCCAGACCGTGTGCAGGGCGGCGACCTCGGCAGGGTGTTCATCCAGGCCGTTGGGCTGACCTCGCTACTGGCGGGTGCGGTAGGCGTGCATGGTCAGCGGCCCGAAGAAGGTGACCAGGGTGGCCGAGGCGAGCAGTACGGTGCCGACCTGTCCGAGGGTGGCTGTGCCTGCCATTGCGTCCCGCACCGTGGTGACCAGGTGGGTCACGGGGTTGGCGTCGACGAGGGCGTGCAGCCAGCCGGGCATGGTGTGCGGGGCGACGAAGGTGTTGCTGGCCGGGGTGAGCGGGAACAGCACGACCATGGCCAGGCTCATGATGGCGGAGCTAGCGACGGTCGGCGGGACCGGAGCTCCCGTTGCCCCGATCCCGTTGCCCGGACTCGGACTCGGACTCGGGCTCCGGTGCGGGGTCGGGCGTCGCATGGAGCAGCAGGTGGTCCAGCCCGGCCTGTCGCATGGCGGACCGGGCCTGGGGTGGGGCGCCGAGGACGACGACGGCGACTCCTTGGGTGCGTGCGGCTGCGACGGCGGACAGCAGAGCGGACGCGCCGGCCGGGCTGAGGTGTCCCACTTCGGACATGTCGACCTCCAGGGTGCCGTTCGGGGCCGTCGATGAATTAGTGGGTTGCTTACGGTAGTTGGGCTCGTTGATGTGGCATGGGGCGCTTTGATGGATCGGTGGAGTCGTTACGGGCGAAGTTCGAGGCGGTGACGCCGCATTTGAACGAGCGGCAGCGCCGGATCCTGTACGCGGCGGAGGCCCGGCAGTTCGGGCACGGCGGGATTGCCGCGGTGGCACAGGCTGCGGGCGTCTCGAAAGGCCGCGTCAGCCGTGGCCTGGCCGAACTCGATGCGGGCGAGGGACCGGACGGGCGGGTACGGCGGTCGGGTGCGGGCCGCCCGGCCCTGGCGGACAGGGACCCAGGTTTGGTGCCGGCCTTGCTGGCGCTGGTCGAGGACAGCACACAGGGCGATCCGATGAAGCCCCTGACGTGGACGACGAAGTCGTTGCGCCGCCTCGCGGATGAACTCGCCGCCCAGGGCAGGAAGGTGGGCCGCGACACTGTCGCGGCCCTGCTGAAAGGGGCCGGGTTCAGCCTGCGCGGCAACGCGCGGGTGCTGGCCGGCAGCCACCACCCAGACCGGGACGCGCAGTTCCAGCATCTCAACTCCACGGTGGCCGAGTTCCTCCAGGCCGGTGATCCGGTGATCAGCGTGGACACCAAGAAGAAGGAGCAGATCGGACTCTTCGCCCGGCCCGGACGCGAGTGGGCCCCGCCGGGCGCCCCGGTCAAGGTCCTCGACCACGACTTCCCCTCCCACGCCACGGGCACAGCGATCCCCTACGGCATCTACGACCTGGGCCGCAATACCGGGTTCGTCGTGGTGGGCACCGATCACGACACCGCCGCGTTCGCCGTCTCCAGCCTGCGCCGCTGGTGGACCGAGGAAGGGCGGCCCGCCTATCCACAGGCAAGACGCCTGCTGATCACCGCGGACGGCGGCGGCTCCAACAGCTCCCGCGCCAAGGCGTGGAAGGCCAACCTCGCCGTTCTCGCCACCGAGACCGGCCTGGAGATCAGCGTGTGCCACCTACCTCCGGGGACTTCGAAGTGGAACCGGGTCGAGCACCGCCTGTTCTCCTTCATCTCCCTCAACTGGCGTTCCCACCCGCTGACCAGCTACGAGACCGCCCTGAACCTCATCTCGGCGACCACCACCCGCACCGGACTGACCGTGACCGCCCGCCTGGACACCGGCAGCTACCCCACCGGCATCGAGATCAGCGAACAACACGCGTCCGCCCTCACGATCCGCCCGGAAGACTTCCACGGGGAGTGGAACTACACGATCCCGCCCCAGCCCGGCATCCCCGACGTCCCGCTCCACCCGCCCGGCCCCAGATCCCACCCCCGGCACGCGCACACCTTCGGCGCGACCCTGGCCACCCACCCCCTGCTGACCGGCATCGAGCGCCATGACCTGGACGAACTCACCGTCAGCGTCCGCGACCGGTTGGACGCCCTGCCGCCCAAGGAGCGGCCCCGGCACCGCAAGATGACCACAGAGAACATCATCTGGGCCGCCATCCTCGACCAGCGCGGCCTGTCCCGCTCGCTGACCGCTTACCTCTTCCGCGTCGGGGAGAACCAGATCAGAGCCCTGATCAAGCAGGTCCGCCCCATCCTGGAAGACCTGGGACACCACCCGGAACCGATCCCCGCCCGCCTGATCGACCCCAGCGACCTCGCGAACTACGTCATGCACGCGACAGCCGCAGACCGCGAGGACAAATCAACCCACTAATTCATCGACGGCCCCTCGCGTGCCGCATGGCCGCCCGCAGCTGGTGTGCGATGCGGTCCCCGTTGCGGCTGTCGATCTGGCCGGCCAGTCGGACGCGGGTGCTGTGCGGCGCGGTGGTTCCGGCCGCTTCCGAAAGGCGCGACACAAGGCCGCACAGCAGGCGGGCGACGCGGGGTGCGGTGGGCGGGCGCATCGTCACGGCCGCCCGCGTCGGGCAGCCCGCCGGCGGGCCTGGGACCGGGCGCGGTCGAACAGGTGCGGCAGCGTGGTCGAAGCAGCTCCGGCCGCGAGGACCGCGCTGACCGCCGTGCACGCCGCGACCGTGCCGCGGTGCAGGTGAAAGGCGCGTGGCACCGCATGGATGGTCGCGGCACACAGCAGGAGGGCGCTGCCGAGGGAGCCGGCGAGCTGCTGGGGGCTGGGCGCGGCGCCCTGCGGCGGTCTCGGTTCCCTGTCGTCGGACTGGAGGCGTGCCTCATCGGCACGGCGCTCGGGAGTGCCGGGTGGGTGGTGGGTAGTGCAGGCGGTGTCTGCTGCGGGTTTCGGCATCCGGTTCACTCGGGTTTCGGTCCCCTCAAGAGCGCGGGCGAGAGGATGAGCCTACTTCATTGCACAGGGCAAAGGATTCGTGGAAAACTGGCCGTCCCAAGCGGGTATGTGACCCGGACGGCGGGGTGCGGTCTGTGGGAGAGGCCTCGGACTCCGAAGTCGATGCCGCCGTGCCCCTTCCCGGGCTTGCAGCTGTCCGATACCGGGCGGCAAGGGCGCGCAAGCCGTTGCGTGCCGCTGCCGCGGGCTCGTGTCGTTGCCCGCCTCGCCCTGCCGCCGAACCGCCTCGTGGCGGAGACAAGGATGCCCCGATGGGTTCCACATCGAACGGTACTGCCGGTGACCGCTCCTCGCGGGGCAAGAGCGCAGGCGCGGCTGCGGATCGCCGCGCCCGGATCGCCGAACTGCGTGCCCAGGAGCAGCGCCGGGAGCGCCGCAACCGAATCGTCGCGATCGCGGCTGCCATCGTCGTGGTCCTCGGTGCGGCCGGTGCCGGCACCTACGCGGTCGAGCGTGCCGCCGACCAGAAGAGGGCCAGGGCTGCTGCGGCGAGTGCCTCCATACCTGGGGTGAAGACCTTCGGGACCTTCACCCGCAACCATGTCACCACGCCCGTGCAGTACTCGCAGACCCCGCCGGTCGGCGGTGACCACAACCCGGTCTGGACGCCCTGCATGGGCAACGTCTACGACCAGCCGCTGCACAACGAGAACGCGGTGCACTCGTTGGAGCACGGCGCGGTGTGGGTCACCTACAACGGCAAGGCCACCGCCGCCGACATCAAGACCCTCTCGGACAAGGTCAAGGCCACCCCGTACTCGTTCATGAGCCCCTATCCCGACGAGCCGGGCACCATCACCCTGAGCGCCTGGAGCACCCAGCTCGTCCTCGACAGCGCCACCGACCCGCGCGTCAACGAGTTCTTCACCAAGTACGTCCAGGGACCCCAGACCCAGGAGCCCGGAGCATCCTGCAGCGCCGGGTCGATGCAGTGAGCGGCGGCGAGCAGATGACGGAGCAGCAGGTGACGGACGGTCAGCAGCCTGCGGCTGCGCCGGTCGGCACCGTCCGGACGGGCCGGCGGATGTGGTGGCCGGCCGCGCTGGCGGCGGCGGGCGCGCTCTGCCTCGGGGTGCCCGCACTCGCAGCCGGCACCTCCTCTGTGCATGCGGTCGCCGCTGCGGCCGACGGCTCCCCGGAGGCGGGCTTCGCCCGGGACATGGCCACTCATCACCAGCAGGCCATCGACCTGTCGTTCATCATCCGCGACCGGACCCGGAATCCCGAGGTCCGCGGTTTCGCCTTCGACATCATCAACACCCAGGCCAACCAGCGGGGCATGATGACGGGCTGGCTCGACCAGTGGGGGCTGACCCAGAACTCGTCGGCGAAGCCGATGGCCTGGATGCACATGGACGACTACCAGGCCCACGACGGCTCCCTGATGCCCGGCATGGCCACCAACGCCCAGATGGACCGCCTTCGCTCGCTGAGCGGAACGCCGGCCGAGGTGCTCTTCCTGCAGCTGATGATCGAGCACCACAAGGGCGGCGTCGAGATGGCCCAGGGCTACGTCGACCTGGCCGGGAACGCGGCCGAGAAGCGGCTCGCCCAGTCGATGGTCGACGCCCAGACCTCCGAGATCCAGCTGATGACCGGCATGCTCGCAGACCGCGGCGCCAAGCCGCTCTCCTGACGGCGGCCGCGTGAAGTGCTCGACACCACGGCCGGCCCGCCAGAGGAGCAGAAGCCCCTGGCAGGCCGACCGCCTCGGGCAGCCGCCGCCGCGGGCGGGCAGGCGCGGGCGGCGGACGTCCGACCCTGCGGGCGTCGTCGGGAACCGCAGTTCCCGGGGCAGTGGGCACCCGCAGAGATCTTTGCAGTATGCAATAAATCCGCTTCGGAGGCCAGTAGGGCGGGAGCCGGACGTACCCGTGTGGCGCACAGACGTGCGTGCGGGATGTAAAAAGGACTCATGCCGCACGACCGTTCCCAGCCGCCCGCCCTCGACTCCTCCCTGCCCGGGGTCGAGGAGGACCTTGTCACGGCGGTGCTCACCGCCTCCCGCGTCCTGGTGGCGATCTCCGCCAGATCGCTGGGCGAGGTGGCGGAAGCGCTCACCCTCCCTCAGTTCCGCATGCTGGTCGTGCTGCAGACCCGCGGCGCCATGAGCCTGTCCCGACTGGCCGAGCATCTGGCCGTCAACCCCTCCACCGCGATGCGGATGATCGAACGCCTGGTCACAGCCGGCATGGTGCTACGGGAGGCGAGCCCGCAGGACCGCCGCGAGATTCGGATCGAACTCACCGCCGAGGGCGCCCGCACGGTGGTCGACGCCACGGACCGGCGCCGCGCCGAGATCGCCCGGGTCGTCGCGCAGATGCCTGAGGACCAGCGCGCCGGCCTGGTGAGCGCCCTGCGCGCCTTCGCCGAAGCCGGCGGGGAGCCGGCCGCACCGCACAAGCACCTGGACCTGCTCGGCTGGTGAAGTCGACGAGCCGACCGGCCGGTAGCGGCCGGCCCGTGCGGGGAGGGCGCGCGATGCGGCTGCTCCCCGCGCCAGGCCGAGTGGTGGAGCCGCAGCCGGACCGACGAGGGCCGTCGCCGGACTGAGCACGTTTGCCGCCCTGCTGCTCTTCGGCGCACTGCTGACGCCCGCGCCGCTCGCGAACCGCTCGGTCGGCGGGTACGCGGCAGTGGTGCTGTCGATCACGCTGATTCGGCCCGCCGCGCTGCTGATCCCGCTGCTCAGTACCCGGCTCGCCTGCCACGAGAAGCCGGCGGCGGCCTGGGCCGGGCCGAAGAGCTTCGCCTCGGTGGTCTACGGGTGCCGGTACTGCCGGCCGCAATCCCGCAGGGGCCGAAGACCTACTGCTCATAGAGGCGTGCATCGCCTTCTCCATCGCCGCGCACAGCAGCTCGTACGTGCCGAAGACGCGCTTGTGGATCAACGGCTCACCGGGCCGCCGGCAGATCGCCTGAGACCTCAGGGCACCGGCGTAATCTGAGGGGGAGGGCCTGTGGACAGTCGGCGCGGTGCCCCTCCAGCTCGCGGTCCCGCGAGCGAGCGCCGGTCGCGGACGCCCGGCCTTCGGAGGAGGCCGTGATGGCTGACACAGTGAGTCGTGCCGAGGTCGAGGCGGACATCAAGGAGACGCTGGGCCTGGTCCCGCACTTCTTCCAACGCATCCCGACCGAGCTGCTGGGACCCGAGTGGGAGATCTTCAAGCGGATCGAGCTCGGGGAGACGCTGATCCCCAACAAGTACAAGGAACTGATCGGCGTCGGCCTGCACGCCGAGACGAAGTGCCACTACTGCAGCCTGTTCCACACCGAGGCCGCCAAGCTCTTCGGCGCCACGGACGAGGAGATCCAGGAGGCCGTGCACTACGCGAAGGCGAGCCTGGGCTGGAGCGCCTACATCAACGGCATGCAGGAGGACTACGACCAGTTCGCCGCCGAGCTGGGCCAGGTCGTCGACTACGTGAAGTCCAAGGGCTGACCGATGGAGCTGGAGAGGCTGCGCCCGACGGTGCTGCGCGCCACTTTCCACGTGTACGAGCTGTCCGCGCTGGTCGCGGCAGCTCGTTACGTCGTGGAGTCGGCCCCGGCCGATGTCCCCGCCGAATCACTCGACCAGCTCCGCCAGTTGCTGGGTGACTACGACCAGCAGCTGCGAGACCTGCCGACCGCACCCACCCAGCCGTCAGGCGGATCTGCCGGTACAGCACCAGAAGCCAGCTGATCGGCCGCACCGACCAACTTCACGGTCACGAGTGGCCGGCCTACCCCTCGCGGAGCACGAGGCGGCCGCGCGCCCTGGCGCACTGCGGCCATCAACTCCGGGGCACCGTCAGGCCATAACCTCGAGTTGGAAGTCCGGGAACACCTTCGCCAGCCGGACTGCCACTTCCCCGTAGTCGTCGGGGTTGCTCAGGCCGCCGAGGGCGAAGTACACGGGCTTGTCGACGGCGGTGAGCCTGCCGCGGTCCAGGTCGTAGGTCTTGAACGTCTTCAGGAACGCCCGGATGCCGGCCGGCCGCTTGGCCATCCACGGCGGCGAGGGACCGGGCGGCGGAGCCGACACCACCTCGGGCTTGACGCCCAAGCGCATGAACTCCGCCATGAACTCCCGCGGCGGCAGAGCTTCCAGTTCGTCGTACTGCGCCCAGAGCGCAGTGTGCTCCGGGCTCCAGTCCCAGCTTCCCGCCCACGCCGGCTCCAACAGCGCCAGGCCCGCGATTCCGGCCGATCCGTTCCGCGATCACGGTCACCGGCATCGTCGGGGTCTGCTTGAGCAGCTCGCGGACCGCAGGCTCCACCGCGTCGACCGCAGAGCCCTTCGCCGTCCGCCGGTAGACCGGCGGACGGTCCGAGGCTCGGGAACGCCCCCGCCGACGGCTGGAACCGCTTGAGCCGCGCCCCCGTACCTCACCGAGGGCAGGCCCAGTCGCAGCCACGTCCGCCCCGCTGGGAAACCAGGACGTGACAACGCCTGTTTGTGCGCAGGGCCTCGCCAGCTCCTACCGTCCCCGTACGATGGCGGAATGCGCCGGCTCTTCTGCCGTGCGAGTGCCGAGTGTCATCAACGCTCGTTTACATGGCGGGCCCGGTTTACGGAGAAGGAGCGTGAGGTGCGTGGCTGCGACAGCTGACCACCTCAAGGCGCTCCTCACCGCCCATGCCGAAGGCGACGAGGACCTCTTCTACAGCGTCGCCCTCCAGGTCGCCGCGAAGTCCGCCCGCCAGGGGCATGGCAAGCTCGCCGTCGAGATCCGCGAGCTCATCGACGCCGCCCGCGCCCAGAAGATCCCCCGCACCGGCCCCACTCCTGTCGTGCAGCCCAGGGGCGAGCTGGCCAGCCTGCTCACCGCCGGCTACTCCGACATCCGCCTGGACGACATGACCCTCGCCGAGGACCTACGTGCCTGCCTGGACAAGGTCCTCCACGAACAGCGTCAGCGCGCCCGCCTGGAACGCTTCGGCTTCACACCGGTCCACCGGATCCTGCTGTCCGGCCCGCCAGGCACCGGCAAGAGCATGACCGCGGCGGCCCTGGCCAAGGAACTCTCCCTGCCGCTGTTCACCATCCGCCTCGACGGGCTGATCAGCCGCTTCATGGGCGAGACCGCCTCCAAACTCCGCCTGGTCTTCGAAGCGGCCGCCGAGACCCGGGCCGTGTACCTCTTCGACGAGTTCGACGCCCTCGGCGCCGAGCGCACCGCCGGCAACGACGTCGGCGAAGCCCGCCGCATCCTCAACTCCTTCCTCCTCTTCCTCGACGAAGCCCCCTCCGAAAGCCTCGTCATCGCCGCCACCAACCACCGCCAGCTCCTCGACCGAGCCCTGTTCCGCCGCTTCGACCTCGTCGTGCACTACGCACCCCCCTCCGAGGAGCAGGCGATCGAGGTTTTGCAGCGAAGGCTCACCGGTATGAACACCGCAGCAGTACGGTGGTCCGACCTGACCGGCAAAGTTGACCAGCTCAGCCATGCCGAGCTGGTCAAGGCAGCGGAGTCGGCGGCCAAGCGCGCCATCCTCGGAGGGGACGACATGATCGACGAACGCCTACTCATCGACGCCCTGGACGAGCGGCACGCGCTGCGCCATGCCTGACCCGGCCCCACCGCGGTTCACCCCGCACCTGCTCGTCCCGTGGAGCGCCGCCACCCTGGTGCCGAAGAAGCAGATCGTCCGCGGTGGCGGGGACGCCCTGGTCGACAGGTCCGCCGACCGGCAAGGCCACGTCACGCGCCTGCTCGAAGGACTGCGCCAGGCCCAGCAGGCCGCTGTCGAGGACCGGCGGGACATCGCCGCCGAGAACCGGCCCAGCGGATTCGCCATCCGCGTCGAAGCAGCCGAAGGCCACGGCCTGAACCTGGGGGCCCTGGACAACTCCGGCCTCACCCTCCTGAGCGCCCACCCTGCGACACCCGGGCACCCGCAGGACGCGGTGGTCTGGATCCCGGACGGCCGCGCCCAGACCTTCGCCAACAAGATCAGCCAGTTCACCCAGGACACACCGGCCGGCCGTCCGAAGCAGGCCGCTGTCGTCGCCAACGTCGAGCGCATCCAGCGGGCGCTGCTGGAACACCTGTGGCAGGAGGAGACGCCGCTTCCGGAGATGCACACCCCCAGATGGTGGGAGCTGTGGTTCGACCCCGCCCTCGCTGAGGAGGACCAGGTCGCCGCCCTTCGCCGCACGGCGGCGGAGCACGGTTGGCAGGTAGCGCCGCGCTCGGTCACCATCGGCGACTACCACGTGGCCCAGGTCGAGGCGCCCGGCGACGAGCTGAGGCTGCTGGTGACCACCAACTGCCCGGCCGAGATCCGGCGGCCCAACTTCACCGAAGAGATCCACACGACCGAGCGTGCCCTGCAGGGGCCGCTCGTGGCCGATCTCGCAGCCCGGCTCGAGCAGGCGCCGCCCGGATCGCCCACGGTGTGCATCCTGGACACCGGCATCCGCCAGGAGCACATCCTGCTGAAGGACGCGCTCGCCGGGCGAGCACAGAGCGCCTTCCCCACGGAAGGCCCGGACGACCGCAACGGCCACGGCACCTGGATGGCCGGCCTCGCCCTCTACGGTGACCTCGACGCCGCACTGGCAACCAACGATGCCGTGCGCCTCACCCACGGGATCGAAGCCGTCAAGCTCCTGCCCGCGAAGACCCCCGACGCGCCCCGTACCTTCGGCGAGGTCACGGCCGACGCCGTAGCCGTCGCCGAGACCGGGGCCGTCGAGCAGCCCCGCGCCCGAGTGTTCTCGATGGCCGTCACCAAGCACTCCGTCCGCCCGGAGAACGGCACGGACGGAACAGCGACCCTGTGGTCCGCCACCGTCGACGCCCTCGCGGTAGGCACGTCCGTCACCGTCCGCGCCGACAGGATCGAACTGCACGGCGCCCCCGACCCCGCGGCCTCCCGGCTGATCGTCGTCTCCGTTGGCAACATCCGCGACCGCCTGCCGCACGAAATGCGAGCCGCCGACGGCAGCCCTACCCACCTCGACCTGTGCGACACCTCCCGCATCGAAGACCCCGCACAGGCCTGGAACATCCTCGCCGTTGGAGCCCACACCAACCTCACCGACGTCCCCGACACCCCGGACTTCAGGGGCTACCGCGCTCTCGCAGCAGCAGGCGAACTCTCGCCCTTCAGCCGCACCACCGTCACGATGAGCGAGACCACCCCCATCAAGCCCGACATCGTCCTCGAAGGCGGCAACCTCCTCGTCGACGACGCCAACACCCAGTGGCACGAACACGACATCGTCGGCCTCACCACCACCGGCATCCACATCGACCGGCCCCTTACCACGGCCAATGCCACCAGCGCGGCCACCGCCCAGGCCGCCCGCCTGGCAGCCATGGCCCACGCCGCCTACCCCGCGCTCGGCCCCGAAGCCATCCGCGCCCTGCTCGTCCACGAAGCCCGCTGGACCACGCCCATGCTCCAGGGCGTCTACACCAGGACCGGCAAGCCCAAAATGGGGTCAGGTGACTTCGCCAGAAAGGTACTGCGCCGCTACGGCTGGGGCGTACCGACGCAGGAGAGGGTCCTGTCGAGCGCCGCGAACGCCGTCACCCTCATGATCCAGGGCTCGCTCATCCCGTACCGCCGCTACCCCGGCGGCGTGCGCCTTGGCGAGCTCAAGCTCCACGAACTTCCCTGGCCCCGCGAGCAACTGGACGAGATGGGCGGCACCGACGTCGAGCTGCGGGTCACCCTGTCCTACTTCGTCGAACCCAACCCCGGCCGACGCGGCGTCAGAGGCCAGCACACCTACCCCTCCCACCGGCTCAGGTTCGCCATGAAGGGCTCCCTCGAATCCCAGGCCGCCTTCGAGCGCCGCATCGCGGAGACCGCCGAGGCGGAGGACGACGGAATCACCAAAGTCAAGAAGTTCGAGGCCGACGACGCCTGGGTCGTCGGTCCCACCAACCGCAAACGCGGCTCACTCCACTCCGACGTCTGGAGGGGCGACGCGACAGCACTGGCCGGCAGCGGCATGCTCGCCGTCTACCCCGCCGGCGGCTGGTGGAAGGACCACGACCGCTCCGACCGCGTCGGCCTTCCCGTCTCCTATGCACTACTGGTGTCCCTGGCGACACCAGAGGTCGAGACCGACCTCTACACGCCCACCGCCGTGAAACTCGACGTGCCGATCCCGGCCAGCCTCGCCGCCCGAGTCGAGACATCCCAAGGAGTGCCGGTCCAACTGCCGATCAACTGGTAGGTGACACCGGGCAGGCAGCGGCCAATCGAGCATCACGACAAGGGGGGCGGGAGCAGGTATGGACGGGCAGGACAGCGAGTTGGCGTACTACGGCGATCCTCCGCGCTTCGACATCCGGATGGTTCCGCTGCTCGGAATGGAGCGACCGAGCAGGTCAGTGATCGTCGCGGACAGCAAGGCCCTGCGCGAGGCCGTCGATGTGATCGGCCAACAATTCCGGCGGGAGACGAACAACGACGTCGCCCCGTTCAGCACTGAACGCAGCGACGTAGAGGGCGTGCTGTTCGTCTCCCGGCGTTTCCACGCCACGTTCCCGATCGCCGCGGGCGCTGCCGGCTTCGCGATGGAGGACGGCGTGTGGTGGATGGACTGGATCTGGATCCACCCCTACGAGCGGGGGAGAGGGCTCATGGACGTCGTCTGGATCGACCTGGAGCACCGCTACGGGCAGTTCCACATCGACGGCCCCTACTCCAGGGCGATGTCGGCCTTCCTCCGGCGCCGCAACGTCTCCACCGAGCGCCTCAACCGGCCGCTGAAGTAGAAGACGGAGCAGCCCGGCCAAGGTGACCAGTTCAGCCGCCGACATGTTGGCGCCCGGCAAGTGTGGTGGTGAGTTCGACCGTGGCCAGGTACCACCAGAAGATCCAGTCGAGGAACGCCGGGTCGTAGTCCTCCTGCTGGGAGGCGTCGCGGTGACGGATCTCGAACTTATTGGCGACCATGAACAATGCGCCGTCGTCGGGCTTGCCGAGTTCCGTGCGGATCAGGTCGCGCCGCTCCTCGAGGATGCCCGCCAGGGCGATGATCGCTGAGCGCTTCTCCTCGATGGCTGCGCCGCGGCCGCGGTAGAGGGCGATGGCGTGCGCGGTGCGCTGCTTGATGTCGGGGTCGGTCACGGCCAGGGCACGGTGGACGAGGTCGGCGCGGGCGTCGTCCGTCACGGCCACCAGGCGCCCCTGGTCCTCTCCCTCATCGGCGAGCCGGTAGTGGATTCCGGCACCGTCGAGCAGCCGGTTCACCCGCCACCGGTACAGCACCCGGGCGGGGCCGGCGTGGAACTCCCGGTGGTGCCAGCCACACTGGTTCCAGTCATGGAAGTAGCGGTCGCGCGGACGCGACACCAGGTCGTGGAAGACCTCCACGAGGCCGAAGAACGTGTCCTCGTCCCACTGTTGCGGCTTGAGAGGCCACAGCTGTGCGATGCCCAGGCGTAGCTCCAAGACCTCGGCTGCGTCCGGCAGCTTCTCGTCGACGTCGACGCACTCCTCGCCGAAGTGCTCGGCGAGGTAGCCGTTGCCGTGCATCTCCATGACCAGCCGGGCGAATCCGAGGCGCACCGAGTCCGGGTGCGCCGACGTCTTGGGGGTGACCTGCCCCTGGCGGTGCGGCCAGTAGGGGCGGGGCTCCGTGAAGTGCCGGATCTCCTTCGCCTGGTCGGCCAACTCCCGAAACCACGTCCGCTGCGTCAGCACCGGAGCCTGCACCCACGCAGGAGGGGCGGGCTGCCCCCAAGGGTCGTCGGCCTTGGAGGCCGTGGCGGGCAGGTTCTCGAAGTCCGAGCAGGCACTGGATCCCTGGAACGCCTCGGTGAGCAGCCATTCGGCCCTGGAGGTCCAGTCCCGCCGGCCGGATGCCGCGATGTGGTTGGCCTCGGCGATGAAGAGATCGGCAGGCCAGAGCAACTCGTAGTTGCTGAGATCTATCACAGGGGTCCTTCCATGCCTGCTGGCCAAGGGAGTTGGCCAGCAGGGCGACCGGTCGGGATGAGGTGCCGGCCACCGTAAAGGGAGGATACCTGCGACTCCGGACAGACCATCCGAATTTCGGCAGACAGTCGAC
The DNA here is from genome assembly GCF_000744785.1 of Kitasatospora azatica KCTC 9699. Lineage (NCBI taxonomy): Bacteria > Bacillati > Actinomycetota > Actinomycetes > Kitasatosporales > Streptomycetaceae > Kitasatospora > Kitasatospora azatica. The sequence continues at coordinate 1,927,336 of NZ_JQMO01000002.1, read as the reverse complement.
CTTGCCCAAGTCGCTCTGCCAGCAGGGCTCTACGCGGCGAAGCGAGCGGACGCGTCGATGGCAGCCGGGGCGTCCTCACGCTCGGCGTCGGCTTGGTCGAGTGCTTTGGCGAGGGCGTTGACGGCTTGGTCGGCGGAGTCTTTGAAGAGGTGGCCGTAGAGGTTGATGGTGGTGGCGAGGGTGGCGTGGCGCAGGGTCTTGGAGACGATGGCCAGGGGGATGCCCATGGCGATCATGATGCTGGCGGCGGTGTGTCGCAGGTCGTGAAGGCCGATCTTGGGGAGGTCGACCTCGGCGGTGCGCTTGCGGAGCTGGTCGAGGACCCACTGGGGTCGCAGGGGTGATCCGTCGCCGTGGGAGAAGACGAGTCCTTCGAGACGCCCGTTGGGGTGGGCTGCCATCTGGATGGCGGCTTGGCGGTGGAGGGTGGTCATGACTCTGGGGGAGAGGCTGATCCAGGCGCGGCTGGCGGGGGTTTTGGGTTGGCCGAGGTGGAGTTTGCCGTTGTTGACCGCGGCCAGGGTCCAGCGGACGAAGAGCTTGCGGTCCATGAGGTGGACGTCGGACCAGTGCAGGGCGAGGATTTCGCCGCGGCGCATGCCGGTGCCGAGCATGACCTCGAAGAGATCGGTCAGCTGGTCGGCGTAGTTCTGGGTGCTGTGGCGCAGGAAGGTCGCGGCCTGCTCGGGCGTCCAGCAGGTGCGTTCCTCTGCGCGGGGCTTGGGCGGGACGGAGTGTTTGGCGGGGTTGTAGCGCAGGCGCCAGGAGCGGACGGCGGCGTTCAGCGCGTTGCGCAGGGTGGAGACGGCCCGGTAGACGGTGACGGTGCCTCGTTTCGCTGCGAGTTGGGCGGTGATCCAGTCGTCGATGTGCTTGGCGCGCAGGTCGAGGAGCCTGCGGTGGCCGAAGGCGGGGATGAGGTCCCGTTCGACGCAGGCCTTGTAGCCGGCGTAGGTGTTCGGGGCGAGGGTCGGCTGCTTGATGGTGAGCCATTCGCGTAGGTAGCCGGCGACGGTGGTGCGGCGGTTCTCGTAGACGCCGCGCAGCTCGCCGCCCAGGGCGGCGGCCATCTCGCGGGCGGCCTCGGTGCGGCTGGCGAAGCCGCCCCTTCGGCGGGTTCGGCGCCGGCCGTCCTCGGGGGCGAGGTCGACGGCGTAGGTCCATGTGCCGTGCTTCGCGTCCTCCAGCAGTCGCATGCACCAGGGGCCGAGCTGCTTCTTGTTCTCGTCCTGGCACCCACACCGGCGGTAGACCCGGCCTCGTGTCGTGCGCTGCGCCATGGGTGGTTCCTCCTTGGACTGGGTGATTCCGAGGCCCAGGTTCGCCGGGAGGCTCGGCGTGTCGGCAGAGCGTGCGGGGCGGTGCGCGAGGCACGTCAGAACCAGCCGGACAGGACACGCTCAAGACGACACACCGCCCGGAAGATCACAATGCGTAGCCGATGGGTAGGCGCTCTTGATCTGCCCGAGGCGACCCACTCGGTCAGTGGCACTGCTCGGTGGACCGCTGCGTGTTGCCGACGGGGTGTCTGCTGACGAGCTGCCAGATTTCTGTTGCTCGCAGTGACTGGAGCGGGTTGAGCGCTCTGGGACCACTTTGGGACCACACGCGGTGAGCTCCAGTGAGCGCCCATGGGCGAAAACGGGCATCTATGCACGAACTGAACGCTGACCGGATGTCATCTGCAATCGCGCCCTGCTGTCAAAGGCTGCCTGTCGTTCTCGTCAACTTCCCTTGCTTCCAATCCAGTTGCGCAGCGAAAAAGCCGAGGCTTCGAGGCCTCGGCTGTGGACACTACTTGAACCCCTCTGGGGGTCAAGGGGTCGCAGGTTCAAATCCTGTCGTCCCGACTTGCTTTTACGCAGGTCGTAGGCCGTTTCCGCCGTTGGCGGGAGCGGCCTTTCTGGTGTTCTGTCAGCTGGTGGTCGCATGGTGGTCGCACCGCTCACAGCGGGACGGGTGCGTGGCCTGCGTGTTCGCGCCGGCTGCGGCGCCGGCGGTCGGTGAGGTGGTCGCGGAATTGTTCGATCAGATTCCGTGGCCGGTCTGCGCGTTGGGCGGCGTGGAGGGCCAGTTCCGCGGAGTCGAGGAGGCGGCCGATGGCGTCGACGGCTTCGCGGGCGGCTTGGCGGGTGAGGTGGCTGTAGATGTTCGCGGTGGTCGACAGGGTGCGGTGGCGTAGCGTCTTGGAGACGATCACGAACGGGACGCCGCCGTCGAGGGCGAGGGTGGTGGCCAGGTGGCGCAGGTCGTGGACGCCGATGCGGGGGACGCCGGCCTTGTCGCAGAGTTTGTGGAAGCGCCTGAGGACGTGGGTCGGGTCGAGGGGGCGGCCGTGGTGTTGGAAGACGTAGCCGTGGGCGGGGACGGCGAGGCCGAGGAAGTGCTGGTCGGCCTGGTCTTCGAGGGCTCGGCGGGCGCGCTTGTTGATGGCGATCCAGGTCAGGCTGCTGGGGGTCTTGGGGGCGGTCAGGACGGCGTAGCGGTTGTCGACCGTGGAGAGGGTGTAGCGGACGAACAGGACACTGTCGTCGAGGTGGACGTCGTCCCAGTGCAGGCCGAGGGCTTCGCCTTTGCGCATGCCGGTGTTGATGATGAGTTCGACGAGGCGGGCGAGCAGCGGGTCGTGCTCGTGGGTGTAGTCGAGGAAGCGGACGGCTTCGTCGGGGGTCCAGATTCGGCGTTCGGGTGTGGGCGGGCGGGGGACGATGGCGGGTTTGGCGGGGTTGTGCCCGAGGCGGTGGCGCAGGACGGCGGCGCCGAGGGCGCTGGAGAGGGTGGCGAGGATGCGGTGGACGGTGACGCGGCCTCGGCCTGCCTTGAGTTGGGCGCGGGCGTAGTGGTCGATGTGCCCGTAGGCGAGGTCGTCGAGGGGGATGTGGCCGAGGGTGGGGATGAGGTCTTGGTGGACGTAGGCGCGGTAGCGGGCGAGGGTGGTGGGCTTGAGTCGCAGTTCCTGGGCGGCGAGCCAGGCGGTCAGGTAGTCGCCGAGGGTCTGGCGGGGGTCGGGGGTGTATCCGTAGGCCTGGCCGTCGAGGAAGCGGTGCAGGTCGGTGCGGGCGGCGTCCTCGTTGGGGTAGCCGCCGCGGCGTACCGTGTGGCGGCGGCCGTCGGGCCAGGGGACGTCCACGGCGTAGGTCCAGGTGCCGTGGCCGGGGTCGGTGGCGAGGTGGGGGCAGTGGGCGCCGAGCTGGCGGCGTAGGTCGTCGCGGCAGCCGCAGCGCCGGTAGACGCGTCCGCGGTCGCGGGTTGTGGATCGCATGGTGGTCACCTCGGCGGCTCGTGAGCAGGCGTTCCTCTCAGGGTTCGCTTGGGCCACCCTTGGCGCCAGCGCAAGGGATCGTCGCAGGTCACAGGGCTGGTTGAGGCGGTGGTGAGCGCATGGTGGTCGCGGTCGAGTCGCTGGTTCGGCCGCGGGTGAGCGAGTGAAGCGGGTCGCAGTGGCACGGCTGCGGTCGGGGAACGGGATCCGACCCCACCTTTAGTCACTGTCCGTGATCAGCGGCGGGGTCGGATTTCGCCGGCGGACTGCTGCGGGTGCGGGAGGTCAGAGCAGTCGTTCGCGGTGGGTGGCGGCGGTTTCGCGGACGAGTTGGGCGAAGTGCTGGCGGCTGCGGTCCTGGTGCAGTTCGGCCTGTTCGTCGTCCCACTCTCCTTCCTCGTCGTCGGAGTCGTTCTCTTCGTCAAGGTCGTTGTACTCGCTGTGCAAGAGCCAGCAGGCGTGGATGCCGGCGAGGAGGTCTTCCAGGAGGTCGCGGGCGGGACGGCGGGGGTCGAGCGGGGTCAGGCGCAGGGCGACGTCCGCGAGGCCGGGTGCGTCCTCACCGGTGTACTCGGCGAGGGTCTCCTCCAGGTCGTCGAGCTGCTCGCGCAGGGCGGCGGGGTCGGGCAGCAGGCCGTCGGTGACGTGCATGGCGTGGCGTACCAGGCCGGTGACGGCCTCGCGCGGGGTGGCTCCGTCGTCGATGAGGCCGAGGACGAGGGTGGGGGTCTCGTGCGGGAGGGCCTGGATGTTGTCGGCTTCCAGGACGACCTGGGTGGGGTGGGTTCCGGAGGCTTCGGCGGCGACTTCGGCCGCGGCGGCGAGCCAGTGGGCCGCGGCGACGGCCGCGGCGGTGGGGTCGATCGCCAAGAAGAGTTCGGCGGGGCCGAACGGGTCCTGCTCGAGGAGGTGGTCGGCGGCGGCGACCTGGACGGGGGATGCGTCCTCGCGGCTGAGCAGTACGGCCTGCTGGGCGCGGCCGGCCAGGTCGCCCAGCTCGGCTCTCTCGACCGCGGCCAGCTCGACCGCTGCTTCGGCGAGCATGGCCTTGGTCAGTTCGGGGTCGGCGATATCGTGCAGGGCGCGCCCGACACGGTGCGCGGATTCGAGCAGCGGGCTGTAGGAGACGGTCATCGTGCCGCCGCGGGGCAGGTTCGGCTCGCTGATCGCGCTGGCAACTTCGCCGAAGACGGCGCGTTCCTGGTCGCGCTGCCAGCCCTCGCTGTTGGGCTCCAGCGAGGGTGCGGCGCTGGCTGGGTGGGTGTAGGTATGCCAGGCAGCCTCGGAGACCTGGGTCAGCGCACGAGCCAGACCCAACAGCACACCAACCGCGCAATCGGCGGGAAGAGCGGCGACTCGGGTCGCGAGGTCGCCCTCGCCCGTTCCCCAGGAGCCGATCAGCACGTGCCGGTCGGGGTCGATGCTGTAGCGGGTCATGAACTGGGACCTCCGGATCCACCCGGCTGCACTGCCGGACACTCGCTCATTCTGATGCACCGCCGCTTTTCCCTGCAGCCAGCCTCGTTGCCGGTGCCCCCGAACACGTGGGCGTCCGCAGCGTTTTGCCGGCGTGACGCTGGCGCGGACATGACTCCGGAGCGACCTTCGGGGAGGTGGGCCCTGACCCGGGCTGTCCAGCCCAGCCATGGGCACCCGACGTCAGGGCTCCATCGGATGCCGACCCTCATGGACGTCATGCCTCGCTATTGCCCGCAGCCAAGGAGCGGTCCGGCACGGAGGGTTAGCCTGGAAAGCACGAAAGTGATGGGAGCACTGCCATGGCTGTCGTTTTGTCTTTCAGTTGGGCGGGTGCCACGCCCGCGCAGTACGACGCGGTCCGTGACCTGGTCCGCTGGGAGGAGCAGACGCCGGACGGCGCTGTCCTCCACGTTGCCTGGTTCGACGCGGACGGCCTGCGGGTCACCGACGTGTGGAAAGCGGAGGACGACTTCAACCGCTTCATGCAGGAGAGGCTGGCGCCCGCGATCGAGAAGGTCGGCATCGAAGGGAAGCCGGAGTTCGGCTTCACCGCCATGCACCGCCGGTTTGTCGCCCCGGGAGTCACGGGAGCCGCCTCCTGACGCCACCCCGCTCAGGCGAGAGTCTTCGACCCGCCGGAGCAGCTGCTCAGATGTCCCGGCGGACAGCGCTGACGTTTGTGCCGAGCACCTGGGTCGGGTCGGAGCTGAGGTCTGGATCCGCCCGCAGAGTCGTCATCGCAGCGTTTCCCGGCGTCGAGTTGTTGGACGTGGCCGGCCCCGCCGAGATGTCGGTCGCCGGCTTGTCGGTGGGGTTCTTGGGTCGCTTGTTCGGCCGGTAGCTGGGGCCGTTCAGGATGACTTGGTGGCTGGTGTTGATCAGCCGATCCAGGAGCGACTCGGCGACGACGGGGTTGGGGAAGAGCGGATACCAGTCGCTGGGCGGCGGTGACCTGGGCGAAGGTGTGGACCACGTGCCGGGGAAGGTGGAGCTGGTCAACCTGGATGCCGGAGCAGTGGGCCGGGGAACCTTCGAGCCGGGATGGAAGTGGTCGACGCACGTCAAGCCCATCGCGGGGACAGCGAGCTGCCAAGCCTCGCACATGGGCTATGTGATCTCCGGCCGGATGAACATCGTCATGGACGATGGCGAGTCAGCGGAATTCGGCCCCGGCGACTTCATGATCTGTCAGCCGGGACACGACGCCTGGGTCGTGGGCGACGAGGCGTGCGTCGTCATCGACTGGCAGGGCTTCGCCGACTACGCCAAGAGGTGACGCGTCAGCCCTGATCCGCCGGCGTTGTGCTCGCAGCAGTCGGCATTGGTGTTCACCGCACCGCCAGGGGCACCGCCGGTCTCGTGCCGGGACACCCCTGGTCGACCTCGCGATCTGCTCGTAGCTACGGCTGGCGTGCTTGGAGGCCGAGGCATCGAACTTCGAGCCGTCGACGGCGAGCCCCGCCACCTCGACCAGGCCAGCCTCGGCGCAGAGGTCGAGCACCTGGCCGCAGAGGTCAGTGAGGGACTCCTGGTGGCGGACCCGGAAGCGGGCGATCGTCGCGTGGTCGGGGGCCTGGTTTGCGCAGATCACCCGGAAGACGACGTTCTCGCCGCAGCGGCGCTCGATCCTGCGCGAGCTTCGCTCGCCGACGCGGTAGGAGTAGCGGGAGGGTGAGCAATCGTCTTCGGCTCGTGGGCGGCCCGGCCGTGCCCGTCGGAGCGACAGGCGCCGTAGAAGGGCTCGAGGTGGAGCTGCTCGATCGCCTTGATCATGGACCGGGCGAGGTGGTCCTCGGGCAGCCAGTCACTCAGGTCAGGGGACTGCAGGGCCGCAGCAGTGGTTGGTCTCGATCGCATGTGAGGAAGTTCTGTGGCATGCCCCGATGGTCCAAAACGGCCCGGACGGCAGGGGTTTGCGCGATAGTCCCCTTGAGAATCAGGTACCAGAGTTGTCGACGAACCCCATGATATCGAGGTATTCGATTTTGGGTGGGACGCCATAAATCCCCGCCACCTTGTCGACGAGCTCCTCCGTGAAGAAGGCGCGGGCTTTGTCCTCGTCATCCCACACGTAGAAGTTCCTTGCCTGAACGCCGTCTTCGTCGAGCATGAAGCTCTTGAAGCGAAGGCCAGCCATGCCTTCGAACGGTCCTCGGAGTTCGCCGGCAATCTTTGCGAGAGTTGAACGATCGAACTTGTCGCTCTGCGTGAAAGTCACGAGTACGCCGATCATCGGGGCTCCTATCGATTGGGTGAGCAACGGTCGATCGAGTGATGCTAGAGGCGGATACTAGTACGCGCGGCCGGAAATTCTGGTTGTTAGGCCGCGAGTCGGACGTGCGGCTTGCGGTCGGCGATGCGGACCAGGAGCGCGTCGGGCTTTGCGCGCGTGAATGCCCATCGAACGGGTGGGCGATTTGGCGCATAATTCCGACCAATACTTGCGGCCGCGCTACTGGGCACGTATTGAGTCGTGATCATCTGTGGGATTTGTCCTCGCTCCGAGGTCTGATCCGGTAGATCATCTTGCGTGACGCGTCCGCCGCCTGGCTCATCACCGCCCAACGTCACGGTGTCCCCGGCTGACAGCCACCGCCGAGGGGCTCCGCCACGGCTCGGCCACCCAGGGGTCCTCCTGCGGCCACCACACCAGTACCACCAGGGAGCGAGCAATGACCTTCTTCGCCGTCATCCGTGAAGCCAGACCCATGAACAATCTCGCCGACCAGGGCCTTGTCCTGATCGCCGACCCGCTCGCTGGCAGCGAGCACGATCGGATCCGTGTGCTCCTGGTCGCCGACGCTGACAGTGAGGCCGACATCCACCGCCGCTTCGCCGACGATCCATGGGAACAGACCTACCGGCTGGTGACCACGAGTGTCGAGCCGTGGACCGTTCTCGTTGGCAAAGATGGCCTGCGTGGGCAGACCGTCGCTCACGCCCTGACGGCGTTGCCGATCGCGTTCGTCGAGGCCGGCGAGCGACCCGCTGGAGTCGACTGCGGCGACGGCTGCCAGGGACCTACGGGTGTGCCCGCACCGTGCTGGGCTCTCAGCGCTGCGCGACGTAGTACACGTTGAGGATGTCGCCCTCGACCCGCTGGGTGTCGATCCGGCTGAAGCCGGCCTCGCCGAGCATCTGCAGGGCGGTCTGCTCGCCCCACACGGTGCCCAGGCCCTCGCCGCCCTCGCTGAGCGAGACGCTCATGCAGTAGAACGTCGAGAACGTGTAGAGCGCGGGCCCGAGCGGGTGCTCGAGGTTTTCCTCCAGTCGGCTGGAGGCGGAGATGTCGCCCATCAGGAAGACGCCGTCGTCCTTGAGTGCGCCGGCGACGGCCGCGAGGGTGCGGGTGGGCCGGGCCAGGTCGTGGATGACGTCGAAGGCGGTGATCAGGTCGTAGGAGCCGGTCAGGTCGGCGCAGTCGCCGACCTGGAAGTCGGTGTTGGCCAGGCCGAGTTCGGCGGCTTCGGCGCGTGCGGCGGCGATGCCGTCCTCGGACATGTCGAGCCCGTGGAAGCGGCTGGCGGGGAATGCCTTGGCCAGCACGTTGACCGCGTGGCCTTGGCCGGTGCCGATGTCCAGCGCGTCGATGCCCGCCCGCAGCCGCTCGGTGAGGCCGGGCGCCAGCGGAACGATGCCGTCCACCAGGGCCAGGTCGTAGACCTCGCCGGACTCCTCCGCCTGCAGGGCCTGGAAGCGCGGGTACGCGGAGTACGGCACACCGGCCCCGGTGCGGAAGGCATCGAGTACCCGCTGCTCGACCTCGCCGCACATGCCGACGTCCTGGGCGATGCGTGCCAGGTTGTCCGGTCCGGCCGCCCTGGTGAGTGCCGCGGCGTGCTCGGGCGGCAGCTGGTAGGTGGCCTGTTCGGGTTGGTAGTCGACGAAGCCGCCGACCACCATCGCGCCCAGCCACTCCCGGACGTAGCGCTCGTCCAGCCCGGCGGCCCGGGCGATCTCGGCGCTGGTGGCCGGCGCCATGGCGGACATCGTGTCGAACAACCCGCTTTCGTGGCCCAGGCCCGTCATCAGGCACAGGCAGGCGTCGTTCAGCACCTGGATCATGCGGCCGCCGAACTCCTCCTGCTTCACCGCGTCCAGCTCTGCGACAGACATCGCTCCTCCTCTCGCCATCGGGCCGCGGCGAAGGAGACGAGCTTTGCGGCCGGCCGCACTTGGGGCGGCGGCTCGATGGGACGGCGACGGAATCTCTCTTCCTCCGCCACGCTACCCGCCCAGACGCGAGTCGTCGCTGCAGCTCCGGCCGACTGGGCCGGCGCGGTGCTCTACTCCCGGTCGCGGCCGGTGCGGGCCGCCTGAGCACCGCGCCGCCCGCCGCGGCCGCGGTGTCGGATCATCACCGGCGGCGATGCGGCAGCTGTGCTTCAGCGGTTGCCGAGTGCCGCCTCCTCCCGGTCAAGGTCGTGCTGCAGGCTCCTGCGGGTGGCGTCGCTGATCCGGTGCTCGTCGTACAGGCGGTGCAGTTCCGTGCCCTGGACGGCGATCACCTCGTGCCGAAGCTCGCGGTAGGCGGCATCCGCGGTGCCACCGTCCGGGCCGTCGATGCTGTGGTCGAGGCGGGCGCTGAGCCCGCGCCGGACCCGGTCGATGACGGCCTCGGGCATGGCCTCCAGCGAGGCGAGGTCGTCGACATGGGTCAGCGCGGCACGGTTGAGGGCGTCGCGGGCCTGGGCCTCCTCGCGGGCGGTGTGCTCGGGTTCCAGGGCCAGCCCGGAGCGGTTGACCACGGCCGCCAGGCTCAGCCCCTGGACGACCAGGGTGAACACCACGACCGCGGTGGTGAGGACCAGCACCAGCGCCCGTCCGGGCAGTGGGCTGCCGCTGTTCGCGACGAGGGGGATGGACAGGGCGGCGGCCAGCGGCATCACGCCGCGGGTGCCGGCCCAGGTCACCACCCCGGCCACGCGCCAGGACATCCGGCCGCGGCTGGGCTTGACCGCGCGGGTCAGCGGGAGCGTCGACAGGACACGGACGGCGATCAGCACGGCCGCCAGGGCCAACGCCTGCAGCGGCCACCAGCCGGCACCCGCCGGCAGGCCGCGCACCAGTGCGGGCAGCTCCAGGCCAACGATGCTGAAGACGACGCTTTCCAGCAGGAACACGACGACCGCGTACACGGCGTGCAGCTGGAGGCGGATGTGGGCGTCGGTGAGGCGGTGGCCGGAGCGGCCGAGCAGCACGCCCGCGACGACGACCGAGGTGATCCCGGAGGTGTGCGCGGACTCCGCCAGCACGTACGCCGCGTACGGGGTGACCAGGGCGATCACCGTCTCCAGTACCGGATCCGTGGTGCGGCGGCGGACCAGCCACACCAAGCCGGCGACCACGGCGCCGATCACGCTGCCGCCGCCCCCGAGCAGCAGGAACTCGCCGCCGGCTGCGGGCAGGCTCACCGCGCCGCCCGCCGCCACCGCGATGCCGACCGCGACCTTGAACAGCACCAGCGAGGTGGCGTCGTTGAACAGGCTCTCCGCCTGCACCAGCACCTGAACGCGGCCGGGCAGGGCCAGGCGCCGGCCGAGCGCGGTGACGGCCACCGGGTCGGTACTGGCCAGCACCGCGCCGAGCACGAACGCCATCGCGGGCGGCAGCCCGGTCACCGCGACCGCCACGAAGCCGACCGCCGCAGCCGAGGCGAAGACCAGACCGAAGGCCAGGATCGTGACCGGCTTCCAGACCATGCGCAGGTCGCGCAGCGACAGTTCCTCGGCGGAGGCGTACAGCAGGGGCGGCAGCACGACCAGCGCGATGGTCTGCGGAGGGATCCGCAACGCGGGCGTCCCGGGTATCAGCGCTACCGCCAGGCCGGCGAGGACCAGCAGCGAGGGGGCGGGGACGCGCCAGCGCCGGGCGAAGGTCGCCACGGCCGTGGCCAGCACCACAAGGAAGAGAATGGTCGCCACTGCGCGCATCCGTGAAGCCCCGATCACGAAACGGGGGTTCGCTGCCGCCGATTGCTGCAGTCCGTCCCCCACGCCGACCAGGCTTCCCGGCACACCGTCGATCATTTTATCGGAAACTTAGCGCTGCGGGACCGTCGGCGGCACGGTCGCTCGGCTGATCGGTCGTGCAGTCTCCGGCCGGGACGTCTCGGCTGGGGCGGCGGTTCCGGTCCGCGGCAGGACCGCCGAGGCGATGCCGCCGTCGGCGTTCGATGAGCCCTCGGACTCCGGCATCCCGCAGGTCACTCGAAAGCTCGGTGGCCGACGGCCGGTGTGGTCGTGGTCGGCGCCGACCGCCAGGGGGAGTGGGCCGAGGGCGCCTCGGAAGCAGCAAGCGGCTATGGAGCATGGTGGGCCGCGACCCCGCAGTGCGGCGAGAGTCGTGGCCTGTGCCGTGCGCGGTCGGATCAGAACGCGACGATGCCTTCGCCGCCAGTGCCGTCGGGGACGGTTTGGGAGCCCAGTGGGGTGAGGGAGCCGTCGTCGTTGACGGTGAAGGCGTCGAGGATGCCGTTGACGCCGGTCTGGACATAGAGGAAGTGCCCGTTGGTGGAGACCGCGGCGTCCACGGTGCCGGGGTTGGTGGGCGTGTTACCCAGGGCGGTCAGACTGCGGCCGTGGTCGGCGGTTCGGAAGCCGGTGAGCGTCGAGCTGCCGGCGTTCGAGGTGTAGAGCAGGTCGCGCACGGCGACCACCCAGCAGGTCGCCGACTTGCCGGTGGCCGCGGAGGCGTCCTGGGTGGCGGTGCCGTCGGGGTGGATGGTGAAGGTGGCCAGGGTGTTGGGGCCGGCCTCGGTGAGGAAGATGCCGTGGCGGCCGTTGGGGACGAAGCCGAACGGCACCGCGCCCGGCAGGTTGGTGACGACCGGGGTGTCGGAGGGGGCGCCCGCGTGGTCGAGCTGGAAGATGTCGAGGTTGTTGCCGTTGGCCTTGGTGGTGACGACCAGTTGCGAGCCGTCGGACACGAAGCCGACCTGCCCGGGCGTGTGGGTGAACTGCGGGGTGGGGTTCGGGTCCAGCCCCAGGCAACGGTTCCAGTCGGCCTGCTTGTGCAGGTGCCCGTCGTGCACGGTGTAGCCCTGGACGGAGCCGCCGTCCAGGGCGTTGAGGACGTAGACGATGTCGTCGTGGACGGCGACGCTCACCGGGAACCGGCCACCGGAGTCGATGACCTGGCGCTTGTCCAGGTGGTCGCCGTCGACGGAGAAGACGGTCACGGTGTCGCTGCCGGCGTTGACGGCGTACAGCAGGCCGTGCTGTTCGTCGTAGGTCAGCGCCCCCTGAGAGGCCAGGTGGTCGGCGACCGAGCCGTCGAGGACGCCCCCGAGGCCGCCGGTGTCGTAGAGCCCGTCCTGGGTCAGCGTGCCGTCGTCCGCGCGGTGGTAGGCGACGATCTGGTTGCCGGCGGGGTTGTCGGTCTGGACGAACACCGCGTGGTGCCCGCCGCGGTGGGGTCCGTTGTCCCCGTGCGCCGTGGCAGCGGCGGACGGGGCGAAGGCGCCGACCGCCGCGAGCGCGGTGGCGGCGGCCACGCCGAGACGAGTGATTCCGTGCACGATAACTGCCTCCTGTGGGATCGGGGTGCCGTCGTCTCGCGGGAGGCCTACGTCTCCGGGCGGTCCGGAGCCGGGTGGCTCGGCCTCCTGGCGAGGCGACGTGGACAACAGCACGGCGGGCACAGGCACGAGGCTCACTGAGGACCCTGGGCAGAGACCCGGCCACCGCTTCTCACTCGTACGGTATGTGACGATATGTCGAGAACATCGGAAGCATGCGCGCAAGCCGTGCCGGGCCGCGGAGCGGACGGTGGAACGTGGGCCGACCGGCGGACACCGCCCGGGCGAAGGCGGTATCGCCGCCCGATCGGCTCGATCCCGACCGCACGTCCGGCCCAGCCCGGCCTGCGCCGCCGTGCCCCGGCTGGTGAAGTGGACGGGAGCCCATGCCCGCCCCGAGGACGGAAGCACCCGCATGCCGGACACCGAGACTTCCTATGCCGACCTGCGCGCCCTGGTGATCAACTGCACGCTCAAGCGCTCGCCCGAGCGCAGCCACACCCAGGGACTGATCGACGTCAGTACGGGGATTATGGAGCGCCAGGGCGTCGCGGTCGACATCATCCGCGCCGTCGACCACGACATCGCCACCGGCGTCTGGCCCGACATGACCGAGCACGGCTGGGACAGCGACGAGTGGCCGGTCCTCTACAGCCAGGTGATGGCCGCCGACATCCTGATCCTCGCCGGGCCGATCTGGCTCGGCGACAACTCCTCCGTGACGAAGCGGGTCATCGAGCGCCTCTACGCCTGCTCCTCGCTGCTGAACGAGGCCGGCCAGTACGCCTACTACGGACGCGCGGGCGGCTGCCTGATCACCGGCAACGAGGACGGCGTCAAGCACTGCGCGATGAACGTCCTCTACAGCCTGCAGCACCTCGGCTACACGATCCCGCCGCAAGCCGACGCGGGCTGGATCGGTGAGGCGGGCCCCGGCCCGTCGTACCTGGACGAGGGGTCCGGCGGCCCGGAGAACGAGTTCACCAACCGCAACACCACCTTCATGACCTGGAACCTCCTGCACCTCGCCAGGATGCTCAAGGACGCCGGCGGCATCCCGGCCCACGGGAACCAGCGCTCCGAGTGGGACGCGGGATGCCGTTTCGACTTCGAGAACCCCGAGCACCGCTGACCGGCCGGTCTGATACCGGAAGCCGGGGCCGGGGTGTCGGCGGACCGGCGTACGGCGACGGCCGGACACGGGCTGCCGTTGAGCGCGGCCAGAGATCAGATTGAAGCCCCGCACGCTCCGTGTCCAGCCCATTGCTGATATGAACCTACGAAGCGACGGCTTGGTGGGCGGCTGCTGTCAGTGCCCATCGTTAGCCTGGGGCTCATGACCTCGAAGAAGGCGCGCCGCCCGATCAGTGAACTCCCCGGAGATCCAGCTCACTTGCGCTTCGTGTACTCCCACGCGCACCCCGCGGAGCCGTACGAGTTCGAGGACACCCTCGAAGCCTGGGGCGTCTCCGTCCTGGCCCCGCCCAGCGATGAAGAGGACGAGGACTACGATCCCAACTCCGCGCCGCGGGTCGGCAGGGTCTCGTTGTATCGCCTGCGCGACTTCGCCGAGGACGACCGCTGGGACGCGGCCGACAGCTGGTCCGGGGACCTCGAGGTGATCGCCGCCGCCGTGCTCGGCGGTTACGGGCGCAGGCAGGGCTATGCGAAGGCGTTCGAGAACCGGATCACGCAGCCCGTCGGCGATCTGCTCATCCTCGACCGAGTCCACCTCGACCGGGAATGGCGCGGATTCGGCCTCGGGCCGATCATCGCGGCGGAGGCCATCCGACGACTGTCGCCGGGGTGCTGCGCGGTCGCCGCCTACCCCGCCATGAGCGAGTACCCGCAGAACCGGGAGGAGGTCACCGACACCTACCGCAAGCGCGCGAAGAAGAAGATCGCCGCCCTCTGGGAAAGCATCGGCTTCGAGCGCTTCCGCAACGGCGTGTGGCTGCTGGACACCGCTCTTCAGGAGCCGATCGACCTCCACCGAGCCCGCCGGGCCGACCTGCTCGCTCTCTCACACGCCTACCGCGGGGCGTCACGGGAAGCGTAGGCGCGGCGGAGACGACGACCAGCAAACTCTGGCCGTCCCGCACTCCGCCACGCCCAGGCAGGGCGGCCGTACCGAGTGTTCCGATCCGGCCGTGATCGGCGATCCGCCATCGCCACCGCCGGTCGTACGGCAGACTGAGGGCATGAGTAGGTATGCCGTGGCCAAGCCCTATGCGCTACCGGCCTCGCTCGGCCTGTTGACCGGGCCGACGACCGGCACGGTCGCGTTGCCGCGATACATCGACTGGGGCCCGCAGTACGCCTACGACCTCGCGGATCATGCCGACCTCGTGCTGATGTACGAGCGCGTGATCCGGGAGGCGCAGACCCCCGACGACCTCCATGCCAACTTGGACCGGGCCACCCTGCTGAGGATCTGGCCCGAGCTGTTCCTGCCCCGGGAGGCCCGTGCGGTCTGGCAGGCCCGCTTCCCCGAGCTCGGGTCGAGGGCGGCTGCCGCGTAGTGGACGACCTGCACCGGCGCCTGATCACGATCGGGCTGGACGCTCTCGCCGAGGACTACGGCTATGCCCTCGCGGGCGGCTACGCCGTCCAAGCGCACCACATCGTCGACCGGCTCAGCGACGATGTCGACTTGTTCGCGCCGATCGACCGCGCGGCCAAGGAGATGCCGGCCGCCGTCGTGCGGGCCGCTGCGGCGTACGAGGCCGCCGGGTATTCGGTTGAGGTCGCGCAGCAGGTGCCGACCTACGCCCGCATGAACGTCACCGACCCGGCCACGGGATTCCAGAGCAAGGTCGAGTTGGTCGCTGAGTTCCTCCACCACCCGCCGGTGGCCTCCGACCTCGGGCCGGTCCTGCATCGCGATGACGTCGCCGCGGGAAAGACCGGTGCGCTGTTCAGCCGAGCGGAGGTCCGCGACGCGATCGACGTCGACGGACTCCTCAAAGCCGGCTACTCCCGCCAGCGGCTGCTCGAACTCGCCGCCCAGAACGACGCCGGCTTCGACGAGCAGATGTTCGCCGACGCACTGCGGCGCGTCGCTCGCTACAGCGACAAGCAGTTCGCCGCCTACGGGCTCGACCCGGCCGCGGCCGCTGCGATCCGCGAGGAGTTCGCTGACTGGCACCAGGAACTCACCGGAGCGTAGGGCGCGACCGCTGCTGCGGAGTCACCTATGAGGGTCAGTCACATCCCGGGTCTATGCCGCCATCGGCGGCACACTCTCGATCACGGGAGTGGCGCTCCGGTGATCGGCATCGGCCTTGTCCAGGGCGTCGCCGAGGGCGTTGACGGCTTGGTCGGCGGAGTCTTTGAAGAGGTGGCCGTAGAGGTTGATGGTGGTGGCGAGGGTGGCGTGGCGCAGGGTCTTGGAGACGATGGCCAGGGGGATGCCCATGGCGATCATGATGCTGGCGGCGGTGTGTCTGAGGTCGTGAAGGCCGATGCGGGGCAGGTCGATCTCGGCGGTGCGCTTGCGGAGCTGGTCGAGGACCCATTGGGGTCGCAGGGGTGATCCGTCGCCGTGGGAGAAGACGAGTCCTTCGAGGCGGCCGTCGGGGTGGTTGGCCATCTGGATGGCGGCTCGGCGGTGGAGGGTGGTCATGACTCTGGGGGAGAGGCTGATCCAGGCGCGGCTGGCTGGAGTTTTGGGCTGGCCGAGGTGGAGTTTGCCGTTGTTGACGGCGGCCAGGTTCCAGCGGACGAAGAGCTTGCGGTCCATGAGGTGGACGTCGGACCAGTGCAGGGCCAGGATCTCGCCGCGGCGCATGCCGGTGCCGAGCATGACTTCGAAGAGGTCGGTGAGCTGGTCGGCGTAGTGCTCGGCGCAGTGTCGAAGGAAGGTCGCGGCCTGCTCGGGTGTCCAGCAGGTGCGCTCGTCTGCGCGGGGCTTGGGCGGGACGGAGTGTTTGGCGGGGTTGTAGCGCAGCCGCCAGGAGCGGACCGCGGCGTTCAGCGCGTTGCGGAGAGTAGAGATAGCCCGGTAGACGGTGACGCTGCCCCGCTTGGCTGCGAGTTGGGCGGTGATCCAGTCGTTGATGTGCTTGGCGCGCAGGTCGAGGAGTCTGCGGTGGCCGAAGGCGGGGATGAGGTCGCGTTCGACGCAGGCCTTGTAGCCGGCGTAGGTGTTCGGCGCGAGAGCCTCCTTCCTCACGGCGAGCCATTCGCGTAGGTAGCCGGCGACGGTGGTGCGGCGGTTCTCGTAGACGCCGCGCAGCTCGCCGTCCAGGACGGCGGCCATCTCGCGGGCGGCTTCGGCACGGGTGGCGAATCCGCCCCTGCGGCGGGTTCGGCGCCGGCCGTCCTCGGGGGCGAGGTCGACGGCGTAGGTCCAGGTGCCGTGCTTCGCGTCCTCCAGCAGTCGCATGCACCAGGGGCCGAGCTGCTTCTTGTTCTGGTCCTGGCAGCCGCATCGGCGGTAGACCCTGCCGCGCTTCGTACGCTGTCCCATGGTGGTTCCTCCTTGGCCCGGGCGGTTACGGGTCCAAGATTCGCCGGGCGGTCGGGCGTGTCGGCAGAGCGCGCGGAGCGGGGCGCGAGGCAGGGCGGGAGCAATCGGGCAGGACACGCTCAAGAAGACACACCGCGCGGAAGATCACGATCCGTAGCCGATGGGTAGTCGACCTTGATCTGCTCGCAGCGGTCACAACGGTCGGCGGCGTTGCGTGGGGCCTGCCGGGCGCGGCCACCGGTGGTTGCTGAGGGTCCGCCAGATTGCTGTTACTCGCGGTGACTGGAGCCGCCCCGGAACTCTTGGGACCACTTTGGGACCACACGCGATGAGCGCCTATGAGCGCCCATGGGTCATAACGGGCGCTTGTGCACAAAGTAGTAACTGACGAACCGTCATCTATTCCCGACGGTGCCTGTTCGGTTTAGGCGTTCGCATAATCCAACTTGCTTATCTCCGAGTCTTGTTGACGCAACAGAGAAGCCAGGACCTCAAGGTCCTGGCTGGCGACACTACTTGAAGCACTTGACTGGGGGTCAAGGGGTCGCAGGTTCAAATCCTGTCGTCCCGACTTCGGACTGATGTCCAAAGTCGCAGGTCAGAGGCCGTATTCTGCTTTCGGGATACGGCCTTTTGCCGTTCCTGGGGTGGGGTTCTGGGAGCACGGGGGCTGGGAGTGTTGGAAGTAAATGGGAGCGATTCGCTCCCAGGGGTCAACACGGAGCCGCGGATCGTCACCCGATCCGGTCGAGTTGGCAAAGATCTTCCCGTGTCGGGGTGGGCGCGTTGGGCATGTAGGGAGCGCGGGGCTGCGGACAACCGGTTGCGGGTCGCTGACCTGCTGCTCCCACGTTCCTTTGGCTGGGAGCAGTGTTACCTGTCAACGGTTTTGGGCCCTTGAAGTTGGGAGTGCCCGTGTCCCGAGGCCATTTGACAGCTGGTCAAGGGTGTACCTGCTGATTCGCTGACACCTGATGGTGGTTTTGCGCTGATGGGTGTGGTGCCGGCGGTTGGGCTGGGAGCGACGGCTCCCAGCGCTACAACGCTGTACGGCGCCGGGTGGCGGGAGGCGAGGACAGGCGACCAGCCGGACTCCGTGGAACCTGAAGCGAGCTTTGGTCGAGTCGAGTTGGCCATTAGGGGTTCAACTCGGAGGGGGACACGCACCGTTGCCCACGGCGGTCGGGGGTGGTTGGGGTGCTGGAGCTGTTGTGACCGGTTGGCTCATGGCACTACCACTGGTGACGCTACCAACGGCTACAGGTCGGCGCCCGCCCGTTGCTGCGGTCCATGTTGGTCCGCGCGTGCACGACTTCGAGCTCTACTACGATTTCTAATGTTGTTGTCAAGCGGCCGCGGTGACGGGCGGTAGCGGCTCATAGCACCGTCCGTCACGCAGGAGGGCCCACAGAACATTGACGCGGCGTCGGGCAAGGGCGAGGACTGCCTGAGTGTGCCGCTTGCCCTCGGCGCGCTTGCGGTCGTAGAAGCGGCGGGACTCCTCGCAGCACCGGATGCTGATCAACGCGGAGGTGTAGAAGACGCGTTGAAGACCTCGGCTGTATCGCTTGGGGCGATGGAGGTTGCCGCTGATCTTGCCCGAGTCGCGGGGAGCCGGGGCGACTCCGGCGAATCCGGCAAGGCGGTCCGGGGTGGCGAATGCGGACAGGTCGCCGCCGGTGGCGGCGAGGAACTCGGCGCCGAGCAGGGGCCCGATGCCGCCGGGCATGCTCGCGACTACTTCGGCGTGCGCGTGCTCGCGAAACCGGGCCTCGATGACCTTGTCGATGTCGGCGACCTGCTGGTTGAGGCGCGTCACATCCCTCGCCAGGGTTTGCGCGAGTTGGGCCGTGGGCTTCTCGCCGGTCACGCTGGTGTGCTGGCTCCCGGCTGCGGCCAGGGCGTCCGCGGCCAGCTGTGCGGCCCCGCGGACCTTGCGGTTGCGCAACCAGGTCTCCAGGCGCCGGGCACCGGTGCGACGTAGGGCGGCCGGGGTTTGGTAGCCGGCGAGGAGGACCAGCGGGCCGGCGTTGGTCAGGTCCAGGGCTCGTTCCAGAGCGGGGAAGATACCGGTGAGGTGTCCGCGCAGCCGGTTGACCGTCCGGGTGCGGTCGTCCACGAGGTCGCGGCGGTGGCCGGTGAGGACTTTGAGCTCGGTGATCAGTTCGTCGCCGGGTCGCAGAGGTTGCGGGTCCCGGCGGATGCGGGCCTGGTCGGCGATGATCGCCGCGTCCTTGGCGTCGGTCTTGCCGTCGCCGCGGTAACCCTCGGAGGCGCGGTTGACGGCCATGCCCGGAATGTAGAGCGCGTGCTGGCCGTGGTTGAGCAGCAGCTCGATCACGAGGGCGGCACCACCGTCGGCCAGGTCGATGCCCCAGGTGACCTGGTCGCCCAGGGCCAGGACGTCGGCGAGGAGCTGAAGGAGTTCCAGCTCGTCGTTGGCCACACGCCGCGACAGCAGCCGCTTACCGGTGTCGTCGATCACCACGCAGTGGTGGTGGGCCTTGCCGGCGTCGATACCGGCCCAGATCGCTCTCACGTGCGCTCTCCACGGGTCGTTTGCCTACGTGCACCACAGACGACCTCGCTGTCGAGTCCCTACACAGCGATCGGAGTCGCAATTCCTAATCAGCAGCCGAGTCGTCGGGGGTGTCGGGCGGCGCATCGATGGAAGCCACGGGCGGCAGACCTCTGAAAGCCACACCCGACACCCTGGGTGAGCCAACCCTACGAGTGGCTCGCTCATCCCGATCAACAAGGTAGGGACCTCTGAATCGAGGTTGTTGAGCCTACTCAGCAAACCACCCCTATCCAGCAGCACGTCGTAGCCGAACCCGCTGGCGGCCTCGACCAGCGAGCCGATGAAATCCAACTGCATGTCGGGGTAGTGGCCGCTGGCCGGCGGAAACGCCAGACCCACGGTGCGGGTCTCACCCGAGGACAGCGCCCGCGGGGTGGCGCTGGGCTGGTAGGTAGTCGAGCTCGTCTATCAACGCCTGGATCCGCGCCCGGGTCTCGGGCGGGATCGGACGCTTCCCGGACAGCGCGTACGACACCGTGCTGCGCGCAACTCCCGCACGCCGAGCGATCTCACCAATGTTCACGCGACTCTCCGATGCTGGATGATGCGGATCGACTCCCGCGCGTCGAACCGGTTCGAACCGTTGAGTGGACGCGAGGCTAGTCCCTACGGGGGTCATGTGTCGACCACATGAACGGCCTGCTTCTTTTCTGAAACCTAACGCTCATCCGGCATTGACATCACCGATCCGGGCCCCCTACTTTCTGACGAACCGATTCGACACCGGGCGTCTCGCCCGGACGGCGATCCGAGGGCATACCACCCCGCCCTCCCCACGTACGACGCATCGCGCGCCGAACGGCGGACCGGCCCGCCCCCCGCCCCCCGAACAGGGAATCTCCGGACTGGGGCCTGACCGATCCCGGCAAGTGCACCATCGTGTTTCTTCATCCAGAAGGACAGTCCCCATGGCACTCCCTGCACGCCTCAAGATCAAGAGCTGGCTGGCGGTCGCCGCGACCGCCGCCCTGACGCTGCTGGTCATACCGCCCACAGCCAGCGCCACCACCGAAACGCTGAGCGTCGACCTGTCCACCACCGCCGGGCCCATGACCGGCGTCGGCGAGGGCTACCTGTACGGCCTGAGCCAGGACGGCAGCGCCCCCGGCGACAACTACCTCCAGCCGCTCAACCTCACCCTGATGCGCGGCGGCGGGGCGCGCGTCGCCGGCGACGGCTGGATCGGCGACGGCTACAAGGCCGGGGCCGGCTACCAGGCCCGCATCAACTCCATCATCGCCCAGGCCAAGCGCGTCACCCAGGCCCCGTACCACGCCGAGTACGTCCTGATGCTCAGCGACCTGTGGGGCGCCGACCTGTCCCAGCCGGGCAACGCGCTCTACCCCTGCAACAACGGCGACTGCTCGAGCTGGACCACGTTCATCGACGACACCGTGGCCGCCATGCAGTCCGCCGGCGTCACCGTCACCTACGAGCCCTACAACGAGCCCAACGCCGGCGGCTTCTTCCCTCCCGGGATCGGCACGCAGTACTGGAACATGTGGAACAGCGCCGTCCGGGAAATCCGGCGGGTCGCCCCGTCCGCGCGCATCGACGGCCCCGCGTACGCCTCCAACCCCACGAGCGCCCTGCAGACGTGGATCCAGACCGCACAGGCCGCCGGCACCCTGCCCAACGTCATCAGTTATCACCTCGGAGGCGGCACCACCGACGACCCGGTCGCCGCGGTCGCCCAGGTCAACGGATACCTGTCCGCCGCCGGCATCACCGGCCTCACCCAGTCCTCCAACGAGTACCTCGTCCCGAACCAGCAGGACGCCGCCCACACCGCCTGGATCCTGGACCGCTTCGCCCAGTCCGGCATGGCCACCGCGGCCCGCACGGAGTGGATCAACTGCTGCACCTCCGGCGACCTCGGCGTCACCCTCACCCACACCGGCGGGAACCTGGTCCCCTCCGGCCAGTACTGGACCTACCGCGCCTACGCGACCCTGACCGGAACGCGGGTGGCCACCACCGGCAGCGGTAGCACCACCATCACCGCCGCCATCGACAGCACCAAGAACCAGGCCGCCGCGCTCATCGGCGATTCGGCCGGATTCGTCGGACAGGCCAACGTCTCCATCACCGGATTCGGGTCGGTCCCCTGGCTCGCCTCCGGTGGAGCCACCCACGTCGAGGTCGACCGGATCCCCGACGTGGCCTCGTTGAACAGCCCCCAGACCGTCTTCAGCGGCAACCTCACCGTCTCCGGCGGGGCCATCACCGTGCCGGTCGCCCTGGGCGACAAGAACGGCGCCTACGCCGTGTACGTGACGCCGCCCGGCTCGGTCACCAGCGACACCACCACCGACGACACCGCCACCTCCGGCACCGACCACTTCGGCTACGGCGCCAACTGGGGCACCGCCACCGGCGTGTCAGACCTGCTCCAGGGCACCGCGCACTGGAGCAACACCACCGGCGCCAGCGCCACCTACACCTTCACCGGCAGCGGCGCCACCATCTGGGGCGTCAAGGACCACGACCAGGGGATCGCCGCGTTCTCCGTCGACGGCGGCCCGGCGACCTACGCCGACGACTACGCCACCACCCGCACCTCACAGGCACCCCTGTGGTCCACCACCGGCCTCAGCTCCGGCACCCACACCGTCACCATCAGCAACACCGGGACGAAGAACACCGCCAGCACCAACGTGACGGTCGCCCTGGACTACGCCACCGTCACGCCGAACGTCTCGACCATCGACGACGCAGCCACCACCGGCACCAACCGGTTCGGTTACGGCAGCAACTGGGGCGCCACCACCGGCATCGGCGACCTGTACAGCGGAACCACCCACTGGAACAACACCACCGGATCGACCGCCACACTCACCTTCACCGGCACCGGCGCGGTCATCTACGGCGTCAAGGACGTGGACCAGGGCATCGCCACCTACTCGGTGGACGGCGGCACCGCCCGCAGCGTCGACGACTACAGCGCCACCCGGATCCCGGGAGCCAGCCTGTTCACCATCTCGGGCCTGACCTCCGGAACCCACACCGTCACCATCACCGTCACCGGAACCAAGAACGGCGCGAGCTCCAACAACACCATCGCCCTGGACTCGGCAACCACCTTCTGACACCACACACCACCTGGTCCGGGCCGCCGAAACACCGGCGGCCCGGACCGCACCTCGGGAGCCTGCGGGCACGCCGGATCCCGCCGCGCCGACACCTGGCACACCTTCCCGCGCTCCCAGGCCGAAACGATCCCGGCGATCGACTTCCCGCAAGTCGACGCCGGCATGCCGCAACGGCTGCACGAGGCGACCGTCATCGAGGTCGGCAGTCGCAGGCGGCGAGGTGGTCGACTGCAGTGATACCGCCGGCGTTTCCTGGCCGCAGCAGGCCCGCGACCGGCTCACCAGACCCCGTGCGACCGTGGTCGCCGAACACGAACAGCGGGTGATGACCGAATGCCTTCTTCCAGGTCGAGGCCTCACATCACAGACGTGGTGCAGGAGTTCTCGATGCCCCGGTCGCCTCTGAGCCGAATGCGCCGGGCTCTGCGGCCTGGCCCCGGCCGGAGTATAGGGTTCTGCCATGGCCACGATGCATGACGTCGCCCAACGGGCCGGAGTCTCACCCAAAACGGTCTCCCGCGTGGTCAACGGCGAAGCCAACGTCAGCGAGCGGACCCGGCGCAAGGTCGACGCCGCCATAGCGGAACTGGACTTCCGTCCCAACACGATCGCCCGCAACCTGCGCACCGGCCGGACCGGACTCGTCGCTCTGGCCCTGCCCCACCTCTCGCAGCCCTTCTACGCGGAACTCGCCGAAGCGGTCATGCGCGAGGCCGAACGCCGTGGGCTGACCGTGCTGATCGAGCTCACCGGCGGCGATGCCGAGGCCGAGCTCGCGCTGGTGCGCGACCACGGGCCACACGTCGGCGGGCTGCTGATGTACCCGGTGGGGCTGTCGGACGCGCAGGCCCGCTTGGTCGCGCAGACCGTGCCGACAGTATTCATGACGGAACGCTCCTATGACGCCCCGGTCGACCGAGTCGCCATGGCGAACCGGGAGGGCGTGCGGGCCCTGGTCAACCACGTGGTCTCCTTCGGGTACACGCGGATCGCGGCCCTCGGCGCCGGCGACACCGACCGGCCCGACCAGGCTGCCGCCCACCTGCGGCTGGAGGGCTACCGGGACGGACTACGCGACGCGGGCCTGCCCTACCTGCCCGAGCTCGTCCGCGAGGTGGACACTGCCGACTGGAACCGCCGTGCGGGCGCCGCCGGAATACAGCGGCTGATCGATGCCGGGATCCGGTTCGATGCCGTTGTGGCCTTCGCCGACGTCCTGGCCCTGGGCGCCCTGCACGCCGTTCAGGCGGCCGGGCTGAAGGTACCCGCGGAGGTGGCCGTCGCGGGCTTCGACGACATCGACGACGCCCGCTACTCCCATCCGTCGCTCACCTCTGTCGCGCCTGGCACCGCGCGGATCGCCCGCGAGGCCCTGGCCCTGCTGAACGACCGTATGAACGGCACGGCCACCGTGGAGGAAGGCCGGCTGATCGTCGCCGACTTCGACCTGGCGGTACGTGAATCAACACTGGGAGGGATAGCACCATGGGGCGGGGCGTGACCATGCGCACCGTGGCCGAACGGGCCGGGGTGTCGACGAAGACGGTCTCCAACGTCATCAACGGGACCGGCTCCTACAGCCAGGAGACCGAGGAGCGGGTGCGGGCGGTCGTGGAGGAATTCGGTTACCGGATCAATCCCTTCGCCCGCGGGCTGCGTTCCCGCCGCACGGGCACGATCGCCCTCGTCATCCCCAACGTCTACCAGCCCTTCAACGCGGAACTGGCCGAGCAGATCCTCATGGCCCCCGAGACCCTGGGGCTGAAGGTGGTGGTCGAGGCCACCCGCGGTGACGCCCAGCGGGAACGCACCCTGCTGACCACGTCGTACGGCGAACTCGTGGACGGGATCATCTACGTGCCGCACGCGCTGTCGCCCCAGGAATATCTGCCGCTGCTTGAGGCCCAGCCCGCGGTGGTCCTCGGTGAGCGCCCCACCGAGGCGGACGGAATGAGCCTGGACTACGTCGAGATCGCCGACGAGCAGGGCGCACACGCCGCCGTCGCCCACCTGCTCTCCCAGGGCCGCCGCCGCATCGCCGCCATCTGCGAACCGGCAGGCCCCCGCGCCGGCGGCCGACGCCTGCACGGCTACCGCTCGGCCCTCGAGGAAGCCGGAGTCGCATACGACGACTCGCTGGTCCTGGGGGTGGACAACGCCGACCTCTGGTCCTCCGGTGCCGGAGCCGTGACCCGGCTGCTGCGCACCCGCGTCCGCTTCGACGCCCTCTTCTGCTACAACGACGTGGTCGCCATCGGCGCGCTTTCCGTCCTGCACCGCAGCGGCGTCGCTGTCCCCGACGACGTGGTACTGGCGGGCTTCGACGACATCGAAGCAGCCCGCTACACGACACCGCCCCTGACCACGGTCGATCCCCAGCGCCCGTCGATCGCCCGCACGGCCGTCGCACTGCTGCGCTCCCGCATGGACCACGCGGACTCCCGCGCACTGCCCGGCCGGACCGAGACCGCCGACTTCACACTGCGGGTACGCCGGTCGTCGTCTGCGGGGACGGAGACCAAGGACGGCGAGCGGCATGTGCCCTGACGCCCACCACCAGTCACTGCTGCGGGATCCGAGCCGATGAGCCCCGATCCGCGAGCCTTGGGCCTTCCCGACGCCACCGCCCTCAAAGCCTCGGGCGGGGAAGCCGCAACGAAGACGGCCGGCGACCTGCCACGGCTCGCCGTCGCCCTCCTCGCCCACCGCTCGCCGTCGCCGACGTGTGCTGGTGAGCTTTGAGTGTCACACGCCCACACACCCACACAGGAGTGCGCCCGTGACCCGCGCCACCGCGATCATCAACCTCGACATCGAGGGCCCGACGATCAGCCGCCACCTCTACGGCCACTTCGCCGAGCACCTCGGCCGCTGCATCTACGGCGGCTTCTGGGTCGGAGAGGACTCGCCGATACCCAACGAGGGCGGCATCCGCCTCGACATCGTGCAGGCGCTGCGCGCCCTGAACATCCCCAACCTGCGCTGGCCCGGCGGCTGTTTTGCCGACGAATACCACTGGAAGGACGGCATCGGCCCGAGGGACCAGCGCCCCAGAATGGTCAACACCCACTGGGGCGACGTCGAGGAGAACAACCACTTCGGCACCCATGAGTTCATGGCCCTGTGCGAACTGCTCGGCGCCGAGCCGTACGTCAGCGGCAACGTGGGCAGCGGCACCGTGCAGGAGATGAGCGAGTGGGTCGAGTACCTGACGCGTGACGGCGACAGCCCGATGGTGCGGCTGCGCAGGGCCAACGGCCGCGAGGCTCCCTGGCGCGTGAAGTTCTGGGGCATCGGGAACGAGACCTGGGGTTGCGGCGGCAACATGCGCGCCGAATACTCCGCCGACCTGGCCCGGCAGTACGCCACGTACTGCCGGGACCACGGTGACAACAAGCTCTACCGCATCGCCTCGGGCGCGTCCGGCGACGACTACAAGTGGACCGAGACGCTGATGCAGCAGATCAGCTGCTTCGGCTGCGAGGCCACCCCGCGCAACTTCTTCCAGGGCATCACCGTCCACCACTACACGCTGGCCGGCCCCTGGGAGGCGAAGGGCAGCGCCACCGCCTTCGACACGGACGACTACTACCGGACGATTCTCTCGGCTCGGAGGATCGACCGAATCCTCACCGGCCATTCCACGGTCATGGACTGCTACGACCCCGGCCGGAGGATCGGCCTGGTCCTGGACGAGTGGGGCACTTGGTGGGACGTGGAGCCCGGCACCAACCCCGGCTTCCTGTACCAGCAGAACACCCTGCGCGACGCACTCGTGGCGAGCACGCACTTCGACATCTTCCACAGGCACGCCGAGCGGCTGTACATGGCCAACATCGCCCAGACCGTCAACGTCCTGCAGGCGATGCTCCTCACCGACGGCGACACCCTCGTCCGCACGCCCACCTACCACGTGTTCGAGATGAACAAGGGCCACCAGGACGCCACCTCGCTCGCCGTCCATCTCCGCGCCGATGACGCCCGGCGCACCGTCGGGGACGTGGAACTCGAGACCCTGACCGCCTCTGCCAGTGTCAAGGACGGGGAGGCGCTGATCTCACTGTCCAACCTCGACGCCGAGGAACCCGCCGAGGTCACCCTCGACCTGCGCGGCCGCGCCATCGGCGAGCCGACCGCCCGCATCCTGACCGCCGACCGCCTCCAGGACCACAACACCCCCGGTGCCCCGGAAACGGTCAGCCCCCGCCCCTTCGAGAGCCTGAGGACGACCGGTCAGGGACTCGCTCTGACCCTGCCGCCCCACTCGTTCCTCACCGTACGGATGCCGCTGCGCTGACCCTGTGCCGCTCGAAAATACGATTCGGCACTGTGAGTTGCGGCGATGCCGTGCGGTCAAGCGGCGTGGTGATACTCGTTGATCAGGCCGCCAAGGCCAGGTCGTCGGCGGGTTCGGTGAGCCTGGAGGTCGGTGACGGTGGCCGGGGTGGGCTGAGCAGAATCTCCACATCGTCGGCCTCGAACACGGCGTCAAAGGCGTTCGTGCACTTGCTGTCTCGGTCCCGGTTGAGGAAGCGCAGCGAGTCCATGCGGCACTCCAGCGTCATGGCAGGGTTCCTGGATTGCTGCGCGGTCCAGTGGGCGGTGGGGTGGTCGGTGACGCCGGCGAGATGCACGCGCCGGGTGCCGTGTTCGATGAAGACCAGGGCGTACAGGCGCTTGAGTGACACGGTGTCGAGGTGCAGGAAGTCGGCGGCGATGATGCCGTGGGCCTGGGTGGTGAGGAACTGGTGCCAGGTCGGGCCGGTGCGCTGCGGGGCGGGGTTGATGCGTCGGCACGAGCGGTCCGGCCTCCCGCACGCCGCCCTTGGCGTGCTCAAGGTCGTCATGTTGCAGTGAGTTTCCACGATCGCGCGGCCCGCGGAGTGATCGACCGTCGATCACTCCGCGGGCAGCGGCCGTCCTTACTGCAGGGTCCACTTCTGGTTGCCGCCGGCGTTGCAGGCCCACAGGTCCAGGGCGGTGCCGTTGGCCGTGGCCGCGTTGGAAGCGTCCAGGCACAGGCCGGCCTTCACGTTGGTGATGGTGCCGTCGGCGTTCACGTTCCACTTCTGGTTGTCGCCGCCGGTGCAGTCCCAGATGACGACCTTGGTGCCGTTGGTCGTACCTGCCTGATAGGCGTCCAGGCACTTGTTGCCGTAGACCACGAACTCCTTGCGCGCGGTGTACGTCCAGGTCTGGTTGCTGCCGGCGTTGCAGTCCCACAGGGCTGCCTGGGTGCCGTTGGTGATGGTGCTGTTGAAGATGTCCGCGCAGCGGCCCGACTGCTGGCCGACGATCTCGTTGCCGTTCGTGCCGGGGAGGTCGCTCACCTTGACGGCATCGAGGTCGGGAGCCCAGGCGGAGGCGTTGGAGAAGGTCAGCGTGTTGGCGGAGCCCTGTGCCAGCGGCACCTCGACCGAGACGGTGCCGGGAGTGCTCCAGGAGCCGGTCGGCGGGAAGGAGACGGTGGTGGCGGTCTGCCCGTTGACCTGGAGCTGGGCCGTGCGGGGCTTGCTGTCGCCGTTGACGTAGGCGATGTCGACGACCTTGACGCCGGTGTTTCCGGCGGCGACGCTGTTGAACCGCAGGGTGTTGGCGGCGCCGTTGCCGATGCCGCCCACCTTGGTGCCGCCGGAGCAGTTGGCACAGGCCACGTTGGCGGCCGATCCGGCCTTGGTGTTGGCGGTGGACTCCGCCTCGTAGGTGGTGCCTGCCGCCTCGGTGCCGCTGACGGTGAGTAGCACCGCGTCCGTGGCGGGGACGCTGGTGGTGAAGCCGGTGCCGAAGCTGCCGGCGTCCGTCTGCGTCCACACGTTGCGGACGGCGGCGGACGCGCCGGTCAGGCCGAGGTCGGACCAGCGGACGGTGATGTTCTGGGTGCTGGAGGTGCGGTTGAGCAGGACGACGGCGCGCTTGCCGCTGCCGGAGAGCACCTTGCCGTACACCTGAAGGCCCGTGGTGTCCTCGGCGACCTTGACGCCCTGCAGGCCGCGCGGATCCTGGTCGATGGCGATGACCTCGGGGTTCTTCAGGATTCCGGCGGTCTCGGCGGTCATCGTCGTCAGGTCGTTGCCGGCCAGCAGCGGCGCGCCGGAGATCGCCCACAGGCCCATGTGGGCGCGGTTCTGGGCGGCGGTGAAGCCGGTCATCCCGACCATCAGCATGTCCGGGTCGTTGTAGTACCCGGTGTGCTGCGCCGAGGGATGCAGGGTCTGGTCGAAGGTGGACAGCATCCTGGACCAGGACGGCGAGTTGCCGAAGAAGACGATGTCATCGCTGGTCCGCCACAGAGGGGCCATACCGGCGCCCCAGTTCCACGGGTTCTGCTTGCCCCAGTTGCAGATGGACAGCGTCAGGGGGCGGCCTGTGGTGGCCGCCGCCTGTGCGGCAGCGTCGCTGATGGCCTGGTAGGTGCTCTTGGCGTCGAGCTTCTCGGCGTCGCCGCCGCACCAGTCGACCTTGACGAAGTCGAAGCCCCAGTTGGAGAACTGCAGCATGTCCTGCGCGTAGTGGCCCTCGCTGCCGGTCCCCGGTGCCGCCGGACGGCCCGTCGGGAAGTAGAACCCGCAGCCGTCCTTGCCCGCGTCGGTGTAGATGCCGGCCTTGAGGCCCTTGCTGTGGATGTAGTCGGCGATGGCGCGCATTCCGCCGGGCCACTCACCGGTGTCGACCGTGATGTTGCCCGCACTGTCGCGGGTGCCCTGCCACCAGCCCTCGTCGATGTTGATGTCCGTGTATCCGGCGGCCGGCAGGCCGGCTGCCACGAAGGCGTCCGTCTGCGACTTGATCACATTGAAGTTGATCTTGGCGGCGAAGCTGTTCCACGACGCCCAGCCCATCGGCGCCGCGGGTACGGACACCTGGTTCGACGTCACCGCGGTCGGCTCGGTGCGGGCGAGATCGGTCGCCGCCCCATGCTGAACACCGACGAGCGCGGCGACCCCGGCTGTCGCGAGCACCACGGTCCGGACTAGGGCATTTCGACACAGGCGCCAAAGGCCTGTTGAACGTGACTGGGGCACAGGGAGTCCTTTCATCTTGTCCGGCAACCCGTGTCGACCACCACCAGCGCTCCGCGGGGCGCCGGTCGACGAGCTTGCTGAAGGCCGGGACTGTCACATTTCGGACAGAACCTGGGGGCGCGGTGCGCTCTGGCTTGAGCGGAGCCCGCTGGAGCGGGCGGTCGGCGGCTTCCCCGGCGGGCCGGAATGTTAGCGTTCACAATTTTCGACGGCCGTTCTCGGGGTGCCCCTTGAAGGATGCAGGGCGACGAGTGAGCGGCGCGACGGCCATCACTATGGGTCAGCTGCGGCGTTGCGTCAAGGTTTCCGGCACGTAAGAACGACCGGTCACAGAATGGCATTCACAGGTGGGAAACGACTATGCGAGTTGACGAGGTGACAGATCAGAGGGCTGCCTCTCGTGGCTCAAATCGCTTCGCCGCCCGGCACCCCACGACGACTCGGCCGCCGACTAGGAGGTACGAACAAGTCGCTGAGTAGAGCAATGCCGGCGAGGTCGTCCGTGGCACGAGCAACACGAACACGCACGTCAGGAGCGCGATGAGCCGGATATGGCCGTGGCCGACGGCAGCCAGGTGACCTGGGCGATCGACATGACCGGCGGCGGGGGAACCTCACCCCGCTCGAGACCCGGACCAGACTGCAACGCGACTTCACCCGCCGCAGCGTAGAAATCCGCTGTCCAAGATCAGGGGGGCTTCACGCCTGACGCTCCGTGACCGCGCCACGGCAGGTGTGCCACCCTCCAACACCCTGTCAGAAACAATCAGCCGGTTCGGAAGGCGGTTCCTCCCAGGCCACCGAGTACCGGCGGAGCATATGCCGGCGGTACCGCAAGTCGGGCAGCAGCCGACGCACGGCGGCCCGCACCTCCCTGTAGCTCAACTGTGGGTCGGCGACCGGCATCCCCTCGGGGCCGCGCGAAGTCCATGTGGTGGACCGTGGTCACCGAGCAGACGAAGTCGAAGCCCCCGACGGGGAGGTCGGCGGCGAGGAAGTCTCATGAGCTGCGGGCGGTGTCAGCCTGCAACGGTTGGGCGATGACTCGGGAGGGCCGCGGTCGCGACGGGTGGTCCTCGATCGTGGGCAGATCTGCGAGACGACGGACCGGGGTAAGTGGTGAGGGCTATGGATGACAGGAAGGCTCGCAACGGGCGGCTGTTCCGCACCATCCGTTAGGGCCCGGCGTCTGCTGGGGCATGCCCCTCATGGCGAGAGGCGGTAGAGAGCGGCGCCGTGGGTCGGGAGGTCGATGCGCAGGCTGTGGCCGTCGTGCGGGGTGTCGGTACGGGTCCACAGCTCCCGGATGTGGTCGCCGGGTCGTGCCCCGATGGAGCCGAGCGGTACCGTGACCTGCTCGGGGGTGTCGGCCAGGGAGAACACGGCGGCGTAGCGGGTGCGCCGGTCGGTGTCGTCGGCGGTCCACAGGATGAGGTTCTGCTCCCGGAGCACCTCGCGGTTGCCTGTGCTGTGCCACAGGACGGCGAGCGCTTCGTCGTTGGTGAGCAGCTCTATGGTCTCCGGTGGGCTGGTGGGGAGGTCGCCGCCCATCATCAGCGGGGAGCGGGAGATGACCCACAGGGTGAGCAGGCTGATCTGCTCCGGGTGGGTGAGGGAGCACAGCCGGTCCTCGCCGCGCTCGGCGCGGATGCCGATACGGCCCAGGGGCAGCATGTCGGCGTCCGCCCAGCCGCCCTCACCCTGCCAGGGGGCCCATCGCGCAGTGCGGGCGAACTGGGCTTCGACGTCCTCCCACCTGTCCCACAAGTCGTCGCAGATCCGCCACATGGTGGCGTTGTCCCGCAGGTGGTCGAGGTGGGCGAGAGAGAGGTCGGTGCCCGGCGACAGGCTCAGTTCGATCGGCCGCCCGCTGCGCTCGATGGCCCGGGCGTAGGCGGCGATCTCCCGTTCGTGATACGGGAAGAGCATGTCGTCGGCCTTGATGAAGTCGACGCCCCAGTCGGCGAACTGGGCGACCTGGGAGTCGTAGTACGCCTGGGCTCCTGGGTGGTCGTGGTTCAGGCCGTAGTTGTCGGCGTTCCAGGGGCAGACGGAGCCGGTGTCGGCGATCTCGTCGGCGGTCCAGCCGGTGCCCGCCACCGGCATGCGGTCGGCGACGGCGCGGCGCGGGATGCCGCGCATGATGTGCAGGCCGAAGCGCAGGCCGAGTTGGTGCACGCGGTCGGCCAGCGGCCCGAATCCCGCGCTGCCCACCGCGGAGGGGAACCGGTTCGGGGCGGGCAGTTGGCGGCCGTGGCCGTCGAGGACCACCGGGGCGTCCGGGTTGTAGCCGTGCGCGCGGGCCGTGGGCTCGTACCACTGGATGTCCACGACGACGGTGTCCCAGCCGTGGCTCAGCAGGTGGTCCCGCATGAAGGCCGCGTTGGCCAGGACCTCCTCCTCGGTGACGGTGGTGCCGTAACAGTCCCAGCTGTTCCAGCCCATCGGCGGACGCAGGTGTCGTTCGGGCAGCGGACGTGTGGACCGGGTCATGGCTGATCTCCTGGACAGGTACGGCGGGGCGGGACAGCTGCGCGGCGGATTGCGTCAGATCCTGGGACCGCAATCGTGCTGGAGGTAATGAGAGCGCCCCCGCATGCTCGAAAGGTGGGGCGGTCGAGTTGCGTGCCGCGAGGTCGGCGTGCCCTTGCATGTGGTCCACGAGGAGCTGCTGTCCGTACTCCTTATGCCTGCACGGCCCAGTCGCACCGGATCCCGGGGTGAGAAAGCCTGGCCGAAGCCTGCGCCAGCCACCCGGTTCGTTGCCATGCGGGGACGCCAGGGCGACACTCTAACGCCTGCCGACTGTAACGTTAAGCCTCACGCAGAGTCAATGAAACCCTGCCTTGCGAAGGCTTCTCTCGGGGCAGAGCTGCCGAGGTGGCGACTCTCTGTCGTAGGCGCGCTGCATAAAGTTAGGAATAGATGGCGCCTAAGTTTTTCGTTACAGTTCCCGGACGGCGGCGCGTGACTTCGTCGCCACTTGGGTCAACACTGCCTTCGCGCGGGTTCCACCAACCCACACGGAAGCGACCGTCTACTGCGACAAGAACTCCGGCTCGTCCGCCGGATTCTGCGACAACTACACCCTGATCAAGCTCTCCTGACGCCCCCCGGCAGGGACAGCCGGTGCCGCCGGCACCGCAGACGGCACCGGCCGTCCCTGGCCATGGGGCCCGTCACGGCCACCTTGCGCCAGAGCCCGATCGACCCGAGGAGCAGGAGGAGCGATGCCCCGTCAAGCACCCGATGCCGCCCCGCTCACGCAGGAGCGCCGCAACCGCATCCGTCTCGAGCTGCAGCATTCCGGCGCGGTCCGCAGCAAGGAGTTGAGCGCTCGGTGGGCCGTCTCACCCATGACGATCCGCCGCGACCTGGCTGCCCTCGAGTCCGCGGGGCACGCGGTGCGGGTACACGGCGGAGCGCTGAACGGACCCGAGGCGACACACGCGCCGCAACCCAGCCCCGACCGACCCGGCGGACAGCGCGCGCAGCTGCGGGAAATCGCGGCCGCGGCGGCGGCCACCGTGCGGCCGGGCATGGCCATC
This sequence comes from Kitasatospora azatica KCTC 9699, assembly GCF_000744785.1. Taxonomy (NCBI): domain Bacteria; kingdom Bacillati; phylum Actinomycetota; class Actinomycetes; order Kitasatosporales; family Streptomycetaceae; genus Kitasatospora; species Kitasatospora azatica. Next base: position 1,894,362 of record NZ_JQMO01000002.1, on the reverse strand, counting down.
GGCCTGGTCGGCGGCCCCGCGATAGAGCTGCTGGCAGCTGAACTGACGCAGCGTCAGGACATCACCGTGGTGACCAACTCGCTCAGAATCGACGGCCTGCTCAACAGCACGAGCCACACCTCGCCCACGGTGATCCTGACCGGTGGCCAGCGCGGACCAGGCGGGCTGCTCGCCGGGCCGATCGCCATGCGCGCGCTGGCGGGCATCCAGGTGGACACCGTGTTCGTGGACTGCTCCGGTGCCGATTCCGAGGCAGGGCTGACCGTCGACGACCTCGCCGAGGCTGAATTGCGACGCCAGCTGTTCCGCTCGGCCGGTCGCCGCGTCCTGCTGGCCGAGTCCACGGTCTTCGGCGCCCGTGCCTTGGCGCCCTTCGCGCCCCTGTCCGACCTCGATGCCGTCTTCACCGAACCCGACGACTCCGCCAGCCGGGCACGCGGCGCGGTACTCGGCGCAATCGGTCGGTCCGGCGCCGGAAACAGACCGGCTCGACACCGAGAGGGCGACTGAGCGGTGTGCACCGTGTCGTCCGGACGCCACCCGTCCCCGCGACGCAGCACGGAGCTCCGCCAGTACCGCACCACCGTTCCCCCGCCTTGCACTCCCCGGCGTCCAGGAACTAGCTCGGACGCCGGGGCTCCGCGTCACGGTGTTACGGCGTGAGCAGGGCGAGGTCCACGGCGTTGGCCATCGGCCGTCGACCCGTTGGGAAATCGCTTCTCAGGCCCGGAGCCCGTCCCGCGGTGCCGGTCCGCGCATGCTCCGCTCGGCGGTGGTCCGTGCACTGCCGGGTGGTGGGGCGGTCGAGTTGCGTACCACGAGGTCGGTGGGCACTTGCATGTGGTCCATGAGGAGCTGCTGTCCGTCGATGAGGGACAGCAGCGCGCGGGCCGCCTTCTGGCCCATGTCGTGCAGCGGCTGGCGCACGGTGGTCAGGCCGGGGAAACTCTGGGCCGCTTGCGGCAGATCGTCGAAGCCGACGACGGAGAAGTCGGTGGGTACGTCGAGGCCGTGGGCCCGTGCCGCGTCGATGGCGCCGAGGGCCATCAGATCGGCACCGGCGACGATCGCCGTGGGACGGTGATCCGCTATCAGGCGAGAGGCGGTACGGAAGCCGCAGGTGTAGGAGAAGTCGCACTCGGCGACGAGCCGTTCGTCGACGCCCAGCCCTGCGAGCCGCATCGCGTCCCGGAAGCCCTGGAAGCGGAGGGAGGTGCTTTCGAGGTCCTCTTCGCCGCGGATGTAGGCGATCCGGGTGTGGCCGAGATCGATCAGGTGCTGTGTACCGAGGCGCATCCCGTGGTAATTGTCGACACTCAGCCGAGGCAGCGGCACATCCAGGCGCCGCGGGTCGATGATCACGCAGGGCAGGTTCCGTCGGCGCAGCAGTTCGACCGCCTGGTCCTCCAGGACCGGCGCGATCATGAGCACACCGTCGACGAGACCACGCGCCAGGAACTCGATCCGCTCGATTTCCCGCACCGCGTCCTGGTAGGTGGCGTTGACGAGCAGTTCCCGCTCGGCACCGGCGAGTTCTTCCGCGACGCCGCGCAGGATCTCCAATCCGTACTGGGTGGTCAGGTCCAGAGCGATGAGGCCGACGAGCCCGGTACGGCCGGCTTTGAGATTGCGGGCCGCGACGTTCGGACGGTACCCGAGTCTCGCCGCCACCTCCGTGACACGGCGCCGGGTCTCCTCGGACGCCCCCGGCTTGCCGTTCATGACGTTGGACACGGTCATCGCCGAGACGCCGGCTTCCTCGGCCACCTGAGCGATGGTCACCCGCTCTGCCACTCCAACTCCTTATGCCAGCCACTCGGTGCGTTGCCGCACGGAGAGGTAAAGGCCACCCCCATATGTTGCCGACTGTAACGTTAAGCCTCCTGCGGAGTCAACGAACCCCCGTCTTGTGGAGGCTTCTCCCAAGCCAGGGCCGCCACGATGACAACTCTCTGCGGTAAACCCGCTGCGCAAAGTTACGTATAGATGTTGCCTAAGTTTTTCGTTACAGTGCCCGGACATCGGCGCGTAACTTCGTCGCCACCTTGGTCAACATGACCTTCTCGCGGGTTCCACACCGACCCGCACAGAAGCGGCCTACCGGTTGCAACCCCTTCAGACACGACGAGTCCGGCTGTGCCGGCAATGGGTGAGGTATGCAATGAAGCACTCTGGGAGACGTCTCGCGGTCGCCACCACAGTCGTCGCGATGGCGATGTCACTCGCCGCGTGCGGCGGAGGATCGTCCGGCACCGCGGCGGACGGCACGGTGACCATCCACGTGGAGGCATGGAAGGGCGGCGGCGCGGAGCCGGCGAACGTCGCGGAGATCAACCAGGCGTTCGAGGCGGCCAACCCCAAGATCAAGGTCGACTTCCAGTACGTCACCGCGAACGACACCTACATGCAGAAGCTCCAGCCCGAGCTGCTCGGCGGCAAGGCCGGAGACGTGATCATGGTGGACTCGTCCAAGGTGCAGAAGTGGGGCGACTCCGGCTACCTGGCCGACCTGTCCAAGGAGTCCTGGGCCAACAAGATCTCCGACGGGGCCAAGCCGTTCGTCCAGAACGGCGGCAAGACGCTGGCCATGCCGATGGAGCTGGTCGGTATCGGGCTGTACGCCAACACGGACCTGCTCAAGAAGGCCGGCATCGGCGCGGTGCCGACCGACTGGCCGACCTTCCTCGACGACCTGGGCAAGCTGAAGGCGGCCGGGGTCAACCCGATCGCGCTGCCCGACAAGGCTGGCTGGACGGCCCAGTCCGCCCTCCAGGCCAGCGGCTCGACGGTGGTCTACCAGAAGAACAAGCAGTGGGACGCCGATTTCCTGGCCGGCAAGACGTCGATCCCCTCCGACTGGCAGGAGCCGCTCAACCAGCTCAAGGCGCTGGGCGACCAGGGCTACGTGAACTGGAAGGACGAACTCGGCGTCGACGAGTGGTCGCAGGGCTCGCAGGACTTCATGGCCGGCAAGAGTGCCTTCTGGTACCAGGGCGCGTGGCAGATCTCGAGCGTCAAGAAGGCCGGGTTCCCGATCTCCTTCGCCCCCTGGCCCGGCGGCGCGGCCGGCACCAAGCCCAACGCCATGTTCTTCACGGGCACCATGTGGGGCGTCAACTCCCAGTCCAAGAACACCGATGCCGCGCGCAAGTACGTCGAGTTCTGGTCGCAGGCGCAGAACCTGTCCAAGTTCCTCGAGGCCGAGAACGGCGCCTCCCCCTTCACCGACGGCTCCACCCCCATCGCCCAGGAGACGACCGCCTTCGGCGCCGCCTTCACCGAGGGCCGCTACCGGCTGATGCCCTCCAACACCTGGCTGAGCGGGCCGACCGAGACCGCCGCGGGCACCGCGCTCCAGGCGTTCCTGCTGGGCCAGAAGTCCGCCGACCAGACGCTGAAGGACATTCAGGCCGCGGCGACCGCCAAGTAACCGGCTCCTGAACAGCCGCGGTGGGGAACCTCCCTGTGCCTTCCCCACCGCGGCCACCAGCCGACGGAAGGACTCTCCGTGATCCACCGCAGGCGGACCGCCATGGCCGCCTTCCTCCTCCCCGCGATCGCCGTCTACGGCGTGTTCATGATCTATCCGCTGGTGCGAGGCGTCTACCTGAGCCTCACCAACAGCCTCGGCGGTCCGCGGGCCGACTTCGTCGGCCTGGAGCAGTACCGCGCGATGATGGACAAGCCACAGGTCACGGCGGCCCTGTGGCACACCGTGCTCTACGCGATCGTGGTCGTCGTCGTGCAGAACGCCCTCGGCCTGCTCTTCGCGAGCATGCTGTTCCGCCGGCCCAAGGTCCGCAAGGTGCTCAGCGTGGTCCTGCTGACGCCGACTCTGATCTCGCCGATGATGGCCGCGTTCATCTGGTCCTACCTGTTCGCTCCGAGCGGCGGGATCAACGCACTGCTCGGCGTCTTCGGCCTCGACGGGCTGCAACACGTCTGGCTCGGCGACCCGTCCACCGCGCTCTACGCGGTGGCTGCCGTCAACATCTGGATGTTCGCCGGCTACTCGTGCGCCATCTTCCTCGCCAGCTACATGAGCATGCCCACCGAACTGCTCGACGCGGCCGCCGTCGACGGCGCCACCGGATGGCGGCGCTTCCGCAGCGTGGAATGGCCGCTGCTCGCGCCCGCACTGACCGTGAACGTGACGCTCAGCCTCATCGGCTCGCTGAAGGTCTTCGAGTTCCCACTCGTCCTGACCAACGGCGGACCGGCCGGCTCGACGGACACCCTGACCCTGCTGGTGTACCGCAACGTCTTCGGCGGCGGGAAGTTCGCCTTCGGCATCGCCGTCTCCGTCCTGCTGCTCGCGACCGTGGTCGTCCTCTCCAGCGCCACCTCCTCCCTGCTCCGCCTTCGCGAGCGACGAATCTGACAGGCCGCCACCATGACCTCCGAGACCCTTACGCCGCGAAGCGGGCCGCGGCCCGCAGCCGACCACCGACGCACCGGCAGCAGCCCCGGGACCTGGCGGACGCGTCTTCGCCGCGTCCGCGGCCCGCTCGGCACCGCGCTGCTGTGCCTGGGCACGGTGCTGTTCGTCCTGCCGTTCCTGTTCACGATCACCACCTCGCTGCGCACAGCGGCGGACGTCACCCGGTCCCCCCTGGGTCTTCCGCACTCCCTGACCCTGAAGAACTTCTCCGACGTCTTCGGCCAGATGCACTACGGCCCCAGCGCGCTCAACACCCTGCTGATCACCGGCCTGTCGTGCGTGTGCATCACCGTGATCGGGGCGCTCGCCAGCTACCCGCTGGCCCGCCTCACCCAGAACTGGTCCGCCTGGGTGTACCGGCTGTTCATCCTCGGCACCTCGGTCCCGGTGTTCGTCGTCGTGGCACCGCTGTACCTGCTGATGCGCGACCTCGACCTGCTGGACAGCTACACCGGGCTGGTCCTCATCTACACGGCGCTGAACCTTCCGCTGGCCGTCTTCTTCTACACCAGCTTCATCCGCTCGATCCCGGTCGATCTGGAGGAGGCCGCCGCCCTCGACGGCTGCGGTGCGCTCCGTACCTTCTTCACGATCATCCTGCCGCTGCTGCGCCCGGTCACCAGCACCCTGCTGACCTTCATCTCCCTGCAGATCTGGAACGACCTGTTGGTCCCGCTGGTCTTCCTGCAGGATCCCGCCAAGCGCACCGTGATGGTCAACGCCTACTCCTTCATCGACCCGCACACGGTCCAGCCGACCACCCTGTTCCCGGCGGCCCTGCTCGGCGTCCTGCCGCTGCTGGTGATCTTCATCTTCCTGCAGCGCCAGGTGGTCGCCGGCATCTCCGCCGGGGCCGTCAAGTCCTGAACCCCGTCTGGCCGTCAGCTTTACGCCGTGGGCCCGTGGAGTCCGCAGAACAGCGGCCGCGGGCGGCATCCGGCATGGCCAGCTCACCCTCGTCCAAGGGCGTCCCGCGCCCCGACGTCCGGAAGGAACCTTCCCACCGATGTATGTGGTCTCATACTTCACCGACGCCGACGAGGCCCTGCACCTGGCCTACAGCCACGACGGCGAGGAGTTCAGAACGGTGAACGGCGGCCGACCCGTTCTGCGGGGCACCGTCGGCACCGGTCGGCTCCGGGACCCGTTCATCGGGGTGGGACCCGACGGCCTGTTCCATCTGCTGGCCACCGACGGCTGGACAAGTCCCGGCATAGTCCACGCCACCTCTGCGGACCTCCTCACCTGGTCGGATCAGCGACTGGTCCCGGTCATGGCAGGTGTGGACGGGGCCCACAACGCCTGGGCCCCGGAGTTCTTCCTGGACCGCGCGACCGGGCTGTACCACCTGATCTGGTCGTCGGTCGTCGAGTCCGGGAGCACGGCCGAGGGCCGCGACTTCGAGTACGTCAGCCAGGACCACCGCATCTGGCACTGCACCACCGAGGACTTCAGGACGTTCTCGGACCCGTCGGTCTTCTTCGATCCGGGCTACTCGGTCATCGACGCCACCGTGCACGAGCTGGACGGCGGTGGATTCCTCATGGCCTTCAAGGACGAACGCGGCACCAACGACCCCGCCACCGCCCACAAGGACATTCATGTGACCACGTTCGACTCTCCCGGTGGTCCGTACGCCTCGCCCACAGGACCGATCACCCCCTCACTCGTGGAGGGGCCGTGTCTCTTCCGCCGCGGAGAGGAGTGGGTCGTGATCTTCGACCACTTCATCGAGGGGAAGTACGGAGCGGCCCGCAGCAAGGACGGCATGGCGTGGGAGCCCCTCTCGCTCACCCTGCCGCCGGGCATGCGGCACGCCTCCGTCCTTGAAACGGCCCTCCCGACATCGCTTCCGGAGTCGTGAGGGCCGCCACGGATTCCGGGTGGCGGGGTCCGGCCGGCCCGCCCGGTGCTTTGAGATTCGCGTCGCGAGCCCGCGGCGCGGAGGAAACGTTCATCTGCAAGGAGCGTCGCAATGAAGCGTCGTAGATCGGCACATCCGGTCCGCCGGGCCTCACGGTTCCTGGCTATCCTCGCCACGGTGGCGGGTGCACTCCTGCCGGCCCACGCCGCCGTGGCAGCGGGCACCGCCCACTTCGTGGACTGCTCGGCCGCCACCAACGGCAACGGCACCCAGGCCAGCCCCTGGAATTCCGTCACCAGCGTCAACACCACCACCTTCGGCGCGGGCGACAGCATCCTGTTCGCCGCCGGCACCACCTGCACCGGCCAGCTCACCCCCCAGGGCTCGGGCGCCTCCGGCAGCCCCGTCACCATCGGCTCCTTCGGTACCGGTGCCAAGCCCGTGATCAACGCGGGTGGCGCGTCCGGGGCCGTGATCCACCTGCTCAACCAGCAGTACTGGGAGATCGGCGGCCTGGAGCTCATCAACTCCGCCGCCTCCCCCGACTACCGCTCGGGTGTCCTCGCCGAGAACAGCTCCGGCGGAATCCTGCACCACATCCGGGTGCACGACATGTTCATCCACAACATCAGCGGCTGGTCGGCGGGTTGGTACGCGACCAACGCGGGTGTCGGTGTCCAGACCGACCACACCACGCCCGTCTCCACCTGGGACGACGTCGTCGTCGAGAACAACACCTTCGACCACGTCGACCGCATCGCCGTCGCCGTCACTCCGGACCACGACGGCCAGGGCACCGGACTGACCACCAACGCGATCATCCGCGGCAACACGATGACCTACGACGGCGCCGACGACATCCTCGTCGTCAAGGGTGACGGTCCCCTCATCGACGGCAACAAGGCCGCGCACGGAGGGCTGAAGAGCACCTGCCCGCCCTCCGGGCAGTACTGCAACCGCGCGTCCGCGGGCATCTGGGTGGCCGCCAGCCAGAACAGCCTGATCCAGCACAACGAGGTCAGCTGCGCCGCCAACTTCCAGGACGGCACCGGCTTCGACGTCGACTGGGGCAACCACAACACCACGTTCCAGTACAACTACAGCCACCAGAACGCCGGCGGCTTCCTGCTGGTGATGCCGCCCTTCTCCATCGCCAACGAGCCCACCTCGACCGTGCCCAGCGACGGCACCGTGGTGCGCTACAACGTCAGCGAGAACGACGGCTCCAACGCCGGCTGCCCGGACGTCGGCACCTCCAACCACGCCGACTCCGTCATCGACATGCCGGGCAACATCCCGAACAAGAGCGGCAGCAGCGGCATGGCCCCGCTGATCTACAACAACTCGTTCTACGTCAGGGACGGCCTGAGCACCGCGATCACGGGCGGCCGCGGCAGGACCAGCGTCTCCGGGGTCTGGAACTTCGAGAACAACGCGGTCTTCAACTACGGCTCGGGCGGCTACCTCGCCACCGGCGCCGGGTCCGTCTACTCGAACAACCTGTTCTACGGCCAGCACCCGTCCTCCGAGCCCGCCGACCCGGCGAAGGTCGTGGCCGACCCCGAGTTCCGCAACCCGGGCAACGCGGACGGCTCCTCGTCGTTCACCGGGCTCAACGCCTACCAGGTCCACCCGTCCTCGCCCGCGATCCGGGCCGGTGCGGTGATCGCCAACAACGGCGGCCTGGATGCCTTCGGCAACGCGGTCTCCGCCACGGCCGCGCCCAGCATCGGCGCGTACAACGGCACGGGCGGCAACCTCGTCGCCAACGGAGGGTTCGAGACGGGCTCGCTCAGCCCGTGGACGCTCAGCGGCGGCGGGTCCGCCGTGGTCGCCTCCAACGCCCGCACCGGCGCCGACTCGCTGCAGACCGGTGCCTCCGGCAGCGGCGTGGAGCAGGCCCTGAGCGGGTTGAGCCCCAACTCCACGTACCTGCTGACGGGTTGGGCGAAGGTGGCGAACGCGGGCGAGACGCTCGCGATCGGCGTGAAGAACTTCGGCGGCACCGAGACGTTCACCAACCTCTCGGCCACCTCGTACAGCGAGGCGGCGGTGCTGTTCACCACCGGCAGCACCAACACCCAGGCCACGATCTACTGCTGGAAGAACGCGGGCGGCACCGGGTCCGGGAACTGCGACGACATCGCCGTCGAGCGGGTCTCCACCCCGGCCAACCTCCTGAGCAACGCCGGCTTCGAGACGGGCTCGCTCAGCCCGTGGACGCTCAGCGGCAGCGGCTCCGCCGTCGTGAACTCCAACGCCCGCACCGGCACCTTCGCCCTGCAGACCGGCACCGCCAACAGCGGCGTCCAGCAGGCCCCCACCGGCCTGTCCTCCAGCGGCACCTACCTGCTGGCCGGCTGGGCGAAGGTCGCCAACGGCAGCGAGCAGGTCGCCGTCGGCGTGAAGAACTTCGGCGGCACCGAAACCTTCCTGAGAACCTCCACCACCGCCTACTCCCAGCAGCCGATCTTCTTCACCACCGGCAGCACCAACACCTCCGCCACCGCGTACTGCTACAAGAACTCCGGCACGGCCGCCGGATACTGCGACGACTACACCCTGATCAAGCTCTCCTGAAACACCGCCTCCGGCCAGGGACGGCCGGTGCCGTCGAGCACCACAGACGGCACCGGCCGTCCGTCCCTGGCCACGGACCCGCACGGGCCCTGAGGAAGAACAGAGGAACTGCCTTGTCCTACAGCATCCGCTCAGGCGGCCTCGAACGTCACACCGCCGAAGAGATCCTCCGCATCGAGCCCTGGGGGCCGCACGCGGTGCGGGTGCGAGCCGCGTCCGGGACGGTCGATCCCTGCGCCCCCGGCGCGCTGGAGAGCCCTGCGCCCTCTCCGGGCGCCGAACTTTCCGTGGCGGACGACGGCTCCGCCCGCCTGATCAACGGCCGGATCGTGGTCGAGGCCGCCGCAGACGGCCGGCTGCGGTTCGTCGACGCCGCGTCGGGCCGCAAACTCCTCGCCGACAAGGCCCCGTACGCCCACCACCCGGGCCCCCGCGTCCACACGGCCGGCGGCCGGACCGAGCAACACTTCGAGGCGTACGACGGTGAGCGGCTGCACGGACTCGGCCAGCACCTGCATGGGCGGCTGGACCAGAAGGGCTGCGTGATCGACCTCGTCCAGGCCAACACCGTCGCCGCCGTCCCGTTCCTGCACTCCTCGCGCGGCTACGGACTGCTGTGGAACAACCCGGCCACCGGCCGGGTCGAGCTGGGCGCCGACATCACGCGGTGGACCTCTGACGGCGGCAGGCGCATCGACTACTGGATCACCGCCGGCGACACCCCGGCCCAGATCCTGGACGCCTACACCCTGGCCACCGGACGCCCGCCCCTGCTGCCCGACTGGGCGTCCGGCTTCTGGCAGTCCAAGCTGCGCTACCGCACCCAGGACGAACTCCTTGCCGTGGCGCGGGAGTACAAGGATCGGGGGCTGCCGCTGTCGGTCATCGTCTGCGACTTCTTCCACTGGCCGAACATGGGCGACTGGCGCTTCGAGGAGAGCGAGTGGCCCGATCCGACCGCCATGGTGGCGGAGTTGGAGGGCCTCGGGGTGAAGCTCGCCGTCTCGGTGTGGCCGACTGTCGAGCCCGGCAGCGACACCTTCGACGAGCTGCGCTCGGCCGGACAGCTCGTCCAGGACGCGGCGGGCGGTCTGATGACCTTCCCGTGGCCCTCCCGGAGTGCCGAGGAGCCGATGCGTCCGATGGCCTACTACGACGCCACCAACCCCGCGGCACGCGCCGCGCTGTGGCAGCGGCTGAACGACAACTACCGTGCGCACGGCGTGACCTGCTTCTGGCTGGACGCCTGCGAACCCGACGTGACCCCGGACGTCGCCGAGCGCGCCGTCTACGCCGCCGGGCCGGCCGCCGAGGTCGCGAACCTCTACCCCGTGCTGCACACCCGTACGGTCGCCGACGGGCTGCGCGCGGCGGGTGACGACCGGCCGCTGTCCCTGGTCCGCTCCGCCTGGGCGGGCAGCCAGAAGTACGGTGCCCTGCTGTGGTCCGGCGACATCCCGACCACGTTCGACTCGCTGGCGCGCCAGATCAGGGCCGGGCTGAACGTCGCGATGAGCGCCATCCCGTGGTGGAACACCGACATCGGCGGCTTCGCCGGCGGCGACCCGGACGACCCCGCCTACCGCGAACTGCTGATCCGCTGGTTCCAGTACGGCACATTCACCCCCGTCATGCGGCTGCACGGAGACCGTGCCCCCAACCAGCCGTTCTCGGCCACGTTCACCGGCGGGCCGAACGAGGTCTGGTCCTACGGGGAGCAGGCGTACGGCATCCTCCGGGACCACGTGCTGCTGCGCGAGCGCCTGCGCCCCTACGTGCACGCGCTGTCCGAGGACGCTCACCGCACCGGCGCCCCGCCGATGCGCCCGCTGTTCTTCGAATTCCCCGAGGACGGGCACGCCTGGGACATCGACGACCAGTTCCTGCTGGGCCCCGACCTGCTGGTGGCACCCGTGTACCTGGCGGGCGCGCGCACCCGCCAGGTGTACCTGCCCTCCGGCGCCCGCTGGCTCGACCCGGCAACCGGGCGGGTGTTCGAAGGCGGCACGACGCTCGACGCCGACGCCCCGCTGGAGCGCATCCCCTTCTTCGTGCGCGAGGGAGCCGCCATCGCACCCGTGGTGCGCTGACCCCGCGCCTCCCCATTCAAGGAAGACGAGAGCATGCAGTCCCTCCTCCGCAGCGCGGTACGCCTTCTTCCCGGCCCGTTCCTGGATGCGCAGGCGACCGCCCTGGAATACCTGCTGTCCCTCGACCCCGACCGGCTGCTTGCGCCCCTGCGGCGCGAGGCGGGCCTGCCGCCGGTCGCCGAGTCCTACGGCAACTGGGAGAGCTCCGGCCTGGACGGCCACACCGTCGGGCACGCGCTCTCGGGCGCGGCGCTGATGAGCGCCGTGACCGGTGATCCCCGGCCGAGGGCCATGGTCGATCGCCTGGTCCAGGGCGTCGTGGAGTGCCAGGACGCCCTGGGCACCGGTTACGTCGGGGGTATCCCGGGCGGTGTGCAGCTGTGGGAGCGGGTGGCCGCCGGGCAGGTGGAGCGGGACTCCTTCGAGCTCGGCGGCGCCTGGGTGCCGTGGTACAACCTGCACAAGCTCTTCGCGGGCCTGCTGGACGCCCACCGCCACACCGGCTCAAGCTCGGCCCTGAGCGCGGTGTGCCGCTTGGCCGACTGGTGGGACCGGGTGGCGGCGGGGATGGACGACGACACCCACGAAGCCATGCTCCGCACGGAGTTCGGCGGGATGTGCGAGGTGCTGGCGGACCTCGCCGACGTCACCGGAACGGACCGGTACGCCGTCCTGGCACGGCGGTTCCTCGACCAGTCGCTGCTCGGCCCGTTGCGCGAGCACCGCGACGTCCTCGACGGGATGCACGCCAACACCCAGATCGCCAAGGCCGTCGGCTACCAGCGGCTCGGCGAGGTCGCCGACGACCCCGGCCTGCGGGACGCCGCCCGCTTTTTCTGGCAGACCGTCAGCAGACACCGGACCTTCTCGTTCGGCGGCAACTCCGTGCGCGAACACCTGCACCCCCGCAGCGACTTCAGCTCCGCACTGGAGTCGCCCGAGGGCCCCGAGACATGCAACACCTACAACATGCTCAAGCTGAGCCGCGCGCTGTTCCTCGAACAGCCGGATGCCGAGGTCCTCGACTACTACGAGCGTGCGACGGTCAACCACATCCTGTCCTCCCTGCATCCGGAGGGCGGACTGGTCTACTTCACGCCGGTGCGACCGGGCCACTACCGCGTGGTCTCCACAGCGCAAGACTGCTTCTGGTGCTGCGTCGGCACCGGGCTGGAGAACCACGCGAAGTACGGCGAGCTGATCTACACCGCCGAGGGCGGCGAGTTGTTCGTCAACCTCTTCATCGCCTCCCGGCTCAGCCGACCCGAACACGACCTGGTGGTCGAGCAGACCTCGACGGCGCCCTACGACGACCAGGTCACCCTCATGGTGCGCCGGGCCCCGGCTACCCCCGTGGCGATCCACCTGCGCGTCCCCGGCTGGACCGAGGGGACACCAGAGGTCCGTATCAACGGCGCACCGCCCGAGGAAGAACCGGCCCCGCTCACGACCCACCGCACACCAGGCGGCCGGCCGCTGACATACCTGCGTCTCGAACGGCAGTGGCGGGAAGGCGACACCGTCACCATGCGCCTTCGCCCGCGCGTCAATGCCGAACTGCTCCCCGACGGCTCGCCATGGGTCTCGTTCCGCTACGGGCCCACCGTCCTCGCCGCCGAGAGCGACCGCGACGATCTGACCGGGCACTTCGCCGACGACACCAGGATGGGACACGTCGCCGCCGGCCCGTTGCGCCCGCTGGAGCACCTGCCCGTCGTGCTCGCCCGCACCTGCGGTGATGCGGCGGCCGCCGTGCGCCGGCTCGACCCGAACCGGTTGGCCTTCGCCCTGGACCACGCTGACGTACCGTCAGGTGGGTCCGTCGTCCTGGTCCCGTTCGCCGGGCTCCACGACTCCCGCTACACCCTCTACTTCCCGCTGGCCGAACCGCAGCGGCTCGAGGAGCGGCGGGCGCAGCTGCGCGCGGCCGACGAGGCGGCGCTCACCCTGCGGGACCGAACCGTCGACGCCGTCGCCGCCGGCGAGCAGCAGCCCGAGAGCGACCACCGGTTCCAGGGACAGGACACCTGGTCGGGCCTCACCACCGGGCTGCGCTGGCGGAGCGCCACCGGATGGTGGTCCTACCACCTCGCGGACCCGCACCACGCCGCCATCGCCCTTCAGGTGACCTACCTCTCCGACCCGGATGCCGGCCCCACCCGCGTCTTGGCCGACGGACACCCGCTGGGCACGCTCACCCCCACCCCCGGTCCCGAGGGCGAGGAAATCACCCACACGATCCCCCTCCACCCGGACCGCCCTGCCGGTCCCGTCGAAGTCCGCTTCGAAGCCGTCGGCCCTGCGACCACTATCCGGCTGCGCGAAGTGCGCCTGGTTTCTCCTTCGTGATCAGGCACAGGTGGCACCGGGTCAGGGCGAGGCGGCGGAAGATGGTGCGGCAGCGTTCATGCTGCCCGTGCGGTTCCAGACGCTCGTCGACCCGGACGTGCTGACGCCGCTCATCGCCAAGGGAGTTGGCCAGCAGGGTGACCGGTCGGGATGAGGTGCCGGCCACCGTAACGGGAGGATACCTGCGACCCCGGACAGGCTGGGGGTCAAGGGGTCGCAGGTTCAAATCCTGTCGTCCCGATATATGTGACCAGCGGGTCTGTCAGAAATGACAGGCCCAGCTGGGTGACGCCGAGGCTCTCAGCGACCTCCTCAACTCTTCGGACGCGGGTAGCCAGCCCGGCGAGGAGTTCCCAACTGCGTCTAGCTCGGGGCCGAAGAGCGTGCTGGCCCTCAGGGAGTCGCACCCGACTTCGACAGTCAGTAGGCACACAAGCCGGGCTGAAAGGGCATTTGACCTGCGAAGTCTGACGTCGCGGCAGGCTCGTGTCGTGTGCCCACGCGCAGCAACCCGTCACTGGGGCCGGTGAGGTCGAACCTCTACGCGAGACGATGCTACCGACTCGTCCTCCGCGCGCGATGAGAGTTCACGAACTTCAGTCATGGCATCTGACCAGGCCATATCCTCGTCCGCAGAGCCTGTGGGAGTATGCGCGGACCGTGCCGGCGGATGGTTTGCCGGAAACGTTCGAGTTCATCCCGACCGATCGCCCTGGTGTGTGAGAAGCGCCGTGGGCACACGCGCTACAGCGCGCGGTCTCCCAACTGACCTGGTCAGACGCCCTATCGGTGCGAGTGTGTGCCCGCCAACTGTCGAAGCCGGGTCGCAGAGCCGCCGGGCTCCGCGCCTTGGACCTTGGTGAACGTCTGGCATTCGGTGGAGTGCTGAATGAGAGTGAGGTTGATGCGTCAGCGGTGAAGCGGCCGGCGAAATAGCTGACCGAGAGCCCGTGGTGATGCTGTGGGGCGCGCGCCCAGCCCTGGTCCACAGCCGTGGTCAACGTTGTTCTTGCTCGGCACTGGCAGGATCTCTGTGCTCTTCGCGGGGGTGGATCGGCGCAGCAGAGCAAGCAAGCGAAGCGCCGTGTAGACGATCCGTACGACGACAGGGACCGATCACGCCCGGTCGCCGGCCAGGGCCATCGCCCGAGGTCAGTGGTGGTGAGGCAAATTTGATGCACACGGTGGGCCGAGCTCTCGAGCCCTGCGGCTGGGGCTTGTCAGGAACGACACCCATCTGGGTGAGGCAGGGCCTCCTGCGAGGGGCGCAGTCAGAGCTGCCTGGTAGACATACCTCTGGCGGTTCTGAATCAAAGCCGTAGAATTGATTCACCAGAGGAGGTGCGACGTGGATCTTGTACGCGTGGGGGAACGGATCCGGCGTGAGCGCGAACGTGTCGGTTACAGTCAGCGACAGCTCGCTGACCTAGCGAAGCTTTCGCAGTCCACTCTTAACCGCATTGAGCTCGGCACTAGGTCGAACGTGACACTGGCAGAGATCGACCGAATCGCGACCAGTCTTCAGATCCCACTGCGACTGATCACCAGCGGGAATCCAGTGCGGGAGCGAGTGCAGATCGCGGCCAGGATCAACGCGCTCGTTGAGGCAGACCGCGAAGAGGCGCTTCGCCAGTCCTTGGCGATCCTGGAGCTGGATGCGAGGCTTGACAAGATCGGGTCAGCAGCCTCGGACGAGAGGCGCCAGCAGCGCCGACCAGCTGGCGTCACCTTGCCCAGCGAGGTGGACCCGCCGGAGCGGCAGGGCAAAGTATTGGCAACCGCAGTTCGCACTGCGCTTGATCTTGGCACCGCGCCGATCGCCGATCTCGACGAGCTGATCGAGCAACTCACCGGGGTCGACACTGCTGTCATCCAGCTCCCGGATACAGTGGATGGCTTTACTCTGACGGACCCGGTCCGTGACATGACCCTGATCGTGGTGCGCGCATGCGATGTCCCTGAGCGGCAGCGGTTCACCTTCGGCCACGAGTTGGGGCATCTGCTTCTCGGAGACGGCGCGGACGAACATCAGATCGGCGACGGGAACACTCCAGCAGAGGCGCGGAGCAACGCTTTCGCTCGTCATCTGCTCGCACCGGAGGACGGCATCCGGTCCTGGCTCGCAACGCAGTCCCAGTCGGCAGGCTTGGAGTCGTGGGCATGTGATGAGCGGGAAGTCGCTTTGCTTGCCAGGCATTTCAGGGTCAGCTTCTCGGTCATTCTCATCCAGCTCGAACGGATGCGCGTGATCTCGGCGTCGCGTAAGGAATCCATGAAAGGACCTACCGGAGTGCAGCTCGCTCAGCGTTACGGCTGGGGCCCTGCGTACGAGAAGGAGCAGGTCGCTGCGAATATCGTGCGTCCTCCTCGCCGCATCCTGGAGCGGGCGACACTGGCGTATCGTGAGAACCGCATCGGCGTAAGGGCGTTGGCTGCATTGGAGGGGCGGCCGGTTGCAGAGACCGAGGCGGCGTTGAAGGAAGCTGGAATCTTGCCGACTCCACCGACAACGCGTCGTGCTGACCTAGGGCTTCTGCTCAGTCACGGGTCCGCCGGCCGCTAGGGCCAGCGGTGATGTTGTTGTAGTGGGGAGGGGCAGTCGATTGTCCGAGGGAACTGCCGGAGCTGAGGGCCAGCTGCGGAACCCCGAGCCGCTCTGTATTCTGGATGCGGTGATTTGCGTCCATTTCGTTGCCGCAAATGCGCACCGTATCCTCGTTGACGTCCTCCGGCGGGCGGGGCTTGTCCTGATGGTCCCTCAGGAGGTTGTGAATGAGGTGACCGGGAAGGTCCTGTGGCTCACATCTCCCTTCCAGAGCTGGGCGTCCATAGACGGACCGCACCTCCTCGCAGCTGTGCCGCAGTGAGACAAAACACTGCGGCTCGCCCGCCTCTCACATTGCTCTGACCTGCTGCTCCCACGTTCCTTTGGCTGGGAGCAGTGTTACCTGTCAACGGTTTTGGGCCCTTGAAGTTGGGAGTGCCCGTGTCCCGAGGCCATTTGACAGCTGGTCAAGGGTGTACCTGCTGATTCGCTGACACCTGATGGTGGTTTGGCGCTGATGGGTGTGGTGCCGGCGGTTGGGCTGGGAGCGACAGCTCCCAGCGCTACAACGCTGTACGGCGCCGGGTGGCGGGAGGCGAGGACAGGCGACCAGCCGGACTCCGTGGAACCTGAAGCGAGCTCTGGTCGAGTCGAGTTGGCCATTAGGGGTTCAACTCGGAGGCCGGACACAACCCATACGCACATCCCGCCGCTGGTGGGGGAGCTGTCCCTGCCGTAGCCCCGGGGACCGCCACCCGGCGGCCATTGTGACTGGACGCTGTACGACCTGGTGCAGCACATCGGCTTCGCCTGGCGGCGGCCGGCGTCTCGTGCACCGCGAAGGCCAGCGACGTGGTCCTCGCCATGTACGCCCGCGTCCCGGTCGACGTCCCCAAGATCGAAGGCGACTTCGCCATCGTCGAGCACCTCGTCGAGCACCTCGTCGAGTGGGAGCCGGAGGAGTAGCACGACAACCGGCCCGTGCGGTGCGAGGATGTCTTCCCATGACGGACTCGGGCCGCACGGGCCATTCCGGTTACTCGGGCACGCCGCTGGCCAAGAAGCTGCGGATCAAGCCCGGACAGTGCGTCACCCTCTGGCACGCCCCCGTGGGTTGGGCCCTGCCGGAGCTGCCCGAGGGCGTCCGGGTCGAGCACGGGCCCGGGGGCCTCACCGAGGCGGACGTGGTGCTCGCCTTCCACCGCTCGGCCGACGAACTGCGCGCGGGCGTGCAAGCCCTGGTGGACGCGCTGCGCCCGGCCTCCTGCCTGTGGATCCTGTGGCCCCGTCGGGCGGCCGGCCACGTCAGTGACCTGACGGAGAACCTGCTGCGCGAAGTCCTGCTGCCGCTCGGTGTGGTGGACGTGAAGGTCGCGGCCGTGGGGGAGGACTGGTCGGGACTGGCCTTCGTCTGGCGCAAGGAGAACCGTCCCCGGCGGTGACGCCGGGTAGCGGGACATGGCTCAGGGTCGACGTTAGCAGATCTGATGGCCCGTCAAGTCAATTATCTCCGAGGCATATTGATCTGCCATTTGCCGCCCGTTTGGCGGCTAGGCTGCCGCGCAGGCCGTGTCGGGGTCAGCGCGACCGGTCGGCGTCACCAGGTGTGTCCAGACGCGTACCGGTGCGGACGGGGGAGCTGACACGCCGTCACGCCCAACCTGATCCCAAGGACCCCCATGGTTCGTGCTGACTCTTCGCCTGGCGATGGCTCCGCCGCAGCCGGCGCCGCCCCAACGCTCTGGATACTGCCCGCCGTGGTGGCCGCCCTCGCCTGGGCGGGTGCGGCGACTGCGGTGCCGGCCGGTGACAGGTGGGTGGTCGCGGAGTGCGGGGCGGTGGCCGCGGTGATGGCCGCGCTGCTGTCCGTCGAGGTCACCCGGCGCGCACGGCAGGTCGCCGAGCTGGGCCGGCGCCGAGCGGCCGGGGAGCGGCTGCTGCACGGCAGACTCGCCGCACAGGAGCGGCAACTCAAGTACCTCTCCGAGCAGTTGCTGCCCCAAGGTGTGGCCAGGGTGCAGCGCGGCGAACCGGTGGAGGAGATCCTGCAGGGCCAGGACACCGACGAGGGCGCCGTCACGGCCGAGTTCGCGGTGGCCGCGCGGACCGCGCTGCGCACGGTCCTTGAGGCGGTGGAAGCCGAGGAGGGGCTGCGCGAGTCGGCGCAGCGGGCCTTCGTCAACATCGCACGGCGGGTGCAGGCCATCGTCCACCGGCAGGCGCAGGACCTGCGGGAGATGGAGGACCGGCACGGCGAGGACCCCCGAGTCTTCGACGACCTGCTGCGCCTGGACCACGGCAACGCGCTGGTCGGCCGCCTGGCCGACTCCATCGCGGTGCTCGGTGGCGCGCGCCCGGGACGCCAGTGGGGCCGGTCGGTGCCGCTGTACAGCGTGCTGCGTGGCGCGATGTCGCGGATCCTTGACTACCAGCGGGTGGACCTGCACCCGGTGTCCGAGGTCGCCGTGCTCGGGCCGACCGTCGAGCCGCTGATCCACGCGCTCGCGGAACTGCTCGACAACGCCACCCGCTACTCGCCGCCGCACACGCGGGTGCATCTGACGGCGGCCGAGGTGCAGAGCGGCATCGCCGTGGAGATCGAGGACGGCGGTCTGAGCCTCAGTGAGGAGGGCCGGGCCAGGGCCGAGCGGATGCTGCGCGAGGCGCAGTCCGGGATCGACCTGAACGACCTGGGCGAGACGCCGCGGCTGGGCCTGGCCGTGGTGGGCCGACTGGCGCAGGCCAACGGGTTCCAGGTCTCGCTGCGCCCGTCGGCCTACGGCGGGGTGCGGGCGGTGCTGATCATCCCGCAGGACCGGTTGACCAGCGTGCCGGGCGCCGGGATGGCGCACGGGATCGGGGCGGCCTCGGGGCCGCGGCGAGCCGGTGCGAACGGCTGGGCCCGGCACAGCGCGACCCGGTCCTTCCCGTCGCCGGAGCGGGGGCGGCACGCCGCGGCCGGGCCGGCCGGCACTCAGGTTCGCACGGCGCAGGCGCGCACCGACCAGTCCGGTCCAGGGTCCGCCGACGCGGCCGCCGACCTGCCGCAGCGGCGGCGTCGGGTGCCGCGGGCCGTGGCCGGCCCCGAGCGGGCGGCGCCGCTGCGGAACGTCGAGCCCGGCCTGTGGCTGGCCGCGTTCCAGAGCGGCGTGAGCGACCCCGGCGGCGCGGGCAGCGTCGGCGACTTCGGCAGCGCGGACCACAGCAGCGAACACGAACGAGGGGACGGGTGATGATCTCTCAGCGAACGACTATGGACTGGTTGCTCCGAGACCTCGCCGAGAGCGTCCCGCAGACCCGGCACGTGATCGTGCTCTCGGCCGACGGACTGCGGATGGCCCAGTACGGCACCGACACCGACACCGCCGACCGGCTCGCCGCCGCCTGCGCCGGGCTGCAGAGCCTGGCGCGCGCCGTGGCGGACGAACTGCCGCAGGGCGACGGCCGGATGCGGATGGTGGTGATCGAGATGGTCGGCGGCTTCTTCTACCTGATGGCCGCCGGCGCCCGCGCCTACCTCGCGGTGCTCGCGGAGGAGGGGGTCGACGCCGGACTGATGGGCCAGCGGATGCGCGACCTGGTCGCCCGGATCGGCGAACACCTCACCACACCGGCGCGCGTCGACGGGCCGACTGGATGACCGACCAGCACCACGGCACCACGCCGCCCGGTCCCGGGCAGTGGGGCGAGGAGGGCCCGGAGCGGCTCTACGTGATCACCGGAGGCCGGGCGGCCGCGCACAACCGCACCTCGATCGACCTGGTCTCGCTCGTCGTCGCCCGGATCGGGCCGGACCCGATGACCCCGCCCGAGCAGGCCGCGATCCTGCGCCTGTGCGAGACCCCGCTCTCCGTGGCGGAGATCTCGGCCTACCTGCGGCTGCCGGTGAGCGTCATCACACTGTTGCTCGCGGACCTGCTCACCGCAGGCGCCGTGCAGGTGCGCGGACCGGTCCCCGTCGCCGTCCTTCCCGACCGTGAACTGATCGAGGCAGTGATCGATGGACTACAGCGCCTTTGACACCGGGCACGACGCGGTCCCCAGCGGGCCGCGCCGCGAGCACCTGCTGCCGCACACGGCCACCGCCGCGGTGAAGGCCGTGGTCGTCGGCGGCTTCGGTGTCGGCAAGACCACCTTCGTCGGCGCGGTCAGCGAGATCCGGCCGCTGACCACCGAGGAGACCATGACCCAGGCCGGCGTCGGTGTCGACGACCCCGGCGGGGTCCGCACCAAGACCGCCACGACGGTGGCCATGGACTTCGGCCGGATCAGCATCAACGAGCAGCTGGTGCTCTACCTGTTCGGCACGCCCGGCCAGGAGCGCTTCTGGTTCCTGTGGAACGGGCTGTTCGAGGGCGCGCTCGGTGCGGTGGTGCTGATCGACACCCGGCGGATCGAGGTCAGCTTCGACGTCCTGGGGCGACTGGAGGAACGGGCCGTGCCCTTCGTGGTCGCCATCAACTCCTTCCCCGAGTCCCCGCACTACGACCTGGACGCGCTGCGCGCCGCGCTGGACCTGCCGCCGACCGTCCCGATCCTCAGCTGCGACGCCCGCAGCCGCGAGTCCAGCCGCGACGTGCTGATCGCCCTTATGCACTACCTCCGCTCCCTCTCTACCGCTGCCCTGGAGCCTTCGTGACCGTTCCCCCTGCCGACCGCTGTCCGGTCGCCGGACTCGACCCCGAGGCCCTTCGCGGGCTGTTCGGCCCCGAGGCGGAGACCGACCCGATGGGCCTGTACGAGAAGCTGCGCGCCGAACACGGCGCGGTGGCACCGGTTCTGATCGCCCCGGGCCTGCCGGCCTGGCTGGTGCTCGGGTACCGCGAGAACCTGGACGTGGTGCGCACGCCGTCCCGCTTCTCCCGCGACCCCCGGCGCTGGCACGCCCTGCAGGAGGGCCTGATCGGCCCGGACCACCCGCTCACGCCGATCGTCGACTGGCAGCCGATCTGCGTCTTCGCGGAGGGCGCCGAGCACAAGCGGCTGCGCGGTGCGGTCACCGACAGCCTGGACCGGTTCGACCGCCGGGGTGTGCGACGGCACGTCACCCGGTTCGCCAACCAGCTGATCGACTCCTTCGGCCCGGGCGGCAGGGCCGAGCTGGTGCACGGGTTCGCCGAACCGCTGCCGATGCTGGTCATGACCCAGCTCTTGGGCATGCCGGACGAGTTCGGGCCGCGGATCGTGGCGGCGGCGCGCGACATGATCCAGGGCACCGAGACGGCCGTGGCGAGCAACCAGTACGTGGTCAGCACGCTCACCCAACTGTTCGCCCGCAAGCGGGAGAACCCCGGGCCGGACTTCACCTCCTGGCTCATCGCGCACTACGCCGGGCTGGACGAGGACGAACTGGTGCAGCACCTGCGGCTGATCCTGATCGCGGCCTTCGAGACCACGGCCAACCTGATCGCCAACACCTTGCGAATGACCCTCACCGACCCGCGGTTCCGCGCCAGCCTGGCCGGCGGGCAGATGACGCTGCCCGACGCGCTGGAGCAAGTCCTCTGGGACGAACCGCCGTTCACCACCATCCCGGGCCGGTTCGCCACCGGCGCGACCGAGTTGGGCGGCCAGCGGATCGCCAAGGGCGACATGCTGATCCTCGGCCTGGCCGCCGGCAACGTGGACCCGGCGGTGCGACCCGACCCCGAGGAGCCGATGCACGGCAACCGGTCCCACCTGGCCTTCGGCGGCGGCCCGCACGAATGCCCCGGTCGGGACCTGGCCCGCGCCATCGCGGACACCGGCATCGACACCCTGATGTCCCGCCTGCCCGACCTGCGCCTGGCCGTCGCGGAGCAGGAACTCACCTGGCGCTCCGCTCTGATGTCCCGTCATCTAGTGGCGCTGCCGGTGGATTTCACGGCCAGGCCGGCCGCGAACCCCGCCCCCGCCCCCGTCCTCGCCCCCGTCCACGGCGGGGCGCCCGGGCCGTGCGAGGACCACCAGGACCGGCCGGACGCCCCGGCGGCGGTCAGCGCCCCGGTGGTTGCCCATCGAGGCTGGCTGCGGGCCATCCTGGACCGGGTGCTGCGCTGGCGTGATCCGAAAACAGGCCCTAGCTAGTAGGGCTTGGTCAGGTCCGTATCGGCGTGGGTATGTCGCGGTGGAGCCCGCCCGGGGGTCGCGCGCCGGACTGCCCCGGCCTCGACCGGGCCGCCACCTCGTGGGAGGGAGTGCTCCGACGCCGTGGCAGGACTGCCGCAGAGGCACGCCGGGGTCGGCTCATCCCAGGACGGCAAGGTCTTGTGTCTTGTGGGTAGAACCACGCATGCCCGAACGGTCCGCACTGTCCATCATGTCCTGTGTGACACACACGATGGGGAGAGTGCAGTGACCGCTACTGAACGGGGGAACCTGCCCGCCGCCTTCACCGGCTTCGTGGGTAGGCAGCACGAGATCGCCGAGATTCGCCGCCTGCTGTGCACTCGGCGGTTTGTGACGCTCACCGGCATGGGCGGGGTGGGCAAGACGCGGCTGGCACTGGAGGTGGCCGCCGCGGCCCGGGACGCGTTCCCGGACGGGGTCTGGCTGGTGGACCTCGCCCCGGTGAGCGGCCCCTCGGCGGTGACGGCCACGGCGTCCAGCGCACTGCGGGTCCCCGACCTCGGTGCCCTGCCCGTCCTGGACCGGCTCGCCGGCTACCTGGCCGAGCGGCGGGCCCTGCTGATGCTCGACAACTGCGAGCACCTGCTCGACGCCTGCGCCGAACTGGCCGGCACGCTCCTGGCCGCTGCTCCCGAACTGCGCATCCTCGCCACCAGCCGTCACACCCTGGACGTCCGGGGCGAGCAGGTGTTCGCCCTCCCGCCGCTTCCGGAGGACGAGGCGGTGGAGCTCCTGCGGGACCGCGCCACCGCCGTCCGACCGGACTTCCGCGTCGACGAGGCCGACCGCCCGGCGCTCGCCCGCCTGTGCGCGGATCTGGACGGGCTGCCACTGGCGATCGAGCTGGCCGCGTCCCGGCTGCGCACGCTGTCCGTCGGGCAGCTCACGGAACGGCTGGAGAACCGCTTCACGCTGCTCACCGGCGGCAGCCGATCGGGCCCGGTCCACCACCGCACCATGCGCGGGGTGATCGACTGGAGCCATGAGCTGTGCACCCCGGCCGAGCGGCTGCTGTGGGACCGCCTGACCGTCTTCGCCGGCGGGTTCAGCCTGGATGCCGCGGAGAACGTCTGCTCCGGTGGCGCCATCACCGGCGCCGAGGTGCTGGACCTCCTCGACCGGCTCGTCGCCCAGTCCGTCGTGCTGACCTACGAAGTCGACGGTCTGCCGCGCTACCGGCTGCTGGCCACCATCCGGGAGTACGGCCGGGAACGGCTCAGGGAGTCCGGTGAGCAGGACGAACTGCGCCGCCGCCACCGCGACTTCTTCCTCGCCCTCGCCGAGCGCGTGAACCGGACCTGGTACGGGCCTGGCCAGTCCGAGAAGCTGGCCGGACTGCGCGTCGAGCACGCCAACCTGCTGGCCGCCCTGGACTACGACGGCGATCCGCGGCCCCGGTTCGCCCTGGCCGCCGACCTGTGCTGGCACTGGTGCACCGGCGGCTTCCTCAGCGAGGGGCGCCGCTGGTTCGACCAGGCGTTCGCCGCCTCGTCCGAGCCCAGCCCGGAGCGGGCCCGCGCGCTCCTCTCCGCCACCTGGGTCGCGCAGACGCAAGGCGACCTGGCGACGGCCGACCGCTGGCTGGACGAGGCCGACGCGCTGGGGGAGTCGTTGGGTGACGCTTGGGTGCGGAACCAGGTGAGCGGGCTGCGCGGGGTCTCGGCGCACTACCGGGGGCGGCCCGAGGAGAGCATCTGCCGGTATGAGAATGCCTGGAAGACCGCGACGGCGCTGGGCGACGAGCGCGAGGCGGCCTCCTGGCTGGTCGCGCTGGCCGGCGGCCTGGCGTACACCGGCGACCCCAGGGCGGCGGAGACCGGCGGACGGGTCGTCACCGCCGCCGAGGCGAGCGGCGAGCGGTGGGGCCGGGCCCAGGTCCTGATGGCCCTGGGCCACGACGCCTGGGCCCGAGGCGACCGGGAGCGGACCGAGGCCCTGGTCGGCGCCGCGCTGGAGAGCATGCGGGGCTTCAACGACCACGCGATGCTCGCCAGGATGCTGGAACTGCTCGCCTGGGCCGCTGCCGACGGCGGTAACCCCTGGCGAGCCGCCCGGCTGCTCGGTGCGGCGGCCGTCTTGTGGCGCGACGCCGGCAGCTCGATCTCCGCGTTCGGGCCGCAGCTGGCCGAGCAGCACGCCCGGTGCGAGCGGGCCGCCATCGACGCGCTGGGCGAGGCGCCGTACGCCAAAGCCTTCGCCGAAGGCGGCGCGCTCAGCACCCCCTGCCAGGCGGTCGGCTTCGCCCTGGCCGCCGAATCCGACGGCGGCACCGAGCCCGGGGAGAGCGCCCCGCCCGTCCCCGAGGAACCCGGCCACCAGGCGCGGGCCGACACCGACCAGCAGCCGGGTGCCGGCACGGTCCGATTCGGCGACCTGGTGTACTGCTCCGCGTCACTGGAGGTGTACCGGAGCGGGGAACGCGTCCACCTGACCACGACCGAGCTGAAGCTGTGGCGCGAGTTCGTCGCCTCCCCCGGCACGGTGCTCACCCGGGAGATCCTGCTGGATCGGGTCTGGGACTACGCCTGGTCCGGCGACAGCCATGTGGTGGACGTCCAAGTGATGCGGCTGCGCGCCAAGATCGGCCGCGACCGCATCGAGACGGTCCGCGGCTTCGGCTACAAACTACGCGCCTGAGCCGGGAAGGCTCGTCACCCACCCGGCCGCCGCCAGGCGCCGCCCCAGGTCGGACAGCCGGTCCGGCTCGTCCTCGAGAAGGAGGAGCAGGGCCGGCTCACCGCCGCTGGCACCGGCGATGTCGCCGAGGACGAGCATGAGGGTGTTCAGGGCACGGTCCGGCTCGTCCGCGAGGAGCCCGCCGGCCCGCCGGACGAGGACGGTCGGCGGCGCGCCTGCCCGGCCGGTCGTGGCGGCTCTCGACACGGTCTCCCGCAGGCAGTCGCGAAAGGCGTTCCAGTTGTGGCCGAAGTAGGCAGGGAAGCCGAGCCCAGCTGCCCAGGCGGTGAACAGGCCGTGACTGGTACGGCAGTTGGAGCCGTCCACGGCCCAGGAAACCGGAACGTTGTCCGCTGACTCAGCCAGGGGGCGGATCCACGTGGTCGTACCGGCCATTGCGGTTCTCTCGCTCTCGGTTCTTGATGGCGGGGCGGGGGTGCGGCGGATGGGTCAGTCGTCCGCCGCACCCCCCGATCTGTAAGCGTTCCCCGTGCCTAGTAGTGCCTAGTACCGGCCCAGGTAGTTCCACGACTGGTAGTGGTCGAACGTGGCGAAGGTGTCGCCGTTGTTGGTGTTGCGAACGATCCGCCGCGCGTTGCGCGGGACCTGCGCGTTGGGGTAGTAGTCCATGTCGTACTCGACGTAGGGAGAGTAGTGCGTGTTGCCCCAACTGTCCCGGTAGGTCCCGTACGCCTGGAGCGGCGAGACGCCCCGGTGCTGCTCGAACGCGGAGAGGTTGTTGTCCCAGTCGTTGAACCTGCCGCCGTAGTAGATGAACTGGATGGGGTGGTTCGGCTCGGCGGGTTCGTAGTATCCGAGCCACCGGTCGCCGGTCGCCTCGCCGGGCCACCCCGCGTTCTGCTGGTAGGTGAGCCAGGCGTAGGTGTTCCCCTGGTTGTAGGTGTGGCTGCCCCAGTCGATCCGGTGGTTGGCCCAGAAGTCCGCCGCTTCGAGCGCGGCGTCCCAGTCCCACGGGCTGACGCCGGCCGGCGGGTTGTTGCAGGTCTGGGTGCAGGCACCCGACGGCGGCTGGGCGATCGCGGTGCCGGCTTCGGCGACCGTGCCGCCCACGAGGGCGAGCAGCACGCTCGCGACGGTCAGGACGCGGTGTCGGCCCTTGAGCCGGGGCTTCGCACGGTGGTCCGCGTCGGACGCGGACGCCAGGGAAAGAGCGGAGGACATCAAGTCTCCTTGGCTAGTTCCGGTGTGTCCCGGAGCTGTTCCCCCCGGGTGCTGCCAAGGAAATCGGTCGTCCGTGTCAGTGGGCTCTCCGTCGGATCACAGCTGCCTGGCGGACGGAACTGACACCCGGTCGTGAGAAATGCGGGAGGGGCCCGCGGGCGATCGGGCGGGAATTGTCCTTCAGGCGCCGGCCAGCTCCGCGTTCGCCCGCTCCGTGATCAGCGCCAGCACGCGGCCCGTGGCTGCGAGATCCTCGGCCGGATCCGACTCCAGCAGCTTCGCGGCCGTCAACTCCTCGACCGCGCAGGGCGAGGCTGCGGGGTTCGAGGAGTTCGTCCTCGGCCTGGCGGAGTTCGTGCTGCCAGCCGGAAGAGCTGTTGGCCGAGCTGAACCGCCCCCGGTCCGTCGGGTAGCGTCGAGCGCTGAGCTGGTGGCCAGGGTCGGGACGGCCGCCGCGGCGATCTACCGCACATGGGCCAACACGGCTGCAACCGTGGACTTCCCGGCACCGGTGAAGCCTGCGAACTGGACAACGCTCATGGGCGCCTATCGTCGACCAGCCGCAAGGCGGGGGCAAGGCCGTGCCTGACTGTCACCGTTGCCTGGGAGACTCGTTCGGTGATTCCGAAGCTGCCCTTGGACAGCCCTCGTTGGCGTGACCTTGACGGTGTGAAGGCCGAGGAGGTGAAAGCACTCCTGGAGCAGTTGGCCTCCGCGGCTGACAGCGAGGACGGCGATGCGTGGAGAAGGAGCTGGACCTCCCTGACCGGTGGTCTGCTGGACGACGCGACCGTCTCCGACGGCGCCTACGCGGCCCTGCCGCATCTCGTCGAGGCGGCAGCGGCCCTGCCTTCGGGGCAGTCCGTCGACTTCTGGGTGGACCTGGGCTGCATCGTGACCGCAGAGGACAGGCCCCCCGTGCCGGCCGACCTCGCGGCAGGGTTCAGCGCCGCATTGCGGGCTGCCGAGGGGGCCGCCATCCGAAGCCTCCTTTCCGCCGGTGCTTCCGCCCAGGACTGCGCCCAACTCGTGCTCGCCTGCGTGGCGTTCGCCGGCCACCACGCGGGCGACACGCTGTGGCGGCTTCACGGTCTCCGGGAAAGCAGCCTTCAGCTGGTGTGTCCCGGGTGCGAGAGCGACACCGAGATCCCCGATTTCTTCGTGGACCCGGCGCGTCCGTCCTCTGAGGCCCCGGAGTTGCCTGATCCCGCCCACTTCCGAGCGGGAGAGCATCCCTGGGGCGAGGTCGCCGCGGCCTTGCGGGACGAGGCGCTCGGGGAGGGGTGGGAGCCCTTCCTGCGGGTGGCACGCGAGGTCGCGGCGGCCGGGGTACCCCGCGAAACGCCGGGGCAGGCCGTCCTGTGCCTGGTCGCCGGCATGGTCGCGGTCAAGGGCAGCCCGCAGTGGGCCGGGAGGGAATGGGCCCGCAAACTGATGTTGCTCACCGGACACTTCCGCTGCTGGGACTGCGAGCGGACCTGGACGATCGCCGACGGCCTGTCGGAGAACCCGGACGGCGCGCTCCCCCGGCACCGTCCGACGCAGGCCTCCACGGACTTTGACGGGTCGCCTGCCTCGGCGGAGTCGGCGACCGCGACGGCGACGGCCGGCCGAACACGTGGAGCGGCGACCCGGTTCAGGCAGGACGGGAACGTGGTGCTCGCGGCCGACGGCACGCCCTGGGGCCGTATCGCCGTGTTCTCTGATTCGGCGCCCGGTCCGTCCGGGTCCGGGGGTGTCGATTCACTGACGGTGGTGTCCCGCCCCGGTCGGCCGATGCTCGTGGCGGGCGCCGGGGAGAATGGCGTGGTGTACCTGTGGGACGTGGCGGACGGCCGACTCGTCCATGACCCGCTGCCAGTCCATCCTGACCGCATCCGTTCGCTGACGGCCCTGTCCCTGCCCGACGGCCGCGTCCTGCTGGCGAGCGGTGGCGACACCGGGACGATCGCCCTGTGGGATCCGGTCACCGGGCAGCCGGTTCGCGAACCGGCCGGCGACTGGCCCGGCGGGGTGACCGGAATGTGCTCCGCGACCGTCCCCGACGGCCGTACCCTGCTCGTCACCGCCACCCCCCGAGGTGCGGTCCGGCTGTGGGATCCGAACACCGGTGAGTGTGTCGGGCGCCTCAATCCCTATGGCAGTCCGATCCAGTCGATCGCCGCCGTCCCGATCTCCGCCGGCCACACGCTGATCGCGGCCGCGGACACCGCAGGGCGCCTTCACGTGTGGGATCCAGCCATGGACGACCCCTGGGAGCCGGGCGCGGCCGTGCAGCTGAGTGCCCGTGCGCTCGCCGGTGCCGACCACCGTGTGGCGGCTGTCGCGGCGGTGCCCACCCGCGACCGAACCGTGCTGGCCACGGGAGACAACCGCGGCGTGGTCATGCTGTGGGACCTTGCCACCGGTGCCCCGATCGGCGACGCTCTGCCCGCCTCCGCAGGCACCGCCGGCGCGTCGGTCATCACCGCCACCACCCTGCGGGGCGGGCGCACGATCCTGGTCACCGGCACCCGCCACGGTCACCGACTGCGGGTGTGGGAACCGGAGACCGGTGCGGTGGAGCACATCGCCCTGGATGTGGCACTCACCTGTCTGGCCGCCGCGGGTGCGGACCTGATCGTCGGACACGCGCTCGGAGTCCTCGGCCTCCCGCTCAGCAGGCAGTGAACGCGGCCTAAGGTGGGTTCTCGTGCCCTTCACGTTGAGCCATGCGGCCGCGGTCCTTCCCCTCCTGCAACGCGGCCGGGGGCGCGGACGGTTGATCGGATCCGCACTCGTCTTCGGGGCGATGGCACCGGACGTGCCGTACTTCGCCGGTGCCTTCGCCTGGGGCGACCGGGCGCACGCCTGGTGGGCGGTGCCCACGCTGGACGTGGCGATCTCGGCGGCGCTGGCCGGGGTGTGGCACCTCGTGCTGCGAGCACCGTTGACCGCTCTGCTGCCCGCACGCTGGGCCGGCGCGGCCCAACGGCTGACGCGCTCTCACGGCCCTCGGATCCCCTGGCCCAAGGCTCCCTGGTTCGCCCTGTCGGCGGCGATCGGAGCGACCACGCACGTGTTCTTGGACGGGTTCACCCATCCCGGGCGGTTCGGGACACGGCTGCTCCCGGCACTGGAGACCACCCGGATCCTCGGCGAACCGCTGTACGCCGTGCTGCAGTACGGCTTGTCGGTCCTCGGCCTGATGGTGCTGGGCTGGTCGGTGCTGCGGGAGTTGCGCCGGTCCGCGCAGGCCGGCGGCCGCCCGGAGGTGGTTGCGAGCCCGGCGACCCGCCGGCTGGTTCTCGGCCTGACCCTCCTCGCGGCCGTTCTGGGCGCGGCCTACCGGATGGCCGAGTGGAACCGTCCCGGTCTGCCGCTGCTCTCCCTGATCCCGGTCATCGCCTTTGGTGCGGTCACCGGCGTGGCCGGCGCGCTGGTGCTCTACTCCCTGGTCGCGTCCCGGCAGCGCGGCTGAGCGGCGACCTTCGAGATCCCCTCGCGGAGCGCCTCCTTGCCCATGTCGTCGGCCCCGATCGCGCCCAGCGCGTCCACCAGCGGCTGGAAGTACACCTGGGGGAAGTACGCGGCGTCGCTGTCGGCGTAGTCGGGGACGGCCAGCTCGGACCACTCCACCTCGATCGGCACCTCGAACGCTGCCGCCTCGTCGATCCGCGACTTCCAGCCGGGGTAGTCCTCGTTCTTGAACCGCTCGGCGCTGATGCTCCCGACACGCTCTCGGGGCGATCCCGGCCGTAGGCCGGGGCGAGTTCTTCGCCTGCCGTGATCCTTCCGGTCGCGGCACCGGGGGACATTCGGCCCGGGCGTTCGACCAAAGCGACCGGCCGAACCTCCTCAACCGTCTCAACCGAGGCGATCACGTCGCTCATCAGGTGCTCTTCCCTGATCGGGAGATGCTCCGGCCACCGAACGGACCCACCGCCGACGAAGTGAGGAACAGAGTCCTCCGGCCGGTGAAATTATGTATTCGATTTACGTAGTTCTACTGGCGCCTCCGGAAGGCAACGTTGGGAGACTCGCCCCATTAGCTTCCTGACGGAGCCGTGGTGTCACGCCGGGGAGCTTGCTGCCTCCCCACTGGGGCAACCGTCCCAGCGGTCCAACGGGTAGCGAACGCTGTCTAGTAGAGCCCAGCAGAACATAGGAGAGTCCTCCGTTGGTTTCCAAGATTCGTGTCCTTCTGGGCATGCTCGTGCTCTTGGCGCTGGCCGTCGGCGCCATCGTCCTGCTCGCGGCCATGAAGGCCGATGCCACCTGGTTCACGATCGTTCCTCTCGGCATCCTCTTCATCGGCGCGTCCGTCCTCCGGTCGCTCGGATGGTTCGGCAAGAAGGCCGGTGACTGACCACGCGGCTCGCAGGGCACGCAGTTCTACTACGGCGCCCTGCTCACGGGGCAACAGCAGGTCCGTCCGCCAGGCTCATCCGAGTCGTAGGGACTCAAAATGGCCCCGTGGTCCCGGAATCGGCTCGGGCGGGGCGGGTGGTGCTGTGGGAGGAGTCCGCACGGGACGGCGCGCAGGCCAAGACGCTGATGGACGCGGACTTCCGGGTGCGCCTCGCGCGGGAGCAGGGGCGGTCGTTGGCACAGTGGCGGCACGTCGAAGCCCCGTCGGGTAGGTGACCTTTCCAGGTCGCCTTCGTTCGACGGGGCTTCGTTGTGTACCGCTGCGGCTCCGGCGGACATCGTCACACCGCCGTGGCCTGCACACCCACAAGATCATCCCGGCTGTGAAGCTGCCCCTGGTTCGGGTGTGCCGGTGTCTTGCTGGTGGTTGTTCAGAAGTGGAGCATCCACTGGAAGTCGGACTGCGCGTTGCTGATGTGGACGTGGCTGCGGGTGCCGTAGGCGAGGGGGTTGTTCCAGTTGTATTCCTCGACGTCGAAGGAGCCGTCGGAGTAGACGGCGTTGACGTAGGCGACGTGGCCGACCTTGTGGACGTCGTTGACGGCGATGGCACCGACGCTGGGGGTGGTGTTGACGGTGACGCCGACGCGGCGGGCGGCGTCGTCCCAGGTGCCGGCGTTGCCCCAGGTGGTGCCGCCCCAGGAGTTGCTGAAGTTCGGGACGCCGAGACGGCTGGCGATGCGGTATGCCGCGAAGGCGGTGCAGTTGTCGGCGGCGAAGCCGCGGGTGCCGTGGTCGAAGTCGTCGGTGGGGCTCTGGTTGCCGGTGCCGCCGCCACCACCGCTGAGGAACTGGTGAGAGGCCTCGTTGTTCTTCAGCGTGGAGTTGAGGTTGCCCTTGGCGCCGGGGGCGAAGTCCTGGCTGGCGCCGCCGAAGCCGCTGTTGAAGTAGACGCGGACGGTCTGCCCGGTGCGGTTCCACACCGATGCGGCGTTGTTCTTGACGCAGACACCCTGGCCGTTTCCGGCGCCCTTGAACTCGTAGCAGCTCGGCTGGGTGGCCCCGTAGTCGCTGACGGAGCCGGTGAAGTCGGAGACCGAGCCGGCCTGGTCGCTGTTGTAGTAGAGGCAGAACTCTCCGGAGTCGCAGACTCCGTCGCGGCCGGCGGCGAAGGCGGGGGCGGAGGTGGCGCCGATGAGGGGGACGGCCATGGCCAGTGCGGTGCCGGCGACGGTGAGCGCGGTGCGTATGTTCTTCAAGGCCTACTCTTTTCGTGACGTGTAATAGATGGGTTCTTTGGTCGTGCTCGGGTGGTGCCGTGCGCGGTCAGTGGGTGCGCTGGTACTGCTCCCAGGTCTGGATGGGGATGCGGGGGCCGTCGTCGGCGGCGTGGTTGGCCAGGCCGTTGAGGCCGAGGTAGTAGTCACCGGTCTGGTTCTGGGCCTGGGTGGACAGATCGGTGTCGCTGATCGCTGCGGCGTGGATGTGCCACGGCCAGTCGCCCTGGGTGGGGTTGCGGACCCAGGCGGCGAACCCGACCTGGCGCAGTGCCTTGGCGACGGCGGTGCGGGTGCTGCTGGACATGCCGTCGACGTTGATGTCCACGACGCCACCGCCGTCGTGGGTGCCCGCGGAGGTGGGATCGCCGCCGGGGTTGTAGGAGCCCTGGGACAGGGTGAGGTGGAAGCCCAGGAGGCGTTCGGCTTCGGCGAGCATGTTCTGGGTGCGGGTGTCGATGGTGTATCCGTCGCGCTGCAGGCGCGCGCCGGGCCCGATCTGGTGGGTGACGGTGTATCGGCCCTGCCCGAGCGCGGTGAGGGAGGTGGCGCCGGGCAGTCCGTTGGCGTCCAGGCCGGTGTAGCCGAGGGAGCGCTGGAAGGCGGCGTAGGCGGTGGTGGTGCTGGTGCCGAAGTAGCCGTCCACCCAGCGGGCGTCGAGGAAGCCACGGGCCTGCAGAGCCTGCTCGACGGCCAGGACCGAGTCGTGGGCCCCCGGAGTCTGCGTGCTGTCGGCGCGTCGGGGATCGATCTGGGCAGCCAGGACGGTGGCTTCCATGTCCACCACGGGCAGCGCGGTGGTGGTGGCCGCCGATGCCTCGGCAGAGGACGGCGGGGTCGCCGCGTGGGCCGGTGCGGCGCTCAGCACCAGGCCGCTCAGGACGGCGACGGCCGCGAGCAGTCGGGTTGCGGTGTTGCGGGTCTTGATGGCGGATGCCATGTGGTGGTTCCTTCTGGTTCGGTGGAGGATCGGCCCTGACCTCGTCCCGGTGTCGGGCACCGGCGGGTGAGCGGGCAGATGGAGGGCTCCCGGCTGGGGCAGCGCTCAGCGGCACCGCTGGTGGGTGCGGCCGTCGCTGGCGTGGTTGCTGCGGAGAAGGGCGTCGTCTGCGCAGGCGCGCTTGCCGCTGCCCGGCGAAGCCGGGTGAGTGGTACGAGAGTTCAGCCGTTGTGGGACCCGCGCCATGGCGGTCGCCGTGGCGCCGAGGGGTCAGCAGCGGACGTCGGTCTTGACGGCGACATCGCCGGGGTAGGGAATGGGGCCGGTCCCGTTGAAGCCCAGGGCCTGGGTGCACTGCGACAGGGTGGCGGCGCCGGAGGACCAGATCTCCACGTCGTTGTGGCCGCACATGGGGTCCTGGACGTCGTGTCCGCCGTTGGTGACGATGGCCGCGCACTCATCCCAACTGCTGTGGGAGGACCGGTAGCTCTGCCACACGTACAGGTAGGAGTAGTTCTTCCCGCAGCCCTTGTACTGCTTCACCGACGCGAACGTCTCCCCGCCGACGTTGAGGTAGGCGGTGCTGCCGATCTGCGTGACGCTGGAACAACCGGACGGAGTGGAGGCCTGAGCGGTCCCGGGAAGCGCGATGAGCGCCGGCACCGCAAGGGCCGCAACGGCAGCGATCTTGGTCAGGATGGGCATACGCATGGCGAAGCAACCTTCTTTCAGGGAATGGGAATGGAGGAGATGCCCTCGGCCGCCGCCAGGGCGTTGGAGTGAGCCTGTGCCGCGGACGGGCCGGACTGCCGAGTCCCCGGTGCCGGGTTGACGGGGAGGTCCGGTTCGAGTCGGGTCACGTGGCGCCGGTCCACCCCGCCGGCGCAGCCGGCCAGGGACCTCGGGGCACGCGGACACCGGCGGATGAGGCGGAAGAGTCTGTAGTGACGATCGCTGCGCCGGCGATCAGGGCTGTCGCGGTCGGGCGCGTTTTTTCCGAGCGGACATCACGCGTGCTCGGCCGACCCGAGGTGTTCGGGTGGAGGCGGGCAGGTGGTCCTCAAGCTCTCGGTGCGACCGCGCTCATGTGGCCAGGAGAGCCGTGGGCTTGGTTCGTGGAGGTCTTACGTGAGGACGAGGCGCCAGCCGTGCAGGGCCGGCGTGTGCTGCAGAGCGCGTTCGCAGACGCGGCGCAGGTTCGCGGCTGCCGCATCCGGAGTGGCTGCGATGATCGCGGCAGCGATGCGACAGCGGTTGAGGTCGACGCGGGTGCGGATGTGCTCCACCCGGTCTTCGTGTTGGCTGTGCACCCAGATCAGATCGGTGACCGCTTCAGCCGTCAGCTGCGATGGCGCCGGATCAGGACAGATGAGAGTCACCGCGACCAAATGCACGGAATCCGGTCAACTCTGTGAGGGCGGTGCGGGGCGACTGCTGTCCCAGTCGAAACCCGAGCCGGTGACGGTGCCTTGGGCGGCCGAGCGATCTGCGACGACGCCGCTTGCGGCGGTGGCGCCCAGGCCGAAGGTGAATGCCACGACCATGGCAGCGCATACGATGCGTATTGAGTGACCCACGACTGTTCTCTCCCCTGTTTCGTAACCAATGCCGTGCCCGTGAATTGTTCGCGGAATTCGTCCCGGTTCTCGTCCCGGTTCTTGTGGCGCTTTCCGCTGCTGAGAAAGATCCTGCCGTCCACGCAAGGCGATGTCACGGCTACAGAGATGGCACCAAGTCGCTTGGCAGCTAGGTGCAAGATCATTTAGAAGTCAGGGTGGTGGCCGCAGACGGTACGGGGACCGTGAGGTGCCGGCGGCGATCGTGTTCGCCGTGACGTCCGGGTGTACCTGGGCCCAACTGCCGCCGTGCCGACGTCCATGGCAGCCAGGCCCTGATACCGCTCGTCGACGCCATCCCACCGATCCGCTCGCGGCGCGGCCCGGGACGACGCCGGCCGGGCAAGCTCCACGGCGACAAGGCCTACGACCACCGCTTCATCCGCACCCACCTGAGACGACGCCAGACCCCAGCCCGCATCACCCGCTGCGGCATCGACTCCTCCCGGCAGCTGGGTCGGCACCGCTGGGTGATCGAGCGCACCAACCGCCTGACTGGGCCTCTTCTGCCGACTCCACCGCCGCCACGAACGAAAGCCCGACCACTTCGCGGCCTTCGCCGGTATTGCCGCCACTGTCATCTGTGCACGTAAAACCGCCAAATCCGAAAGAAGACATTGCGTCTCCGGCCGCCATGCATCGATGATGATCATCGACATCGAGAGGGGGAGCGGTGCTGCAAGCACTCGGACTGAGCGCGCTGACGGAGAACGTCTACAGGACCCTGCTAGCCGAGCCGGACTGGGGGGTCGACCGGATTGCCGCCCACCTGCACCTGTCGGAAGCAGAGACACGTGAAGCACTCGACGAACTGCTGGAACTGACGCTGCTGCGGCCCGCGGCCGACTCCCATGCTCTGCGGGCCGTCAGCCCGGAGGTCGGACTGACCAGGCTGCTCGCCCACAACCAGAACCAACTGCTCTTTCGCCAGCAGCAATTAGAGAGCACCCGCACCGTGATCGCGGCCCTTTCCGCCGAGTACATCGACCGACGACCCGATGACGAGATGGTCCTGCGGCTGGACTCGCTCGAAGCCGTCCGCGACCGCCTTGAGGAACTCGCAGCGACCGCGACCGAGGAATGCCTGTCCTTGATGCGCGGGGGAGCCGTTCGCCCCGATTCCATTCAAGCCGGCAAACACCCCAACCAGGTGGCACTGGAGCGCGGAGTGGTCATCCGCAGCATCTTCCAGGACAGCTTCCGCAACGACCCCGACACCCTGCGCTATGCCCGATGGTTGGCCGATCTGGGCGGTTTGACGCGCACCGTGCCGCTACTGCCGATCCGACTGGTAATCGTTGACCGCAGCATCGCTCTGGTCCCGACCGACCCCAGTGACGGCCGCCGCGGCGCACTGGAACTGCGCGGTGAGGCCCTCATCCAGCCCTTGTGCGCACTGTTCGACGAACTGTGGCGCAGCGGAGCCGACTTCGGTCAGCCCGTCGCCCGTGACGATCGAGACCTCACCGGGTCCGAGCGCGCTCTGCTGCAACTGCTGGGCCATGGCCACACGGACCAGTCCGCCGCCCGCAAGCTGGGCCTGTCCTTGCGGACAGTGCGGCGAATGATGCAAGACCTGATGAATCGTCTGAACGCCGAAAGTCGCTTCCAAGCAGGGGCCGAAGCCGTGCGGAAGGACTGGCTGTGACCCCGAAGCAGCGGCCATGACCCCTAAGCAGCGGTACCGACACCGAGCCAGGCCCTGGCAGCGCCTGCTGGGAACCGGCGTGGCGCGATCCTGGACCGGGCCGTCCGCCGCTCCACCGATGCGGTGATCTGCCGCCTGCGCTCCCGCATCGTCATCCCACGCTGATCCGGCCGGCCGGACCGCCGGGGAGCGGATAATCAGGGCATGACAGAAGCTCAGCGGCCAGCGGACTGGCGGGCCCGGAAGAAGGCCGCGACCCGCCAGACTATCCAGGAGCAGGCCACCCGGCTCTTCCTGGAGAAGGGCTTCGACGCCACTACGGTGGAGGAGATCGCGGCCGCCGCCGGTGTCTCCCACATGACCTTCTTCCGGTACTTCAGGACCGAGGAGGAGGTGGCCGCGAGCGACGACTACGACCCGCTGATCGGCGGCAGATCATCGGCCAGTACGCCGACGCGGGGGTGCGCGACATGATGCTGCTGCGCGGTGACCCGCCGGGCGACCCAGGCGGCTCATGGGTCGCACACCCGCAGGGTCTGGGCTATGCCGCCGAACTGGTCGACCTGGTCCGCCGGACCGGCCGGTTCAGCATCGGCGTCGCCGCCTTCCCCGAACGGCACCCCCGGTCCCCTGACTGGGAGAGCGACATCCGCCACGTCGTGGCCAAGTGCCGGGCATGCGCCGCTCGCGGCCGTCCACCAGCACCTGGCGCGGCGCCGCCGACCGGTCCTCCGGACCGAGCACGCGGTAGCGGACCAGAGCCTGTGCTGGTACACCGACCCGGCGCAGGCGGCGGATCTCGCCCAGCCCGGTGACACCGGCCAGGTAGGCGACCAGCCCGCCGAGGGCGAGGAACACCGCTAGGCCGACCATTGGACCCTCAGCCCTCCTCGGCCGGGGCTCGGCGGCGCGGTCGCTCCTTCAGTTGGCGAGGCTGTCGAGCGCGGTTGCGGCGTAGTGGGGCCAGGCGTGGGCGTGGGCGACGGGGATGGCGACCCAGTCCTTGAACGGGCGGTGCTTGCCGGAGGGGTCGAAGAGTTCGGCTACGGGCAGGGCGAGGGCCTCGGCGTGGGCGGGCGTGCCGTCGCCGAGCCGGAAGGCCAGCAGGTCGGCCTTGAGACAGGCGAAGGCCTTGCCGTGGGCCTTGAGGGCGCGTTTGCCGAACATCGCTCCGACGGTGGCACCGCGAGGGGCGAGGTCACTGGCGATCTCGTCGAACAGGTCGTCAGAGGGCATGCGTCGGGTCCTCGCTCCTTCGAGTCGAAACGTCTCGCGACATCCAACCGGCATGCGGCCCGCCTGTGCCAACCCGGCCACCATGGCCGTGTCATCGATGCGCGGGTGCCGTACCTCGTCAGCCTCGTCAGCCTCGGCGGCCTCGGCGGCCTCGTCGGCCTCGTCGGCGGACCCGGGCGAGGTCGCGTTCGCCGACGGCCCGCTACTTGGGTGGCAGGGTCGCCGCGAAGGTGCGGCCTTGGTCGATCCAGTCGCCGAGAGTCGCGTCCTCGGTGAGGGCGGAGGAGGCGACGAGGATCCAGCCGCGCATCGGGCGCCCGGTGACGTCGAAGAGGCGGACGCCCGGGCGGGCCAGGGCCGCGTCCGTGTCGTCGGGGCCGATCCTGACGATGAGTTCGTCGCTGTGGACTCCGACGGCCATGTTGCCGTTCAGGAGGAACGCGAGGCCGCCGAACATGCGTTTCTCGGTGAGGCCGGGGACCTCGCCCAGCTGTTCGCGGATCCGCTGGGCCAGGCCTTCGTCGATGGCCATGGCAGCCTCCTAGAGGGTGAACAGCGGCTGTGGCACGCCGGTCCCCGTCGGTGGTCCCCGACGCACGGGAGGTGTTCGCGCAGTTCCTCCGCCAGGGAGGTGCGCCATCGGAGCCGCCGCGGCAGACCGGCGGGTTCGCACACGGCGAGTAACGTCGGTAGAGCCGGAGCAGCTCGCTTCCGCGCCGTCCGTTCGCCGGCGCTGTGCCCCGATGTCCTGACGCACCGTCAGGTTGTCAACTCTGCTCGGTGCGGGCCCAGATGGCGTGCAGGGATCCGGCCAGCCGCTCGGG
The DNA here is from genome assembly GCF_000744785.1 of Kitasatospora azatica KCTC 9699. Lineage (NCBI taxonomy): Bacteria > Bacillati > Actinomycetota > Actinomycetes > Kitasatosporales > Streptomycetaceae > Kitasatospora > Kitasatospora azatica. The sequence goes on along the minus strand of NZ_JQMO01000002.1, from coordinate 1,856,636 downwards.
CTCGATCCGGTGGGGCGGGTCGAAGTGGTGCCGGTCCTCGAATACCTCGAGTTGGAAGTCCGGGAAGACCTTCGCGAGTCGGGCCGCCACTTCCCCGTACTCGTCGGGATTGCTCAGGCCGCCGAGGGCGAAGTACACGGGTTTGTCGAAGGCGGTGAGCCTGCCGCGGTCGAGGTCGTAGGTCTTGAACGTCTTCAGGAAGGCCCGGATGCCGGCCGGGCGCTTGGCCATCCAGGGCGGCGGGGGACCGGGCGGCGGCGGAGGTGGCACCACCTCGGGCTTGACGCCCAGTCGCGTGAAGGCGGCCATGAACTCCCGTGGCGGCAGTGCTTCCAGTTCGTCGTACTGCGCCCAGAGTGCGGTGTGCTCCGGGCTCCAGTCCCAGCTTCCCGCCCAGGCCGGCTCCAACAGCGCCAGGCTCGCCAGTCGCTCGGGGTGCCGCTGTGCGACGGCCAGCGCCGATGCGCCGCCACCCGAGTAGCCCACGAGGTGGAACGTGTCCCACCCCCGTGCGTCGGCCTCGCGCAGCAAGCCCGCGACCTCGGTGTCCAGGCTGTAGTCGGCCGGCGGTTCGTCGGTCGCATACAGCTCCAGCTCCTTCGCGACGGCGTCGACGTCCGGGCCCAGAGCAACGATCAGCGCACCGTAGGCGAGGTCCGCCGGGAGCACGCTGCCAGGCAGCAGGATGACCCTGTACGGCTTCATAACCTCATCCTGACAGCTGCCGACCCGCCTGCAACCGACGTCGAGAGCCTGGCCGGAGATGACCGAGCACGACTGGGAGAGCGACGAGTGGCCCGGGGCGGCCTCGCGCGACGGTACGGACCGGACCACGGGCTCTTCGCCCTTGAATCGCGGCCTGACACTGCGGAGCCGAGACTGGAGGGAGAAGCCCCCGTGTCTCGGTGAGGAGCACGTCATGTCCGGTCTCGTACGCAAGAGCCTCGACACGCCCGAGGAAGTCCGTCCCTTCGAGCAGAACGCGGGGAAGGTGGAGCTGGTCAACCTGGACGCCGGAGCGGTGGGCCGCGGAACCTTCGAGCCGGGATGGAAATGGTCGAGTCATGTCAAGCCCATTGCGGGAACGGAGAGTTGCCAGGCCTCGCACATGGGCTATGTGATCTCCGGGCGGATGAACATCGTCATGGACGACGGCGAGTCGGCGGAATTCGGCCCCGGCGACTTCATGATCTGCCCGCCGGGGCACGACGCCTGGGTCGTGGGCGACGAGGCCTGTGTCGTCATCGACTGGCAGGGCTTCGCCGACTACGCCAAGAAGTGACGCGGGCGCGCGCGGTGGTGGAGTCGATGCGGCCAGGAACAGGTCCCTTATTCGTCCCTAGCATCACTCGATCGACCGTTGCTCCCCCAATCGATAGGAGGCCCGATGATCGGCGTGCTCGTGACTTTCACGCAGACTGACAAGTTCGATCGTTCAACTCTCGTAAAGATTGCCGGCGAACTCCGAGGACCGTTCGAAGGCATGCCCGGCCTTCGCTTCAAGAGCTTCATGCTCGACGAAGACGGCGTTCAGGCAAGGAACTTCTACGTGTGGGATGACGAGGACAAAGCCCGTGCCTTCTTCACGGAGGAGCTCGTCGACAAGGTGGCGGGGATTTATGGTGTCCCGCCCAAAATCGAATACCTCGATATCGTGGGGTTCGTCGACAACTCTGGCATCTGATTCTCGAGGGGGCTGTCGCGCAAACCCCTCGCTACTGCCACCGCGTCGGCGAGCGAGGCTCGCATTGAGAGCGCTGCTACTTGTACCAGACGGCTACGCCGCCGTGACTGGAGCAGGTGCCCTGATGGTGCGCGGAGAACGAGTACGTGCCGTCATTGCACAAGGCAGTGGCGCCAGCGCCCGGGTTCGGGACACCACCGCTGGAACCACCTGACGAGGACGAGCCTCCTCCGGACGAACCCCCAGCGGAACTCGAGTTCGGGTCGGGAGAGGCGCCCGGAGGCATGGCGGTGACGGTGACGGTCACGGTAGCGGTTGCCGTCGCCGGCGCCGGGGGCGCCGCCGTGACGGTGACGGTGACGGTCGCAGTCGCGGTTATCGGTGCGGGAGCCGGGGCCGTGACCGTCGAGGCTACGGTCTTTACGGCGGTGGCGGTCACGGTGGGACGAGCGCTGACTTCGGCATGGGCGGCGGCAACCTCGGCATGGTTGCCTTCTGTCACGAGCATGGCACCGAGCAAGAACAGTCCGAAGCCACCTGCCCATACGCGCTTCCGCTTCCGCAGCGGCCGGGTGTCTGGCGGAGTAGGTGCCGACTGAAGTCCGGGCTGGCCCCAACCAGGAGGGAACTGCGCAGTCATTGCGCTCCTTGAGAGACGATGCAAGGTCGCCATGGTGTCCGACGGATGATCGGAGGCACGGGGGGTTGAGCCAGCCGTTAGACGATCGCAACGTACCCGGGGTGCAGGTACCAGCTGCCGCCTGATCTGAGCGGTTGTGCCCTTCGCGTGCCCGAGCAGGCGGATCCGAGCGGTGGAACACGGTCAGCGGCGGGCCGTTGAGCCGTCGGCATGCGAGCGGCTCGGAGGCGCATGAGAGCAGGTCAGAGCCGGTTTGCACGAGGGCAGTCGGCGAGAATCCCCGAGCGTGGCTGGGCGACGCCATCCGTGACTCTCACTACCGCACCGCGCACGACGCCGCACTGATCGCATGCGGGACCAACATGGGACCACACACGGCGCCCTGAGCCGAACAATGCCTCGGAGCCGGTCCTACGGTTTCGCAGCCGGTGTGCTGGTCCGCCGGAAGGGCCAGGCGAGGGTGGTGTGGAAGCGGCGGGGGTCGGGGTAGGAGGCCGGGTCGTCGAGGCCGAGGCGGTCGGGCACCCGGGTGGGCTCGTACACGAAGGTGCGGAAGGCGATGTCCCAGATGGCCAGTACCGAGCCGTAGTTGACCCGTTCGCTGGCGCCGTGGTGCCAGCGGTGGGTTTCGGCGCCGATCAGCAGGTAGTTGAGCGCTCCGGTGCGGAGGTCGGAGTTGATGTGACTGATCGTCTGCTGGAGGTTCAGCACCACCAGGGCCAGGAACGCGGCGTCAGGGGTCGCGCCGCTGAAGCGGAACACCAGCAGGGAGATCATGAACCGGGAGACCAGCAGGTCGATGGGGTGGAAGATCGGGTGCATGAGGAGGTACAGCTGGGACGGCGAGTGGTGGACTCCGTGCGCCCGCCACAGTCGGGGGATGGTGTGGGCGGCCCGGTGGTAGGTGTACCAGAGCAGGTCGAGGGCCAGCAGGACGACCAGGGCCTGGACGAGGAGCGGGAGGCGGGCGAGCGGTCCGAAGCCGCCGGCCGGGACGAAGCGGGCTGCGACGAGGGAGACACCCATGGTCGCGACCTGCTCGACCACGAAGGCCAGTCCGATGAACGGCAGGTCGCGGCCGACGAAGTTGTCCCGGGTCATCCGCCAGCGGTCCAGCAGCGGGTTGACCCGCTCGACGATGAGTGCGACCACGATGGTGCCGATGGTCAGTAGGCCGAGCGTGGCGTCCCGCGAGATCGCCAGGCGGTGAGTGACCGCCGCCCAGACGGCTGCGGCCGTGGCTGTCGCCAGCAGCGGGTAGGTACCGTAGGTCAGACCTGGCCGTGCCGGTGTGTCGAGTTCCATGCCGCCAACTTCGCAGCTGACCCGAGAGGCTTGCTTTCCCGTGGGTGCACCGCTTTTGCCTTCCCGCGCATCTCGGGACGACTCCCAGGCCGGCCCCATCAGCACCGACCTGGTGGAGGCGGAGTTGCAGGCATACGCCCTCGCGCGAGGAGTGGCGCTGCCGGATCCGCGAACGACGGACGACCGCGCAGACGACCGGGCGAAGGTCGACTGGCTCGCGCCGCTCTGGGACGCGCTGTGCCTGGTCGGTACGGCGCAGCCCGGGCTGGCGTTCGCCGAGTCGGCCGAGACCACCGCGCTGGGCGGGGTGTTGGCGCCGATCCTCGCGAACAGCCCCGACATCGCGGCGCTGTTGGACAACCTGGGGCGTTTCCACCCGCTGATCGGCCGCAACGAGCTGGTCGTACGGCGGCGCCCCACCGGCAGCGGGCCCGCCACGGTCTCGGTGAGCCTGCGGGCACTGGACGGGGGTGCGGCACATCCGGAAACCGTGGACGCCTGCTTCGCCATGCTGTGCCGAACCGTCCGCCGGCTCGCCGGGGAGGGCGCCGTACCGGACCGGGTGCTGCTGCGGCGGCCCGCCCCCGAGCGGGCGCAGGCGTACCGCAGTGTGTTCGGCCCGGTGTCGTTCGGGCAGCCGGCGGATGCCTGCGTGTTCGGGCCGACCGCACTGCGTGCGCCCGTGCGACAGGCTGATCCGGTGGTGTTGGCGATGCTCGCCCCGTACGCGGAGCGGCGGCTCGAACTGCACCACACGCGGTGGTCGGAGACGGTCCGAGCAGCCCTCCAGGAGGAAGTGGGGCCGGACGGCCCGCCTCGACTGGCCGACGTGGCACGCACGATGGCGGTGGGCCGCCGCACGCTCCAGCTGCGCCTGCAGGAGGAGGGCTGCTCGTTCTCAGCCTTGGTGGAGGCCGTGCAACGGGACCGGGCGCTGGCCCTGCTGGCCGAGCCCGAGCCGGCCGGACTGCCGCTGGGCGCCATCGCGACCCAGGTGGGCTTCGCCACTCAGGCGGCCCTCACCCGCGCGGTACGGAGGTGGACGGGGCTGACCCCCTCGGGGTACCGGCGCGCTGCGGGCGAGCGCCGCTAGGGGTCAGCCGGTCGCGGTTCCGTGGGGCGACTGCGCGGATGGCGGATGCTGGTGAGCACCTGGCGTGTCGAACCGGGCCCGTGACGGCGTCGTAGGGGGAGGCGCCGTCGCCGAGGAGGATGGCTCCATGCAGATCCGGATCGACGCCTACGACCTGCCGGGCCGCACCTGCGCCGCCGGCCCCGACTTCCCCGGCTACACCAACGTCCACGTGGCGGTCCAACGTCGGGACCGGCGCGAGGAACTGCTCGACTGCCAGCCCGGCGACGCCGCCTCGGCAACCTGGCGGCTGGAGTGCACGGCCACCCCCGGCCCGTTGGGCATCGACCTCAAGGGCCCGTACATCCAGGGTCGTCCGGGCGGCCGGTTCATCTACCTCTCGTGGGGCAGCGTCGACGAAGTCGGTACCTTCACCCTGTTCCGACGCGCCAAGCTCATGCTGGACGCCGTCGACCCGGCCACCGCTGCCGCCGCAACCCGACTCGGGCAGCTCACCGGACGCCTTCGCCTCACCGACGCCAAGGGCCATCCCCTGTGTGCCGCCGTCCGGCCACCGCTCGTCGAATGGTCCGCCGAGGCCACCCGGTGAGCTTGGCATCCTGGGGTGCTGTCGGTGCCGGGGCTCAGCCCTGCCCGGCTCCGTGCCGGTCACGGACCCGCGGTCGCCCACCGAGCCAGGTCCGGTCCGGGATTTGCTGACCTCCAGGCAGCCACGCCGCCGCTTGGCCCAGTCCGGCGCGCAGGGCTCGGCGCGCGGGTCGACGCTGCTGGGGGAGTGCTTGCCCCACCAGCCCGGACCACTGTGCCGAGAAATCGAGGCTTCCGTGACCCAGATGACCGAGCATCAGCTCGCCACCCTCGCCCACCCCGACCTGCTCGCGCGGGCCACCTCCCCGCACGACGGGATGGCCGGCCCGATGACCTTCGCCGATCTGGCGGCCATGCGGCGGACCCAGCCGTTGCAGAAGGTCCGCAAGAACGAGAAGGACCTCACCGCCACCGAGCGGTCCCGCCTGCTCGACGCGTTCAACGTGATCAACCAGTCCGGCGCGTTCGGCAAGTTCGTCGCCGTCCACGCCGACATGGGCCACCACCAGCACCGCATGAGCTCCTCGCCGACCGACCTCGGCGCCCAGCGGTTCCTGCCCTGGCACCGGGTGCTCCTGGACCAGATGGAGAGCGCGCTGCGCCGCATCCACGCCGACGTGACTATCCCGTACTGGGACTGGACGGTCGACCAGCAGGTACCGGTCTGGATGGCGGGCGTGCTGCCGACCGTGGTGGTGCCCGGTGCGATGGGCGGCGTCATCCAGGTGACCCGCTCGCCCGGCGACCAACAGGCGCTGCGGCAGATCACCTCCCGGATCGACGCGGTGATGGGCGTCGGCGACTTCAACACCTTCGTGGACGGGCTGGAGTCCGTGCACGACGACATCCACGTCTGGGTCGGCGCCACCATGTCGGACCTGATGACGGCGGCCGCCGACCCGCTCTTCTACATGCACCACGCCAACATCGACCGACTCTGGTGGACCTGGCACCCGACCCACCAGAACGAGAACCCGACACTGAACGGCGACAACGCGGTGATGGACCCCTGGCGGGTCACCGAACTCACCACCCGCGACATCGCCAACTTCCACTACTCCTACCGCTGACCCGCGACGGCGGCTGTGCCCGGGTTGTCCGGGTGCCCGAGTGCCGGGTGCCCGGGTGCCCGCGTCAGTGAGCCAATCGGGCCGCGAGGCCGTCGAGTACGCAGTCCAGGCCGAACGCGAACTCGACGTCAGGGTCGAGGTCCTCGCCTTCGTGGACGCGGCGGGCGAGCATCGGGTGTTCGCCCGCCGCGAGGACGGCGCTGATGTAGGGGCCGAGGCTGCGCTGCCACTGCTCCTCGGTCAGGCCGGTGCGCTGCTCGGCGCGCCGAGCGGCCTGCTGTGTGGCCACCGAGCCCAGCACGTACGCGTGCACGGCTACGAGTGCCTGTGAGGCCAGCGTGATGTCGGGGGTGAGCGCGACGGCGGCGCGCAGGGCGGATTCGGCCCGCCGCAAGGTGTTGGGGCCGAGCGAGGGCCTGCCCGCCAGTTCGGCCGCCAGCCACGGGTGGCGCAGCAGGGTCGCGCGCTGGGCGTGCGCGACCGCGGCCAGGTCGGTGCGCCAGTCCGGGGTGGGCTCGGGGAGCGGGTCCTCGCCCTGGGCGGCGTCGACCATCAGGTCCACCAGCTCGTCGCGGTTGGCGATGTAGCGGTAGAGGGTGGCCGTCCCGGAGCCGAGGTCGCCCGCGACCCGGCGCATCGACACCGCGGCCAGGCCCTCCGCGTCGGCGACGGCCAGCGCGGCGGCCACGTACTGGTCCACTCCCGGGGCGCGTCGGGCCGGTTCGGGGCGAGGCCTGGTCCACACCGACCAGGGAGCGGGTTCGGTCATCGGGTGCTTCCCTTCCTCGTTGACCGGCATTCTAGCTTCTGGCTACGGTGTAGCCATGACGGAAACAGCGTATCTGGAAGCGCCGGTCCTCGTGGTCGGGGGCGGCAGCGTCGGGCTGCTCACCGCGGCGTTGCTCGCCCACCACGGCATCCCCGCGGTGCTCGTCGAACGCCGCTCGGGGCCGTCGGTCCACCCGCGCGCGACCGGCATCGGGCCCCGGACGGTCGAGATCCTGCGTGAACTCGGGCTGGACACCGCCGTCGACGCTGTCGCCGTCGACCTGCGGGGTGCCACGGCCAAGGCGGTGGCGCGGACGGTCGTCGAGATGGGCGCGGGCGATGTCGTGGCCGTGCCCATGCCGGTTCCGTCCGCCACCGAGCTGGACACGACGCCGTTCAGGCTGCGCGGCGTCTGCGCACAGGACCGCCTTGACGCCGTGGTGGCGGCCGACCTGGCGCGCCGCGGAGCGGCTGTGCGCTGGTCGACCCGCCTGGTCGGCATCGCGCAGGACGCCGACGGGGTCGACGTCGAGCTGGAGGGGCCCGATGGCCGCTACTCGCTGCGCTGCGCGCACGTGGTGGCCGCGGACGGCGCGCACAGCGCTGTGCGGACCGCGCTCGGGGTGGGTACCTCCGGGGTGGGCGACCTGGGCAAGTCGAAGATCAACATCCTGTTCGGCGCCGACCTCCGACCCCACCTGCGGGGGATGTCCTTCGGCACCTGCACGATCACCACGCCGGAGGCGCACGGCCTGCTGGTGACCGTGGACGGTTCGACCACCTGGGTCTTCCACGTCAGCTGCGACGTGGACGAGGGAGAGCGCCCCGAGGACTTCACGCAGGAACGCTGCGTCGCGGTCGTCCGCGCGGCGGTCGGCGATCCCGAGCTCGACGTCGAGGTGCGCAGCGTGCTGCCGTGGCGGCCCCGGAGCGCCCTGGCCGACCGCTTCGCCGTCGGCCGCGTGTTCCTGGTCGGCGACGCCGCCCACACCGTGGCACCCATCGGTGCGTTCGGCCTCAACACCGGCGTCGCCGACGCCCACAACCTGGCGTGGAAACTGGCCGCCGTCCACCACGGCGAGGCGGGCGCCGGCCTGCTCGACACCTACGCGCAGGAGCGCGAGCCGGTCGCCGCGGCGACGCTGGACCAGGCGATGCGCAGGTTCGCCGACCCGGCGCTGCACTGGGGGCGTGGACCCGAGGCCGACGCCGCCAGGGCTGCGGCGGGGGTGTGGGCGGCGCCGGTCGTGCACCTCGGCCAGCGGTACGACTCGGCCGCCGTCGTCGATCCGCGGCCGGAACTCCCGTCCACGGTCGACCTGGTGGCGGCGCTGGACGGGTCGCCGGGTTCACGGGTGCCGCACGCGTGGGTCGACGGGGTCTCCACGCTCGACCTGGTCGCATCCCGGTGGACCCTGCTGGCGGGCGCCGCGGGCGACCGGTGGCTCGCGGCCGCGGCCGGCGTCGGCCTGCCGGCACACCGGGTCCGCGCGCCGTGGCTGTCCGACAGCGGGGCCCTGCTCGTGCGGCCGGACGCGATCGTCGCGATGCGGGTCACGGTGCCGGTGCCGGATCCGGCGCGGTTCCTCGCCGAGGTGCTGGACCAGGTGCTGGCCAGGCCGGTCGCGGTGCCGAGCGTCTGAGCGTGGGGCGGGGCGCGCCCACCCGTCGTCCGCCGCCCGTCGTCCGCCGTGCCCTGCTGGGCGCTCGGCGCTGCGCGACGGTCCGCGCCGCGGTCTCCGGCGCGCTCCAGCCACGCCCGACTGGAAGTGGTCCGTCCGCTACCGTGGCCTTGACAGACCGTCATCGGGAGAGCGCATGCCGTACATCGTCGATTTCGAGAACGTGTCCACCGTCGGCCTGGAATCCTCCCCGGTTGCGGAGGCTCTCGCCGGACTACGCGCCAACGAGGCGCGCTATTACAAGAATAAGTACGATCACGCTTTCACCGTCAGCCCCGCAACCGAGGCACCGGAGACGCTCGACTGGGTGAACCGCGTTCTCGCCCAGGAGCGTGACATCGTCATCTCCGCCCGCCCGCTCGAGGTGACCTCATTCGAGGTGGACGGTCTTCGGATGGCTTATGTGTTCTACGAGTCCGGCCTGTCGATCAACGTGATGTACGGCATTGAGAGCGGGACGAAGCGCGCGGTCGGGTTCAAACTCTCCGAAGGCATGGAGGTTCCCGAGGAACTGGCGTCACGCTTCAAGTTCGCGCGTCAGAAGTCGAAGCTGGCCGGTGTGATCCGCGGTTCCTACTTCGTGATCAAGGGCGAATACTGAGCCCGAATACGGGTCGGCAGTCACGGGGGCAGGATTTCGAGGGTTGCGCTGGTGACTTCGAGGGTTGCGCTGGACTCGGGGCGGTTCACCCCGAGATCGCGGCCCGCAGGTGGGACATGGCCAGGGCGCAGAGTTCTGCGGTGTGCGGGCCGTCCGTCGAGGTCACGCTGCAGAAGAGGCGGCCGTCGAGTCCGTAGACGGTCACGAGAGGGGCGCCGGACAGGCTGGTGTGGGCGGCGGCGTACACGGCGGTCAGCCGGAGGGGTCCGTAGCCGGTGGGGACGGGCACGCGCATGTTGCTGAGAGAGACGTCGAAGACGGTCCGTTTGGCCTCGCTGCGCCCGAGGAGTGAACTCATGGTCGCGCGGGGGAGGTAGCGGAGCAGGCGGTGGATCCGGACCAGGGGCAGGAGTTCCTCCGGCCGCAGGGCGCGGTGGATGTCGGCTCCGGCGCGGCGGGCGACCTCCCAGGGGTCGTGTCGGGCGGCGCCGTCGAGGGTGGTCAGGAGGCTGGTCGCGTAGAGCCCGAGGGCCTCGCCGGGGGAGGGGGTCAGCAGCCGCCGTAGGTCCGCTGCCACGGCGATGCCGACCGGGCCGTGCGGGCCGTGCGGGCTGTGCTGGCCGTGGCGGACATGGCGGACGTGGCGGACGTGGCGGACGTGGCGGACGTGGCGGACGTGGCGGACATGGCGGCCGACCGGGCCGACTGGGCCGTGCCGGCCGAGCTCGGCGAGGGCGCGGGCGAAGGCGGTGGACAGGGCGGCCGTGACGGTGGTTCGTTCGGCTCGGCAGCGGGCGAGTAGGGCTGAGGTCTCGGGTGCGTCCAGGGACCAGGTGGTGTAGGCGAGTTGGCTGCCTGCGCCGGCGGCGCGGGCAGCCCGGCCGCTGCCGCGCAGCAGGCGGGCCACCGCGCGCAGGTCGCCGAGTCCGGCGCGGCGGTCGGGGAGCAGGTCGTCGGCGGGGGCGGCGACGACCGGGGACATGTCGGCGGCCGGGTCGGCGATCCGGCGGAGCAGATCGCGCAGCACGAAGGCGGCGGACAGGCCGTCGGCGACCAGGTGGTGGTAGATCCCGACGAGGTCGAAGGAGTCGCCTGCCTCGACCAGGACGAAGCGGGTCAGCGGGCCGAGGCGGATGTCGAACGGCTGCTGGAGTTCCTCCTCGACGATCCGGGCCCAGCTGTCCGGGGTTGCGGCCTTGACGACGCGCAGCTCCGGGTCCGGTACCCGGTCAGTGGTCAGCCAGGCCCGCCAGGGGCCGGGGTCGGCGATCCGGACCGCGAGCAGCGGGTGGCGGTGACGAGCGGCGGACAGGGCTTCGCGCAGGAGGGCGGGAGTGGTCCGGCCGTGGACCCGGCCGATCACGGCCATGTTGACGGGGAGCACCTCGCCCGCGGCCCACAGGAAGCGCTCGGTCGGCGAGAGTCGTCGGCGCATGATCGGTGTCCCGGTTCCCGCTGGTCATTCCTAAGGCCGCGCACAATTCCTGAAAATCGGCCAGTGTGATGTATCGACTGTGGTGTATCGACATCCCAGTGCATGGCACACCGTCGTTCCCGGTGAGCGAGTGCAGGGACCTTTATGTTCAGGGACCTTTATACCGCGTCCCGAGGACCCGTCCTGACCTCAACTGTTCGATCAGTCAACCGCGTTCGATATCGATTCGCGCAGCGCTGCCCGCCGGTGTCGCTCCGCCGCGTCGGGCGTCCGGAGTCCTAGGGTCGCTACACATCAGGAAATCTCGTCGATGGAGCGGCCCATGCCGGATGTCTTCCGAAAGCAGTCGCAACACGACTTCTACCGCGCCATGGTGGAATCGGGGACCCGACCGTACTTCCGCGCTCTCTCCGCGCGCGGCACCGAAGTCCTCGTTGATGGAAAGCGCCTCATCATGGTCGGCTGCAACGACTACCTGGGACTGTCGACAGATCCCCGGGTGGTGGCGGCCGCCTCCGCCGCGCTCGGCCGCTTCGGCGCCTCGTGCTCCGGTTCCAGGGCGCTCAACGGCAGCCTGGCACTCCATGAGGAACTGGAGGGCAGGCTGGCGGTGTTCCTCGGCCAGGAGGCGGCGGTGGTGACGACCACCGGCTTCCAGACCAACCTGGCGATCGCGTCCTTCCTCGGAAGGAACGACGCCGCCTTCGGGGACATGTCCAACCATGCCTCCCTGGTGGACGGCATCCGGCTGGGGTTCGGCGCGCATTACCGCTACCGGCACTCCGACATGATCCATCTGGAGAGTCTGCTGCGCGCAGCAGACCCCGCCGTCGGCAAACTGATCGTCACCGACGGCCTGTTCTCGATGAGCGGCGATCTGTGCCGCCTGCCCGAGATCGTCGCGCTGGCCCGCCGCTACGAGGCCAGGGTCGTGGTCGACAGCGCCCATGACATCGGGCTGATGGGCGTCGGCGGACGGGGCGTGGCCGAGCACTTCGGGTTGCTGGACGGCGTCGACCTGGTCACCGGGACACTGTCGAAGTGCTTCGGCTCGTCCGGCGGGATGCTCGCCGGCCCCGGGGACGTCATCGACTACCTGCGCTACAGCGCTCGTTCACTCCTGTTCTCCGCTGCGATGCCGGCGGCGGCGGCCGCCGCCGGCATCGCGTCGCTGGACATCATCGAGTCCGAACCCCACCGCCGGCAGCGGGCCTTGGACCTGGCCGAGCGGCTGCACAACGGGCTGCGCGCCCTCGGCTACGACACCGGCCAGTCGGTCACCCCCATCATCCCGGTCCACGTCGGCGACGCGGAGCTGTGCCTGCGCGCCTGGCAGGAGCTCTTCGACGCGGGGGTGTTCACCAACGCCGTCGCCGCCCCTGCCGTGCCACGCGGCCGGGCGCTGCTCCGGGTGACCGCCCAGGCCACCCACACCGACGACCAGGTGGAGCAGGTGCTCGACGCCTTCGCGCTGGTCGGACGGCGGCTGGGCCTCATCCCGGGGGCCGCGCCCGAAGGGTACGAACCGGTACGCATCGCCCGGCAGCGCCGATCCGTGGAGGTGGCGCTGTGACCGCCGTCGTGACGGCGGTGCGGGGGCGCCGCGACACCACCGCCTTCATCAGACTGCCGTACCGTGTCTATCGCGAAGACCCGCACTGGGTGGCCCCGTTGGAGCGGGAGCGGCGCGCGTTCCTGAACCCTCGGCGCAACCCGTTCTTCGACTTCGGGACGGCCGAGCTGTTCCTCGCCCGCCGAGGTGACGAGGTCGTGGGCCGGATCGCCGCGGTCATCGACCCCCGGTACAACGCGCGGCACCACCCGGGGCACGGCCTCTTCGGCCTCTTCGAGTGCGTCGACGACGTCCAGACGGCCGAGGCGCTCTTCACGGCCGCGGCCGACTGGCTCCGCGGGCGCGGGATGACGGCGGTGCTGGGGCCACTGAGCTTCTCCACCAACGAGGAGTGCGGCCTGCTGACGGAGGGCTTCGACAGCCCACCCACGGTGATGATGGCGCACAACCCGCCGTACTACCAGCGGCTCCTCACCGAGTGCGGCTTCGCCAAGGCCAAGGACCTGTGGTCGTGGCGGCTGCCGATGCCGCGGGAGGGCGAGCTGCCACCCGTCTTCGACCGGGTCGGCGACCGGGCCCGCAGCCGGCAGAACGTCACCATCCGGCCCCTCGATCCGAAACGGTTCGACGAGGACATGGCCCAGGTCAAGGAGATCTACAACGCGGCGTGGTCCCAGAACTGGGCATCCGTCCCGCTGACCGACCGCGAGTTCGACCACCTGCTGGCGGAGTTGAAGCCGGTGCTGCGACCGGAGCTGGTGATCCTGGCCCAGGTCGACGGCGATCCGGCCGCGTTCACGATGTGGCTGCCGGACGCGAACCAGGCGCTGCGCGCTGCGCGCGGACGGCTGACCACCTTCGGGCTGCCGACCGGGCTGGTCCGGATGGCACGCGCCGCCCGTCGGATCGACCGCGTACGCGCCGTGGCCGGCGGCGCCAAGGAGAAGTACCGCCACTCGGGACTCGTTCCGGCCGTCCTCGCCCAGGCGCACCGCGCGGCGCACCGCCTGGGCTACCGCGAGACCGAGTTCTCCTGGGTCCTCGAGGACAACGCCCAGAGCAACCGGGTGATCCAGGCCACCGGCGCCGTCCGGTTCCGTACCCATCGCCTGTACCAGCGCGCCATCGACCCGGCCGACACCCGGCCGCAGGAACGGGGCACCCCGTGAGGTACCTGGTGACCGGGGCCACCGGCTTCATCGGCCGGAACCTGCTCCGCCAGCTCGCCGAACGCGGGGACGAAGCCACGGTGTTGGTGCGCGATCGTGGCCGACTGCGCGCCGACGCCCTGGCCGTGCAGGTGGTCGAAGGCGATCTCCGTACGGGACGCGGCCTGGACCAGGCGGTCAAGGGCGTGGACCGCGTCCTGCACCTGGCCGGAGTGGTCAAGGCTCTTTGGCCACGCGAGTACGCCGAGGTCAACACGGCAGGGACCGGGCGGCTGTGCGCGGCCCTCGCCGCCGCGCCGAGCCCGCCACGCCTGGTCTACTGCTCCTCCCTGGCGGCAGCCGGGCCGTCACTGCCGGGCCGTCCGCGTCGGGAGGAGGATCCGCCCGCGCCCGTGTCGGAGTACGGCCGCAGCAAGCTCGGCGGTGAGCGGGTCGTGCACCGGCTGGCGGACCGCGTGCCCGGGGTCATCGTCCGCCCGCCCATCGTCTACGGCCCGGGCGACCGCGAGTTCCTGCCCAGCCTGGAGGCCGCCGTCCGGCGCGGTCTCCTGCCCACCTGCGGACCGGGCCCGCACCACTACTCGGTGATCCACGTCGACGACCTGTGCCGGGCGCTGCTCGCGGCGGCGGACGCGCAGGTGGTGGTCCGGCCCGGTGACACGGCGGAGGGGATCTTCCAGGTCAGCGACGGTGTCCAGTACCGCCTGGCCGACTTCGCGGCAGCCGTGGCGGCCGCCGTCGGGTGCCGCCCACCGAGGCTGCTGCCGATGCCCGTCCCCGTGGCGACGGCCGCGGCGTTGGGCGCGGACCTGGCGGCCAGGGCGCGCAGCACGGCGTCGATCTTCAGCCGGGACAAGGTGAGGGAGTTG